>JADZDL010000143.1 GCA_020851075.1 Planctomycetota bacterium | reverse complement strand
TTTCTGCCGCAACGCTTCGCTGCGCCGTTCGGGCGCCACGGTCCCCGTACAGTCGCGCGCGAGCACGATGCGATCCGGGTTCAGGCCGGCTTCGCCCACCGAATAGGCCCAACCGCGCAAACGGCGATCCGGCGCATACTCGACGACGATGCGGTCGAGCACCGCAACACACGCGGCCACGCCCGTCTCGATGTCGGCCGCGAGCGCCTTCACCGAATGGGCATCAAGCTGCTCGCCGCGCGCGTTCGCAAAGAAGTCCGCCAGCCGCCAACTCTGCACCTGCATCGGTCCCAGGGTGCGAATCGGGTCGGTGACGCCCAGTTCGTGCACGAGGTCCGGCACGAGGCCCTGGTAGAGCCATTCGAGGTCGGGGGCCAAGAAGTGCGATTCTCGCCGGATCTGCGCGGTGACGAGCGCGAGGTAGCCGAGATCCCCCGTCGGCGCGCTGCGCACGATCGCAGTCGCCCACCGTTCGGCCTCGGGCACCCCATCTTCGTCGAGAATGCGCGACAAGGCGCTCACCAGCGGCTGCTGCTTTGCCGTCAGGTCGGCGCTGGCAGGGGCCAGGGCGTGCGGCGCGCCGGGCCGAGCGTGCACGAGGAACCACGCGGTGCTGGCCAGGTGAGCCATTCCGTAGACCGCCAACGAGACCACCGCCCACCGCAGCATTCGCTTCGCCACCAGAAACACCTCCGCGAAGAAGGCACCACCGCATCGGGGCCGCCCACTGCGCAACCGGGGGCAAACTATCGCGAAAGGGGCGCAGTTTGCATGGGATCAGGGATGGACTGGGTAAGAACCCGGGCAATGCACGATCCATGTACGCGCTGACGGAATCCATGCCTCGCCCAGGGGGTTGCCACAGCCTCAGGCCGGACTAGTGTGACGTGGGAAACGGGTGCGATCCTGTTCAAGCCCCTCGTCTCGAGTCCTCTTACAATGCCAACCCATAGTCCATGCTTAGCGCGAGCCCGGCCCTGATTTTTGGGTACTGAGGAAAGTTCATGATTCGCCCTCACCTGCCTCCTTGGCGCCTTTGCTGGGTCCTCCCCGTGCTGATGACCTGCCTGGGTCACAGCACCTGCTTGGCACAGTCCTCGGTCAGGGGTTGGGGCTATTACTACTTCGACACCGAAGCGGCCGCAGAACCTGTTGCGCGCATTGGTGCAGGCGGCAGTGGGTCACTGGGGACCTGGGTGATCACTAGCGGCGGGCGCCTGCTCGCTCGCGGCACCCAGTTCCTTGGGCGCACCATTGGAATACCGGCGCCGCCGCCTCCCGCGGGCCTGCATTTCTTGGATGCGGACATTTGTTTGATGGGCGTCGGCCTGCTGTCTGACGGCACCTTGATGCAATGGGGAGAAGCTCATGGCACACCACCAGCGATTCCTCCAGGGCATGTGTGGTCACACATCTCCGCTGGAGTCAACTTCGGGTTAGCTCTATCCAACCTGGGATTGCTAGAGGCGTGGGGAGACAACTTCTACGGCCAGATCAATGTACCGCCCCTGCCCGCCGGAATGAGTTACACTGCGGCTCAAGCATGTACGTGGCATGCTCTTGCCGTGGTCAGTGATGGCACAGCACGCGGCTGGGGCGAAAATGGCCACGGCCAATGCAACGTCCCAACCCTCCCGAACGGCGTCACCTACCGCGCCGTGGCTGCGGGCGAATGGCATTCCCTTGGTTTGCGCTCCGACGGCCAGATCGAGGTTTGGGGCGACACCAGCACTGGGCAGGCCAACGTGCCTGCACTGCCAACCGGAACTACTTACACGGCCGTAGCCGCAGACTGGCACAGCCTCGCCTTGCGCAGTGACGGCATGGTCGCCGCATGGGGCCGCAACGATTACGGCCAATGCAACGTGCCCGCACTTCCTCCAGGCACGCATTACACCCAGATTGCCGCAGGCGAGGTCCACTCGGTAGCACTGCGTTCAGACGGCGCCGTAGTCTGCTGGGGCGACGACCTCAGCTTCGAAGGCACCTTGCCGAGCCTCGCTTCGAATGAGGTGTACCTCGATGTCGCCTCCGGGGGTGGTCATGCAGTCGCTCTCACCTCCAATGGCACCCTTCACCACTGGGGTGCCACCATCAACAACATGGGCGCCATACCCACCTTGCCGGCAGGAGTGACCTACACCAGCGTCAATGCCTACCTGTGGCACTCGGTTGCCCTGTGTTCCGACGGCACCATGCGCGCGTGGGGCCGCAATTCGTTTGGCCAGCTCAACATTCCGCCGCTGCCTCCCGGTGTCACCTACACCCAGGCAGCGTGCGGGCTCGTGCACACCGTGGCGCTGCGCTCCGACGGCACCGTCGTGACCTTCGGCGACACCAGCTACGGCCTGTCTCTAATCCCGGCGCTGCCCCCCGGCCAACGCTACGTCGAGGTCGCGGCCGGCGAAGCCCAGACCCTGCTACGACGTTCCGATGGTGTCGTGCTCGCCGTCGGTCGCACCGGGTTTGGACACGACCAGGTCCCAGCCTTGCCGCCTCGTGTGTACTTCACGCAGATCGCTACGAGCCGCAATGCAGCAGCAGGACTGCGCAGCGACGGTCGCCTCGCCCATTGGGGCATCGTTCCCTTCGGGCCCAACGAACCGCCCCTGCCCACGGGCACCTATTACGTCGAAGTAGGTCTCGGCGACGACCATGTCGCCGCTCGACGTTCCGATGGATGGATCGAGACCTGGCACTACTCCATCCCCTTGCCACCAACGCCGCCGCTGGCCCCCGGCACCTCCTACGTCAAACTCGACGCAGGCTTGCACCTGACGGTTGGCCTGGTCGGCCCCACCAGCACCTATGTGACCTACGCGGCGGGCTGCCCCGGTTCGTTGGGCGTATGCGAACTCGTACCCCGCGACACGCCGCGGATCGGCCGCCCGCTCACCGTGCAGATGAACAACCTGCCGGCCAACGTCGCAGTACTGGCGTTTGGCTGGAACCGGACCGCGGCGGTATCCCTGGCCACCCTCGGCATGCCGGGCTGCAACGCTTACCTGCAACCCGATGCGTGGGCGCTGTGCACTGGCCAGAACGGCAGTGCGACGTATGACCTCCCGATCCCCAATGCGATTCCGTTCGTCGGCCTGCGCTTCTACCACCAGGCCATGGTCCCGGACCCCACGGGCGGCACCACGGCCCTCGGCGCAGTCATGTCAAACGCGGCCGAAGCTGTGGTCGGCCGCTGAGGTCCCGTTCGCACGCTCGCCGGTCAGGGTCTCGATCCAGTCAGGGTTTCGATCCGGTCAGGGATCACGGCCGCAGGGTGAGATCCACATTCTGCCGACCAACCGACACACGCTGTTCCGTTCGCACGTCCCCACGCTGGATCGCGACCAGGTAGTCGCCCGGCGGCAGGTAGGAACGCCACCGCGACGCCCGCTTCTCGTCCGAGACCACGACGAGGTCCAGAGCTCGCACCGTGATCGCCGTCACCGTGAGGTCGTCGCGCCCGATGCTGTCAGCAGCCCGCAGCTTCACGAGTGCGCGCGCTTTCACCTGCAGGTCGATGCGGTTGTGATCGCCGGCGACCACATCGATCGCCTGCGCGGCGACCGGATCAAACGACAGGTAGGTCACCCGACCATCCGCGACGACATCGGTGATCTGCAGTTCGGCGCTACCGACCGGCACACTGCCAAAACCGAAGTCCAGGCGCGCACCGATACCACGTTCTCCGCGCCGCAGGTTGCCCGCGCGCAGTTCGCCGCGACTGGTCTTCAACACCGGCACTACCGGTTCGAACAACATCATGGTCTGGTTGCCACTTCGCACCGCGAGGCGAACGATGCCCGCCGGTTCGGCGCGCAGGACCAGCGAAGTCTGCGGCGCGCGCCACGTGAGTTCGATGCGTTGGGGTTCGATCGGCAGGATCCCAGGCGCCCGCGCCGTCACCATCCACCCGCCGGCCGCCAGCTTGTCGAACCTGCAGGTACGGCCGTCCGGACCACCAAGGCGCACGATCTTCGTCGCCTGCTCTTTCGGCCCCTCCCGCTCGATCTCAAACTCAAGCCCCGTCATGCGGTCCACGCGACCGTCGTCGAGGCGCACTTCGAGCTCGAAGTCGGGGACCACGAGTTCGCAATGCGCTTCCTGTTGGTCGGGCGTGACGACGAGCGTGCCCTGGGCCGCGGGCAGGCGCAGCAGTCGGTTGACGACACCCAGCGGGTAGTTCCACGCATTCACGGTGTAGGTGCCAGGTGGCAAGAACTGGCGGTAGATGCCAGGTTCGACCTGCTCCGGCTGGCGTTCCATCACACCATCGCCAGTCAACGTCACCAGCTGCGTCGGCGTGCTGGGGCATCGCAACGTGATCGTGGCGAGCACCTCATTGGCGGCGAACTGCAGATCGACCACCTCGTCCTTGCCGGGCAACAGTTGGAGTTGCTGGCTGCTCACGGCAGTGCCCAGGCGAGTGGCGAGCGTGTAGTCCCCGGGAACCACGGGTTCGAACGCGAAGGCACCCGCCGCATCACTCTTCGTGGTGCTGGCTGGCCACGGACGATCCGGATTCGGCGCAGGCGCCGAGAGTTTCTCCGTGAACAGGCGCGGTAGTTCGGGGCGCTTGTGGTCGCGGGGTTGCAGACCGGCCCGCCGCAGCGTGACCTCGAGGTTCGCGAGCGGCCCACCCGCACGCGCGAGCACACGGCCGCGCACGCGCACGAGGCCGGCCGCCGAACGTTCGACCGCGGTAGCGGAGGTCGGATCACCATTCGCGGGACCCGCGGGGCCGTCGAGCACGGGCAGCGCGTTGGCGGGCGCCGCAGGCGCAGCGGCTGGTGGCGCATCGGCACCACGAAGCAGGACGAACCATGCCGCAATGCCAGCCCCGGCGACGAGGGTCAGGACGGCGAGGGCAATGGCGCGGCCGTCAGCCATGCACTGGACTCAACTCGATCGAACCAAAGGCCATCGCACCCGGCGACGACCAGCGGAACACGTGCCCCGTGTGCCCGGTCTGCTGTTGCAGCGCCTTCTTGATGCGCAACGCCTCGTGCCAGACCTTGACGCGTTCGCCGATCATGACGACCGTGCCGCCGCTGCCGCCGCCCGTGATCTTGCCGCCGTAGATGGGCGCGCCCAGGGCCTGCCGCGCGCGCACCTGATCGACGAGGAAGTCGGTCACGGCATTGCCAAGGCCACACGCCGAATAACTTGCGTGCGAGGCATACATGAGCGCGCCGAGTTCTTCGCGAGACGCGGGGGAGAGTGGCGCGGTCAGCAGGTCGCGGAAGCGCTCGACGCGCGCGTTCTCCTCGATCGGGTGACGCGTCGGCGCGAGCACTGCGTAGGTGCGGGCGGGATCGACGGGCGACAGCGCGTCGGCGTGGCCACCAAAACGCGACAGGAAGGCCGCGCCGGCGATCGAATCCGGCAATTGCGCTGCGTAGCGCGAACGAAACTCGTCAGCCGGGCAATTGGCGAGATAACCCTTCCACAGCGGATCGTCGGCGATGCGCAGCACTCCTTCGGTGCGCATCGGTAGCCCACGCAGGTCCGCGAGCCAGCGCGCGCCGAGGAATGCCCCCGTGCGCACAGCACCGTAGTCGCTGCCCGAGACCGCGTGCCGCACCCCACTGTCGAGCCCCACGATCTCGAGTTCGGGCGGTACGGTGAGGCTACCTTGCAGTTCGCACGGTTGGCACCGCAGGACCATGAGTGCATCGGCCTGCCCACACGCCGCGGTCATCTGGTCCATCACCCCGCAAGGGGCACCAACAACTTCGTTCTCGACCTTCTGGCAGAGCAGCGCAAGTTCGCGGCCTTCGAGCGAAATGCCGTAGAGCAGCGCGAGCGCCCGCATCGTCGCCACTTCGATCGCCGCCGACGAACTGACACCTTTGCCTTCGGGCACGTCGCTGGACACCAGCAGATCGAAACCAGAGTCTGGCCGCAGGCCTCGTTCGCGCGCGAGCACGACGAGGCAGCCGAGCAGGTAACCGACCCATCGATCGCGCGGATCCGCGGTCAAGAACGCGCGCGCCTCCGCGTAGTCGATCGCCGCGTCGGGCAGGCCCAGGTCGCCGAGGCGCACCGACAACAACTGCGTGCGCGAACCATCGCGACTCGGCGACCAGACCCGGAGCAGGTCGTCGTCGCGCTTCTGCACGGCGGCGCAGGCCGCCTCGGCGATCGGCATCTGCAGCACGAGCGAACCGGAATAGTCCGCGAATCCCCCCATCACATCGAGGCGGCCGGGCGCCCGCGCAATGAGGATCCGGCGGTCGGGGCGGAAGAAGTCCGGTACCGACTCGTTGATGAGCCGGAACAGGAGCATGACGCCGAGGCCTTCGGCGGGAGTCGATGACGGTACGAAGTAGTTCACGCGGGGACGGGGTCGGAGCATACACGCCTCGCCGTCCCCCGACCGCGACTCCGATGCGACCAATCCCCATCTCGGTAGACCGAACCTGGATTCTGATGGCCCACCCCCTATCCTGCAGGGCCCCCTCTTGGTGCTGGTAAGTTCCATGGCCAATCGAAACCTCTGTATCCCCCTCGCCTCCCTGCTGGCGTTGGCTTGCCTGCCGGCGTGCAGCACGACCGCGTTCAAGGTCGGCATTGCCGTTGATCCGCCCACCGCCGCCGTGTTCGTGAATGGCACGCGCGTCGGCCAAGGCACCCGCCGCGTCTACGACGTCGACTTCGGCAGCAGCGAACGCATTTGCGTGCAGGCCGCCGCGCCCGGCTTTGAGCCCGTCACCGAGTTGCTCACGAAGCAGCAGGTGCAGGACCAGCTCAGCAAGTACGGCGACTTCCGCTGGACCCTCAAGCAGGAGAAGTGAACGCCATGAAGATCACCCGCAATCACTCCCTTCTGCTCACGGCCCTGCTCGTTTCGTGCGCTGGCGTGCCAACCCGCACGTTCCAGATCGACGCCATCGATGTCGACGAAAGCCCGGTGCCCTGCATCGTCGTGCTCGGCGACGACTGGGCCGGCGCCGCCGAGAACAACCAGTACGTAAACGTGGGTGGCGACAATTCGCTGGCGCTCAAGGTGCCGTTCGATCGCCCCGAGGTGGACATCGTGGTCGCCGCCGTGCCGGTGGATCCCGCCACTGGCAAGCCGCGCATCCAGCCGAAGTCGCGCACCGAGTCGTCGGACGCCACCGGCTTCCTCGCCGACTTCCGCCGCGTGCGCCTGACGGACCCCGAGCGCAACCTGTTCATCCTGCGCCGGCGCTGATCCGTAGGGCTATCCGCGGCGCTGTTCCGCTGGGTTGTTCCGCTGGGCTGTTCCGCTGGCCGCTACGGTCAGCGCGCCTCGGTCGGATACTGGCCGTTCGCAAACTCGCTGGCGAGGAATTGCCGCGGGCGCAACACCATGCGGAACCCGAACCCGGGCAGATCGCTCAAGAGGGACTTCTTGTGGAAGTCCTCGCCGGTCGCCCGCAGCCGCGCCTCTTTGCGAGAGTCGTTGTAGCGCCCGCCCGCGAGCAGGCCTTCACTCGCCGTCGGTTCGCCGGCTAGCCACTCCGCGACGTTGCCGGCGAGGTGGTGGATCGCGTCGCTGCCACTGCCGCGCCACGATAACCCGCCCGAATTGGCCGCCACGGCCGCGCTGATGCTGATATTGCGCGCGGCATCGTCATCCTTCCACTCGTTCCCCCACGGGAACGCGTGGCTCTTGCCATCGCCAAACGCCGCAAGCGCCCATTCGGCCTTGGTCGGCAGCGAGAGATGGAACCACTGCGCGCAGGCCGCTGCTTCAAACCAGTTGACGCCCTCCACGGGCATCTCCGGCGCGCGCAGCTTGGTGCGACGGTCCAGCATGCGCTGGAGCACTTCGGGAGCCGGCGTCACCGCCCCCAGACGCTCCTGCACAGCCGCTCGCTGCGCGCCCGCGTCATTGCCCGCAGCAGTGATGACGGCCTGCAGTTCCTCGAGGAACCGCTGGTAGTCACTCTGGCGCGTTTCGGTGCACGACAGGAAGAACGCCGCGGCCGGTTCCT
>JADZDL010000142.1 GCA_020851075.1 Planctomycetota bacterium | reverse complement strand
GTTGCGCGATGGTCACGGCGCACCCGAGCACGTAGCGATGGTGGACGACGATCTGCTGCTTCTGGAAGTGCTCAGCGAGGAAGTGGTCGCGGGCATCGATCGTTTCGACCGCGTGCAGCTGGCCGAAGTCGTGCGCTCTTGCCGCCGTCACCGTTCGTTGTCGGCGGCCGGCCGGGAGCTATTTGCGGCTTCGCGCGCGAAACGGGCGACGACGAACGACGCGGATCGATTGCGAAAGTACCTGGCGCGGTTTGGGCTCGACTATGAGGGGGTTGCTGCTTCCAGGTGAGCTTGCGGAAGGGGAACCCGCCATAGGGATGGTGTAATAGATTGTCGATAAGTTGTTTATGGCATTGTCGAGTTTGCTCGCGGCTTTTCCTCGCTTGGGCCGGCGGATTCGCGATCCTCTGCCTCTCTGCTAGAGGATGACTGACTTCGCCGATATCCAGGACCTGATGGCCAAGGCCCGCGCGGGCCATCGGGACGCTGCGGACCAACTGTTTGCGCGCGCCGCCGATCGCGTGCTGCTCTACGTGCGCATGCGCCTTGGTGTGGCCTTGCGGGCGCGCGTTGACGCGATGGATGTGCTGCAGGAGACCTTCCTGCACGCGCAGCGGGCGTGGGAGCGCTTCGTGCTGCCGGAAGGTGCGGATGCGGAGCGGGCCCTAGCGCAGTGGTTGTGTGCGATCGCCGAGAACCGCATTCGGGATCTGGCGGCGTGGCATGGCGCGGCGCGGCGCGCTGTTGCGCGGGAGCAGCGCGAGGTCACCACGGTGTTGCGCGAATTGCAGCGCTCGGGACATGGCCCGGCGACCAGCATGGTGCGGCGCGACGAACGCGACCGGCTCGCCGATGCCGTGGAGCAGTTGCCGGACGAGGACCGCGAAGTGCTGCTGCTGCGGCATTTCGAAGGGCTCACCGTGGAGGCGATAGCGGATCGAACGGGGCGAAGTGCTTCGAGCGTGCGGCGGGCTTTGGGGCGCGCGGTGGCGCAACTTGGCCGCAAGCTCGGCGCGGAGGTGGCATCGTGACCGGCGATCGCGACGAGGTGCTGGGCCGGCTCAGCGAAGAGCTCGCACTGGCGTTGGCCGTGGGGGAGGCGATCGACGCTGCGCAGTGGGCCGCGCGGTTTGGGGTCGAGGTGGGCGATGTGCACGCGTGCCAACGCGGACTCGCGGCGTTGTTCACGAGCCTCGGCGAAGAGCCGCAACTCGGGCAACCCGAATTGCCGTCGCCGTCGTTGCCCGCGGACTTCGAATTGGGCGAAGAACTCGGCCGCGGTGGCATGGGCGTGGTCTATCGCGCGCGGCAGCGTTCGCTCGATCGCGAGGTGGCGATCAAGGTGCTGCGCCCCGGCGATCTGGCGTTTGGCGACGCGCTGCGCCGGTTTCGGGCCGAAGCGCGCAGCCTCGCGCGGTTGCGGCATCGCCATATCGTGTCCGTGTACGACCTCGGTGAGACACCCGAGGGACTGTTGTGGTTTGCGATGGACTTCGTCGATGGCGGCACGCTGGCGGACGAACTGCAGCGCCGCGGCCGCATGCTGCCGGCGCGCGCTGTGAAGATCCTGCGCCAGGTGACGTCGGCGATCGCGCATGCGCATGGACAAGGCATCGTGCACCGCGACCTGAAGCCGCAGAACGTGCTCATCGATCGGAATGGCGACGCGTTTGTCGTCGACTTCGGGCTTGCGCGTGATGCGGCCGTGGCGGGCACCCGCACGCTGACGGGCGAACTGCTCGGCACGCCGGCCTACATGAGTCCTGAACAGGCGAGCGGCGATTCGGGGCGCATTGGCGAAGCGTGCGACGTGTGGGCGCTGGGTGCCCTGATGTATGAGATGCTCGCGGGGCGCGGTCCGTTCTCGGGTCTGCCGCTGCACGAGACGATCCGTTCGATCCTGCACGAGGATCCGAAGCCGCTGCGCAAGGTGGACAAGCGCGTGCCGCACGAATTGGAACTCGTGTGCATGCAAGCACTGCGCAAGCGCCCCGAGGATCGGTATGCGACGGCGTTGGCGCTGGGTGAAGACATCGAGCGTTTTGCGGATGGTCGGGGCGTGCTCGCGCAGCAGCCGAGTCGCATGGTGCGCGTGGCACACGTTGTGCGGAAGAACTGGCGGCTGGCGGCGACCATCACGGCGGCGGTGGTGGTGACGCTGCTCGCGGTCGCGCTGTGGTTGCCGACGATCCGGCGCGACGCGGTGATCAGCGAAGCGCGGCGGCTGTCGAGTTCGGGACATCCTGATGCCGCGATCGAGTCCTTGCGCGGAGTGCTGGCGACGACTGCGAACAACGCGGCGGACCGTGAGTTGCTCGAGTTGGATCTGGCCCGCGCGCTCAACGATCGCGCCGGGGAGTTGCTCGCGGCCAACGAAGAGGTTCGTGCCAAGGAGCTCGGTGAGCAGGCGCTCAAGTTGGCGGACTTCCGGCGCAAGACCCAGGGGGTTATCTGGGTTGCCTATTGGTCGCTCAACGAATCGTGGTCTTGGGAGTATGCGCGCGCGGCGGCGTTGACTGGGACCGAGGGTCAGGACGGCGTCGGTGATCTTTCTCTGCGCCTCATCGCTGACCTGACGTCTGCTCTGCCTGGAAGGGTCACTCTCGCGCGCCGCGTGGCGGCGAAGGGTTGGACGGATGTTTCGGGCCTGGACGAAGCGCTGAAGCTACCGATCCTCGCAGAGGCCTTCCGAGCGAACGCGAGAGCGCTCGCGGCGGAGCAGGTGAGTGTGACTACGACCTTTCCCTACAGGTGGTTGGCCAGCAGTTTGGATGCGTGGTGGAGCCCGAGCGTCGAGGATGCGATTGCCGGCCTCGCGTTGGCCGCCGCGGAGTCGCCGGAGACGCGAGCGGTGGCGTTCCGCGCCTTCTGCCAGCTCGTCGGGCTGCCGATGTATGATGCGCTGCGCGAACTGG
>JADZDL010000141.1 GCA_020851075.1 Planctomycetota bacterium | reverse complement strand
TCCCGAGCGCATTGCCAACCGAATCGAACGCGAAGTACTGCCCATAGAGCACGAGGCCGGTCGCCGCCGGGCTGTTTGGAATCTGCAGAACGTGCGATCCGATACCCATCGGGTTGGTCAAGACGAACTCATTCCATGCGATGTTGAAGTACTGCCGACAACCGGGAGCTCCTTGGGAAGTGAGGTCGGTTGGAAAGGGTGGGGCGTTGTTGAAGCCGTAAGCCAAGGCGGCGAAACCGTTCGGCAGGGCATCGCTGAGCCATAGGGTCGTCGCCGACCCTAGCGTTGGACGGCCCGTGACTCCCAGCAGCGGCGTGCTGCCGGGTGTACCTTCGCAGGTCGTACCGTGTAGGGCGAACTCGGCTCGATCGACGCAGAGCCGCAAGGCGGGGGGAGTGCTTGTGCTGCTGGTGATCGCATTTGGCAAAGTTGCCCCACCTCCAACGCCCATCGAGCCAATTGGCGCCGCCAGGCATGATGTGAACGTAAAGTTGTTCGCGATCATGGTCGTACCGCTGGCGACCATCTCGATCAGCAGGTCGCCTCGGCCAGGAATGAACTGGAAGCTGTGTTGCAGGCCCAGGGGCACCCAGGTGGGCCCGTTACCCTGGATCCAAGTGTGATCGTGAACCACCAGCACATCCGTCAGCGGTGACGTGATGTTCTGCGAGAACTGGTTGTTGCCATTGGAGGCCGTGGTGTGGCCCATGCGAATCGTCAGATCCGTGAAGTGCAGGGTGCGCGTACCCAGCTTCACGCCGAAAGCCATCTCATTGATCTGCGTGGGGACGTTCTGGAATACGTATTCAGGAACACGAATGTGGTACCGCACGATCGGCTGATTGAACGGGGCACTGACGTTCCCGCCTTGGGGGAAGAGTTCGCTCGCATTCGGGTTGAGCGGATGTGCGGGATCATCGCCGAACGTGTAGACGCAGTTCTGCGCGGTCAGGAATGGCCCGATCAGGGCGGACAGCAGGATCGTGATGGGTCGCATGGGTGTGCCCTGGAGTGTGGTGCAGGAGGAATCATCCGGCGGGTCGCTCCAGCAGGCTTGCTAGTAGTGGAGACCTGCCCTGAGTTGAAGCTCGTCCGACCCCGCCGTCGACCAAGCGTATGTTCCTGCAGTTTAGCAGGCGCGAGCAACGCTTGGGTAAGGCATTGACGGCAAGGCGTGCCCGCGAAGTTGCTGCTGGGGAATTGCGCTCCGGTGTCATTGCCGGGCGCTTTTGTTGCAACTAGCCTGCCGATCGATGAAGCCGATCACGCCGTTGGTCACCGCACCGTTCTTCGCGCTGCCGGTTGTGTTGCTGGCGATCGGCACGCTGGCGGGGTGTCGCGGCGTTCCTTCGCCAGAGCCCACGATTGCCTTGCCGACGGTAATGCCGCGATTGCGAGGCACGACCTTTCTGCCGCTGCGCCCGTCTCCCGCGTTCCACTCCGGGTGGGGCAGTGTCACCGTCGAGGGCGACCATCCGCCGGTGCCTGCATCCGAACCGCCGTTCGCAACCGATGCCGAGGCAGAGCAGGTCCTGCGCGGCTGGCTGACGCAGAACTTCGGGCCGCTGCCGCCGGACACTGAGTTGCGGATGACCAATGTTCTGCACAGTGCATCGGGTAGCGATGTGGCGAGGTTTGACTGGGACCAGGGCCACACGATCACGTTCCGACAGACCTGGCGCGGCTTTCTGACGGACCGTTTTGCGGTGCTCTATCTGCAAGGTCGCAGCAAGGTGCACGGCACGGTGGATCTCGCCCGCTTCACGGTCATTCCTGGGAGCGAGGCCAGAATCCTCGACGAGGCCGAGGCGCGCGAGCAGTTTGCGCAAGTGCTGCGCAGCATGGGCCAGGACACCGCAATGGTGCGCGACTGCAGCATGCATCTGGAGTTCCTCTACGCGACCGGTGACGAGACGAGCTGCGAGTTGCGCCCGGTATGGATGATTGGCGATGGTCCGGGTTTTCTCGATGCGGTCACGGGGCAGCCAGGGCGCAATGGGTGATCGCTGGGAGTGCGGCAAGCCGGATCCGGCACGCATTCCAGGATCTTCGGGGCCGTGCCGAAGGGTGCCGCGGATTGAGGAATCTCCGACCAAAGCCAGGCGATCATGAATTGGTTCAAGAAGCTGTTTGGCGGCAAGAAGCCCCAAAGTCGCGCGAAGATCACGAGCAAGGCGAGCCCGCCGAGCCCGCCGGTGACCACCGCCGAACTGCGGCAACGATTCGGGGCACTCGCCACCTCCGCCGTGCATCTGCGAGCAACCGAGAACCCGTCCTTCTCGCAGCTTGGCGGGGAGCCTTTGCTTCCGGAGGAAGTGCGATGGCCGGAGTGGAAGGGCAAGCCCCTGAGTTTCCTGGCGCAGATCGATCTGGCGGAAGTCCATGCGGTTCTGCCGTCGTTCTTGCCGCGCAGTGGCCTGCTCCTCTTCTTCTACGATCAAGACCAGAGCGTGTGGGGCTTCGACCCAAAGGATGAGGGGGCATGGAAGGTGTTCCATGTGGAGGGCGAGGTTGCCTATTGGCAGCGGCGATCGACACCGGCCGGAGTGGACAAGGGCGCGAGGTTCCAGTGCAAGCCAATCGCCTTTCATGCCATGCAGTCCTTCCCGGATGCGCAACGAATCGAGTCAGGCTTTGCCAGGGATCGGGATTGGGACGCGTACTACGAATTGCGCCACGAGGCGTTCGAGGGGGATGTCAGGCATCAGATGCTTGGTTATCCGAGCCCGGTGCAGTCGGATGATATGGAGCTGGACTGCCAACTCGCCTCGAATGGTATCTATTTGGGCGGCCCTGAAGGCTATCAGGATGCGCGTGTAACCGAGCTGAAGTCGGGCGCGAAGGATTGGAAGCTCCTGCTCCAACTCGATTCCGATGACGACGCGGGCTGGATGTGGGGGAATGCGGGCACCCTGTATTTCTGGATCCGCGAACAGGATGCTCGCCGTGGCGACTTCAGCAAGGTCTGGCTTTCATTCCAGTGCTGCTGACGTTGGGTTTCATGAGAGAAGTACCGGGGCCCGCGGTTGGCGCGCCCCGGTTTTCTCGGTGATGGAACCCTGCCCTGGACGTCAGCCGATCGTCAGCACCAAACAGGTCGGTGAAGCTGACGGCGTTGGACGGGCAACGACCGACGGCGAACAGCTCCGCGCCCTGAATCGCGATCTGTAGGCCTGAGAACGCAGCGCCAGGCGGCAGTTGCAAGACGAAACTCGAGCCGAACAGCGCACTGCCACTCTCGTGGCCTACCGTGCAGGTGCAGAACGGGGTCGTGGTCGTGGTGAAGCTGCGGGACGCGCGGTGATTGCTGAGAATCGGTTGCGCCGACAGCTCTGCATCCAGCCGCCGAGCGGCTAGATGCAGCCCTGCAGCGCGACGCGCGCCATCCACCTTGCGGCGCCGCTTTGCGTCGCCGCTGCGGAGGCTGGCTCTCCGCGTTGTGCGCGCGGGTGCCGCGGCCGCGTCGGCACCTGGTGACGTATCACGGGGTGTTTGCGCCGGCGGCGGGGATTCGGCGGTACTCGAGCTGCGCGACCTGCTGCTGCAGAACGCCGCCAACCAGTGTCGGCGTATTCGGGATCACCAAGCTGGCAGTCAGGTATGTTGCCGACCGACGGCGGCAACGGCTGCTGCAAGTCGAGCGTAGTAATGCGAATTGATCCGAGCGCGTTGGCGCCAACGCCTGCAATTCGCAGGCGTGCCGCGGTTAGGATCGTGATATGGATCCCGAAGGTGAATCGATGACCAACTCGTTGGGCCTGGCAATCGGCGCGCCTGCCAAGAGCAGAGCCCATGCCGAAGCGAATGCTGCGGCCGATGCCGCGGCGAAGTGGCTGTTGGTAGGCGGCATGGTCGCGGTCCTTACTGCACTGCTCGGCATCTTCACCCCGAACACTTGGCCCCTCCTGCTGGCGATGACCTATGCGGTTGCGAGCGGCGTCGGTCTGGCCAAGTACCGGGCGGCCCCTCGCTCTGGGCGTCGCTTTCTGCTCGTGCCGCTCACCGCGCTGCTGCTGGCATGCGGGCCGACGATCTTTAGTTTGCACGGCCCTTCCATCACGCAGGTCATGGGCACGTTGCTGGGGTTGTTCGTGATGCCGCTGCTGGTGGACTTCGTCTTGCAACGAGTATCAGCTGCGCACAGCTATTCCATCGTGGTGCTCACGGGTGCAGCTTGCTTCGCAACATCCGGGCTCGGCGTCCTCATTGCGTTTTTTCTGATCCCGGCCTTTGCACTAACTACCTGGTTTGCGATCGCCCGCAGCACGGCAGCCGGACAACACACAGCAAGTCGTTTGGTGTTCGCCGCCTCGATTGGCTTCGGGTTCGCGTGGTTGGGCCTGCATCTGCAATGCACGTCGTTCCAAGATCTGCCACCGCCCGACTATGGGCACTGGTTCGTTCACTACCCAGCGGGTTCTGCGCACTACCAGACATTGATGGTCGCCGGCTTCCCGATCCAATTGGTGGAAGGGCATGGTGGCGGTGGCGGACACGTGTATCTGCCCTGGGAAAAGGGGCTTGGTGTGCTACTTGCCAACTACCTGATCTGCTTGAGTGCGGCCTGGCTCGCGTCGTTATGGATTCCCGCGCGCGCACTCTTCACGGCGACTGCAGCCGGCATCGCGTTCTCGATCGTCGCTGGGCTGGCCGGCTGGTACCGCTTGTTGTGGATGGTGGACTGAATTGCCATGGCCATGCGTGCAGATAGGGACTTGACTCTAGGCAAGATCGTAGCCTTGGCACTTGTTGCGCTGGGGTATCTCATGGCCATGTATGGAGGCCTATTGATTATCATTGGATTCTTTGCTGGTTGCTTCGGTCTTTTCCTTGATCGTCGAGCAAAGCTATCTATGTCTAGGATTGACGTTGCGACGATATTGCTTGCAATCCTCTTCCCACTCTATCTTAACTTGCTTTTTTGGGTCATGAAGAAGTGAGGCATCGAGTCTTCGTCGGCTGCCATGGCAGCATCGGCCTGGGCTTGCTTAGCCAGGTCTTCGTGGGCGATCCGGGCGCCCCCGACGGCTTCTGCGCCACCGCGGCGCGTGATAGCAGGGTCCGCTGAGAATCAGCCGTCCGGGTGCTCTGCATGCCATTGCAGGGCATTGCGCACCGTGTCCTGGAAGAAGCTGGGGGCCAGGCCGCCCGTCAACACTGCAGTCGCGTCGCGCGCCGGCTGGAACGGCTCGGATCTCGTGTCCGCGGTCGGCACGCCAAGGCCACGCCCGAGCTCCAAGGCCAGGAAGTAGCCGGCGCCCTTGCCGTCGTCGATCGCGCGCAACAGCTGGAACGCCTTCTGCAGGCAGAACCGGCGGCCGACGGGCGACAGCCGGGGCAGCTCGGCGAGCAACCGCGTGCGGCTCAGCAAGTCGGCCTGCGCCGCCGGTGTCTTCGCCGCGCCGACGATCGCCCAGGCGAGTTCCTGCAGCCGATCCGGCGGTACGTGGCGGAGCACGAGTTTGAGCGCGTCGGCGCGCATCCCCGGCGTGGCATCGACGGTGGCGACCTTCTCCAGGCGCACCAGCAGCGCCCGCGTTGGTTCGGCGTCGACGCGGAGCAGTTCGCCCAGCTGGTTGTCCAACGGCCAGACCGCGTTGTGGCGTAGTTCGCCGAGCTTGTCGTCTTCGATCAACGTGACCAGCACGGCCGCTTCGTCGACCGAGACCCCGGTACGGACCTTCTCGAACCAGAGCTGGTGCAGCGTGTACTGCACCCGCTGGTCCGCCAAGAGATCGGTCTCCAACCAGGGTGTCTTGGTGCGCGGACCTATGCCAGATTCCAAGGGGGAACGATCACGCCGCCGCCACTCCTGCGCACAGGCTGCCAACAAGCGCGGGACCACGACCGCGAACTCGGCGGCTCGCACCTGCTCTACCGCCTGGTTTAGCTGGGTGGCGGTTGCCGCGCGATCCATGAGCACGTCGATGGCAGCCACCGCTGGCGCTGGAACGTCGGCCTGTTGCGCAGCAAGCGGCAGCAGCAGCGAGCCGGTGGCGAGACAGGCAAGAACGAGCTTCTGCATCGTTGGCGATAGTCGTGCGGGGCAGGAAGGCAACCGGACGATCGGCCTACCCGAACACTCCCGCTCAGCGCACCAGCTCAGCCCACGCCCAGGTGCGCGACACGACCTCGCCCGACGCCAGCGTGATGCGCACTCGCAACAGCGACTGCGGCCCGAGCGAAGCCGTCGCGTCGATCGGCTCAGGCGTGGCGCGTTGGTCACCGGCCCAGAATAGTTCGGCCTCGATGGCCAAATCGGCGGTGTAGGCACGATCCGGGATCCACATCCCGGCCGCGGCGGTCCATCTGTGGTGGCCGGCGCTGGGCTGCCGGGTGCTCTTGGGCCGGATGAGCCGCCTCCGCCGTGGTGCTACGGCGCCTCGCCCTCAAGTGGGCGGTCAGCCGTTCCCTATCCCATCGAGAAGCGCGCCCAGCCGCCGGGGCAACATCGTTGCATCCGCCCGCCACGCCGAAGGCCCCGCGTGGATCATCCAGGAGTGCTCGCGTTGGGCGGGATCGCCGATGAGCCTCGCGAACTCGCGAATCCGGCCGATGTGGCGTTCGGTACAGATCGCACCTAGGTCCATGCCCAGCAGGAAGGCCGGCCGCTCATCCCACTCGCGTTCTGACAATGCGGGCTCGTCGAAGCACCGCGGGTCGTCATCACCGACATACGGGTCGTCATCACCGACATACATACTCGTCGAGTAGTCGTGCGATGTCACCGAGGTCCTTCTGGCGATCGTACGGACGATCCTGCCAGGCCACGACCTCGGTGACAAACAGGGCTCGCCGTGAAGCCACCCTTACGGTCGTGGGCAGTTCTTCGCAGAAGCTCAGATGGTCGCACATCGCAAGGTCGATGCCGGTCAGGTCCATCGTCGCGCCGCCGGGCCATGTCACGCTGCCCGCCCGCAGCAGCTCGTCCCCCGCCGGCACGATGTCGAGCAAATTGCCGTCTGGCAACTCCCACCGATGCGGAGTGTCCGGTCGCCGTCGCCACGCGGCCGGCAGCCCCGCGCCCTCCGCGTGCTCCGCGAGGTCGATCGCGATGCACAGATCCAGGTCGAGCGTGCCGCGGAATGCCGGGTAGTGCCATCGTAGCGCGGCCGCGCCGATCGCGACCACACGTCGGCCTTCGAATGCCCGCGCAACCTCGGCTAGGAGTTCTACATGCTCCCTTTCCCTCATGGCGTTCCCTTCGCGATCCGATCCAGCAGTAGGCGAGCGGTCTCGCGAGCCCGCGGATCGGGCGATCGCGCGAGTTCAGCGTAGACGAGCAATGGGTGGGCGGTTTCGGTCAAGCTCGATTCGAGGTCGAGTGCCGTCATCGTGCGGAAGACGAGCAGCGGTCCCTGGGCATCGGGCACGGCCCCCAGACGTCGGCCGAGATCGGGGCTCCAGCCGTCGATGTGGACCGTGACCTCATTGCCCACCAGATAGCGAATCCAGCGTGACGAGCCAACGGCTCCGCCGAAGCCGAAAGCCGCCCCAGCAGCCCGCAGGGCTTTCTCGAGCTTCGCAACGGTCTCTCGGGGTGCCTTCTCGCGCAGGCGGAAGCGCCCGACTAGCAGTTCGCCGCGCAATACGTCGACCCACGCCGCCGCGAAACGATCGATGCACGTCTCGCGCCCGCCGGGGGTGAATACGTGTTCGCTGCGACCGGCGCGCACTAGCACACCTTCGTCCCGCAACCTTGCCAACAGGCTCTGAACCGCGTGTCTGCTCACTTTGGCGACGCTACCGATGTCGCGCACGGTGTGCGTCAGCAAGAGTGGATCGGCTAGGAGGACGAACAACGCGCGGTACCCGCCTGCGCGCAGGGAGCCGCTCCCAGCAGGGCGTGGCACACGACGCCGTCCCTCGACGTGCACGACCACGTTGCCGGCGTTGAGCTCAAGGTGGCAGTTGCCCGCCAGATCGAGATACCCGAGTTGATGTTCCACGAGCGCCGACTGCACTTCCCGGCCGATTGCCCTTGCCAGGATGATGGGCACACCACCGGCGTCCCGCGCCGTCGTGGCGAGGCGCTCGACCGCGGCGATGCCCAGCACCCCGGGCACGGGGTAGAGGGTCACAGGGTGCCGGCGTCCGTCCCGGCCGAGAATGCTACCGACGAAGCTATCGCCCTGTCGCTTTGCCTTCTGGGGTGCGTGCAAGGATACCGGGCTCCCGTTGCCTTCGAACGCTGCGATGATTTCGCGGAGTAGCTGACGGCGTTTGTCATCTTCAATCATTTGTCATCTTCAACATGACAATAGCGGGAACGGAATCGGTTGGCAACCTGGTGGGTCCGCGATGCCCGGGCCACTCGGGATCGGCAACGAACTCGAGCTCGACGTTGGGAATCGCCGCGGACCGCAGCTCGCGCGCAGGAAGAACGCGTCCTGCGCCACGTAGTCGCGGTAGCGCGGTTGGGGCAGCGAACCGTCGGCGAGGCCGCGCACGAACGGATGCGCAAGGCACGCGGCGGCGAGGTCGCGGTCGTTCTGCCAGAAAAGGTCCGCGAGCGTGGTGGTCACGGGGCGATGGTAGGACGGCAGGCGCGGTTGCGGCAATGCGGCTCGCCGCCATGGGCCGCTGCGCCTACCCGCCGTTTTGCGTGCAACGCCGCGCCGCCGATCCGGATGACGAGGGCATGCACATGCCTTCGCTCGCCATCGCCATGGTCACCCTGCTGGGCACCCTGGCTGCCCAAGCCCCTGACGCCACCCTGCAGACCTCGCCGGAACGGGCCCGCCAGCTGCCGCCGGCCGCCGTTGCCGACCTCGACACCGTCGCGGTCGACACCGCCGACCCCTCCACGCTGTGGGCGGCCGGCCCGACCTGGAAGGCGTCCTTCGCCGCGGACGGCACCCTGTTTGTGCCGTGCTTCGGCGCGACCGCGCCGCGCAACTTCCCGGCCCGACTGGCCCGCGCCACGGTGCACGTCGGCGGCAAGCTGCTCACCACCGAAACGAAAGCGCCGGTGTACATCGGGGACGCGGTGCAGTTCGCCGGGCCAGCCTTCACCGAACGCTACGTGCTGAGCCTGTCCGGCATCGAGCAGCAGTTCGTGCTGCCGACGTTGCCGAACCGCGGCGCGATCACGGTCGACGTGCCGTTCACCTCCGAGCTCGCGGTGCAGGCCACCGGTGGGGGCTTCCGCTTCGTCGGCGAACACGGTTCGTTCGGCTATGGCCGCGCCGTGGCGATCGACGCCGCCGGCCGGCGCTGCGAACTGGCCACCGACCGCACCGACCGCGGCTTCCGTATCGTCGTGCCGCAGGGTTTCGTCGCCAACGCCACCCTGCCGCTGCTGATCGACCCGCTGATCGGCGCCGTCACCGCCGTGACCACCGACACCAAGGCGATTGCCTCGACCGACATCGCCTGGCACGAGGGCATGAACACGCACTGCATGGTCTGGGAACGGGTCTTCTCGGCCACGGACAGCGACGTGTATGCGCGCTACCTCGACGCGAACATGCAGCCGACCGGCACGCAACTGACGATCGACTCGACGCTCGATTCCTGGCGCATGCCCCGGATCGCCGGCGTCGGCTCGGCGAGCCTCATCACCGGCAAGTTCCTCGTGGTGGCGCAGAAGTCGACCGGCAACGTGGCGCCGTTCACCGGCACCGCCCGCATGATCATGGGCACTCCACCGGGCCTCGGGACGGCGTTCGCGCTGTTTGCGCCTGGGGTGGAGGTGTACTCGCTTGACGTCGGCGGCGACCCCTCAGGGTCGGGCTTTCGTTTCTGCATCGTCGCCGAGACCTCGTTCGGCGGCAGCAGCCACGACATCGCCGCCGAACTCCGCGATGGGTTCGGTGCCCTGATCACGTCTGCCTACCTCGACAGCTCGCCGGGCCTGGAGATGGCGCCGCAGATCAGCAAGTCGTGCGGCATGCCGGGCGGCAACACGCAGGGCTGGGGCATCGCCTACCTGCGCCGCAGCGGGCCGAGCCAGAACCAACCGCTGTTCACCTGCGTCTCACGCAACCTGGTGCCGACGGCGACCGCGGCTCCGCTCAACATCCAGGTGCCGGCACTCAACGGCGCCATCGCCGTGAGCAGCCCCACCGACGACAGCCAGGGGCGCCAGTACGCCGTGATCGCCACCTACGACTCGGGTAGCACCGAGTACGCTCGCGGCGGCGTGTTCGATCGCTTCGGCACCCAGGTCGCCACCAGCGGTGGCTGGAACATGTTCGCCAAGGTGATCGGCGAGCCACAGATCGACAGCGATGGCACGCGCTTCCTGTGTGCGATCCCCAACGGGTCGCCGAGCAGCGCGAACCAGCGTGAGGTCGACTTCTACCTGCTCGGCATCAACGGCACGTCGGTGTCGTGGGACGACACCAGCAGCGCCAACACCACCAACGACGTCGCGCCCAGCGTCGCGTCGCGCCGCAGCGGCGGCGGCCCGGAACGCCTCTACGGGCTCGGCTGGGTCGAGAACCTCGCGCCGTCGGGCGCGCGCGTGGTGGGCTCGAACTTCGACGGGATCCAGGAGGGCGCCCAGTTCGCGGTGCGCTACACGAGCTGCGGTGGCCTCGGCTTCCTGAGCAGCGGCTCGACGGTCCTGGGGGGCTCGGTGGACCTGATGCTGGCCACCAACACAGGCCTGGTCGGTTGGGTCGTCGGCTTGCCCTACAATCTGGCCTTGCCGATCTGCCCTGGCTGCATCCAGGGCGCCGATGGCTCGGCCGTACTCGGCCAGAGCTACTCGTTCGCCGTGCCGCGCAACGCGGCGTTCGTCGGCATGTCGATCTCCTTCCAGGGCTTCCAGTTCTTGCCCACGCCGGGCAACGGCGCCTGTCTGGCGCAGATCAACCTGTCGAACACCCTCGATGCGACGATCCGCTGACGGCGCGCGGTCTGG
>JADZDL010000140.1 GCA_020851075.1 Planctomycetota bacterium | reverse complement strand
GGAAACCGCCTGCCACGTGCAGCACGATCGAGTCCGGGTGGGCGATGCGCGCCTTGCTCACGTTGTCGCCCATGGAGTTGTCCCACAGGTTCTGCGTGTCGTAGAGCCGTTCTTCGGGCGTGCCGCTGCCGCCGCCGCCCATGTGGCCGCGCACCGCGCGCCCGACGCGTTCCCAGTAGGCATCGCTGGCCGGGAAGATCTCGGTTGGCATCAGCGCGCGTTGTTCGGGGGTCAGCGCGTCGATTGCCTTCTTGCCGCCCATGGCGAGCTGACGTCGCAAGGAGCCTGGGAAGTTGGCTGCGACCACGGGAATGCTTGCCGCTTTCGCTGCTTCGATCAGCGGCCGATAGGCAGTCTGGTAGTTGGCCCAAGGCCGCGCTTTGGCCTGGAACGTCGCTTCGTCGATGCGCCCCGCGAGGTAGTCGTCGAGCACGGGCTGCACGTCGTGTTCGAACATCTCCATCGACAACACGACCTTACCCTTGCGCCGCGCGAGCAGTTCTTCGAGCACGTGCAGTTCGACGCGATGCGTGGTGTCGTCGACGTGCGTCTCGCCGAGGAATACCACGTCGAGGGCCGCGAGTTTGTCGAGCAGCGCGGGCCACGCGATCGCCTGCCCGGCGGCGCTGTCGTAACAGCGCGTGGCGTCCTCAAGGGCAGGCAGCGGGCGCGCACTTTGGGCGAGCGCGTTCGTGCCGAGCAGGAAGAGTGAAACCAGCAGCGTGCGGCAGTTCATTACTGCACATGACACGCGCTGGGGCCCGGCCATGCAATGGGCCGGGCGGCCCAAGCGGCCTAAGCGGTTCAAGGAACGCATCTGAGGCGATCTACGTTTCTGCGAAGGCCTTCTCGAGCAGCGCACCGGCGCCAAGCTCGGGGGCCCACCGGCGCAGGTAGTCGAGGTCCAGGCGGCCCTTTTGTGCTCCGAGGAGGCCGCAAAGGTCCTGCCATTGGCGTTCGCTGCCGCCGGCTTCGATATGCCAGGCGAGCTTGTGTAGCACGACGTCTTCCGGGGTTGCAAAGCGGAAGGTGTCGGCCTCATTTCCATCGCGCAGTTCTGCGAGCACAAAACGGCTGAATGCAGTCCGCTCGTATTCGCTGTCCTTCGGCAGGAACACGTCCACCTTGAAGTACGCGGGTAGGTAGATCAAGTTGAAGCAGGAACGGTGAAGCACCGCGTCTTGGATGAGCTCCCGTTCCGCGTAGTAGTCGCCTTTGAGCGCGCTGCAGATCGGCGCGGCGTGGTCTAGGCGGATGTCTGCGACGAGGTCCACGTCGAGGGTCGATCGCGCATGTCCGAAGGTCGAGGATGCCACGGAACCACCGATCTGGTACGGGATCTGCAGTTGCCCGAATAGAGCAACCACTGGACGCAGTGCCGCGAGGATCCGCGAAGTCGTCATGGGCTCCGCTGCAGGTGGGCTCGCACGCGTGCCGTCAGTGCAGCGCCGTAGTGCAGCTCGGACCAGCGCAGTGCGACCTCGCGGGATTCCGCGTCTGGCATCGTTGCCGCGATCGCGTTCATGGATTGCACGCAGACGAACTCCGTCATCGAGGACATGGCGGCAAAACGATCGCTCGGAGTCATGGCGGCGAAGATCTCGTTCATCTTCGCTCGCACTCGAGGATGGGTGTCTTCTGCCATGTTCGGCTCCAGGCCTCGGTTGCCCCGTTTTCGAGGTAGCCCGGTGCGGCGGAGTGCTCTACTCAGTGCGCTTTCTTCGGCGCCTGGAAGATGTGCACGGCCATGTTGTGCACGGCTTCGGCGGCTTCCATGATCGCTTCGGGCAGCGTCGGGTGCGCGTGGATCGTCGATGCGATGTCGGAGACCGTGGCGCCCATCTCGATTGCGAGCGCCGCTTCGGCGACGAGTTCGGTCACTTCGGGGCCGATCATGTGCACGCCGAGCAGCTTGTCGGTCTTGGCATCGCCGATGACCTTGACCCAGCCTTCAGTCTCGTTGAGCGACATTGCGCGACCCGACGCACCGAACGGGAACTTGCCTTCGACGGGCTCGAAACCGGCCTTCTTGGCCTCTTCCATCGACAAGCCGACCGAGGCGATCTCCGGATCCGTGAAGATGACGGCCGGGATGCAAGCCGGGTCGTACGCCGCGCCCTTGTCGCCCGAGATGGCCGCCGCGGCGATGAGGCCTTCGTGCGACCCCTTGTGGGCGAGCATCGGCTGGCCCGACACGTCACCGATCGCGTAGACGCCGGCCACATTGGTCTGGCGGCGATGATCGACTGGCACGAAGCCGCGTTCATCGACCTTCACGCCGATCGCTTCGAGGCCAAGGCCCTTGCCGTTTGGCCGGCGGCCGACGCAGGACAGCACGACGTCGCATTCGAACGTCTGCGGCTTGCCTTCGACTTCGGCGGTGACTTCGAGACCCGTCTTGGTCTTCTTGAAGCCTGTCGCCTTGGTCTTCAGGTGCACATCGATCTTCTTCTTCTTGAGCGAACGGCCCATCTCCTTCGACAGGTCTTCCTCCATGCCCGGCAGCACGCGATCCATGAACTCGAGCACGCGGATCTGCGTGCCCAACTTGTGGTAGACGAGGCCGAGTTCGAGGCCGATGTAACCGCCGCCGATGACGATCATGCGCTTCGGCAGTTGCTTGGGCGCGAGCGCGTGCGTCGACGACCAGACGCTGTCGCCGTCAAATGCGAAGCCGGGCACTTCGATCGGCGTGCTGCCGACCGCGACCACGAGGTTCTTCGCTTCGACGGTCTTCTTGCCGTCCTTGCCCGTGACCTCGACCTTGTTCTTGGTGATGACCTTGGCATCGCCCATGAAGGTGTCGACCTTGTGGTTCTTGAGCAGGCCGCTGACGCCCGAGGTCAGCTTGTTGACGATGCCCGCTTTCCAGGCCACGAGCGCGGCCACGTCGAGGCCTTCGAACTTGGCCTTGATGCCCATGAGATCGGCGTGCTGGATCTTGTCGACGAGCTTGGCCGCCGCGATCAGGGCCTTGCTGGGGATGCAGCCGACGTTGAGGCAGACGCCGCCGACGTTCTCCTTCTCGACGATGGCAGTTTTGAGGCCGAGCTGGGCGCAGCGGATGGCGCAGACGTAGCCGGCGGGGCCGGCACCGATCACGAGGACGTCGTAGGTCATGGGTTGGGGCAACCAGGATACGACCCGGGGGCGGCATGTCCAAGAACCTCATCCGGCCGTGACAGCGGGGTTTGGGGCGGGGGGTACTGGATTCTGGGCTACTCCCGTGCGTTCGCCCTGGCTTGGTCCTTTGAGGGCAGATCCCGCGCCTAGCGCGACTACCAGCCAAGGAAACCGTCATGCGCTCCATCGCCGCCACCCTGCTCACGTTGCTCCCCGCTGTCGCCACCCTGGCGCAGTCCACGCCGAACCTCATGGGGGTCACCTTGAACACGCCGGTGCTGCACCAGAGTGTGCACAGCACCTGCACGCAGTTGGGAAACTGCCCGTTGGGCCTGCTGCCGACTTCGCTGTTCTATTGGCCGGGTGGGGCCGCTTGGGATCCGGGTTCGAGTTCGGCATGGGTGACGACGGGCCAGGCGATTGGCCGGTTTGATCCAACGTCCTGCGCGGTCAACTGCGGCCCCGTGCCGTGCCCGAAATCGGCGGCCGTCGCAGAGGCGACCGGGCTCGATATCAATGACTCGACCAACGAATTGTGGACGATCGACAGCCTCGGTTGGATCACGCGCAGTACCAACAATTGCGCGCTGGGTTTCGTGAACGCGCACAACACCGGGCTCACGTTGTCTGGCTTTACTGCCACTACTGGCATCACAATTGACGAACTGCGTGGGCTTGTCTTCTACAGCACGGCGGACTTCTCGATTGGTTCCGGGACGATCTACGTGGCCCCATTGAGCAATCCAGGTGCGTGGTATCAGGCGATCCCCGTGTTCGATTGCTTCAGCAACACGACGCTGATCACGGGCCTTGCCGTCGACGCCGCCAACGCAGTACTCTATTGGACGAACGGCCGCGGCACCTTCGATTGGAGCTACACGGTCACCGGGCCGACCGTGACGTTCACGCCGGGAGCTTGCTGCATCCAGGCAACACCGTTCCCCGATCCATACACTGATCTCAGCATTCGCTGGGGCGGCGCGACTTCGACTGGTGCGCCGTGCGCGAACGGCAACTGCCTGCCGTGTCCGATGGTGCATTCACTGCGCAATGCGCCGCTGCTGGGAACGACTCTGCAGCTGGGTCTCGACCTCGCTCAGGTGGGCATGCCGACGTGGTGCATCCTCGGCGTTGGCACGTGCGCCTCGAGCGGCATTACGCCGCCACTGTGTGGCAATGTGCTGGTGCCACTCAATCCCACCACGGTGACCTTGCCGCTGCAGTATCCGACGGGTGGAGTCGGTTGCTCGGGATCCACGACGTGGTTGTTGGCGTTGCCCGCCAATCCGTCGCTTGCAGGCCTGCCAATGGCCTCGCAGTGTGTGGGGCTGTGCGCGCCGTTCGGCACCGCG
Source organism: Planctomycetota bacterium (assembly GCA_020851075.1). GTDB lineage: Bacteria > Planctomycetota > UBA1135 > UBA1135 > UBA2386 > JADZDL01. Next base: position 31,977 of record JADZDL010000140.1, on the reverse strand, counting down.
ATGAGCAACTGCCTGTCGTTCGTGCTGCAGTGAGCGCTACGTATCGATGTCGTCGCGCGCCAGCGCGGCGGGCGTCGCTGGGCCCGCGACGGTGCCGGGTGGGTGCTCATACCAGCCCGGATCCTCGTAACTCGTGATGCCATCGCGGACCTTCAATACGGTGACCATGCCACCCATGGTCACGTAGCCGAACCCCCCTGTGCCTCCGACCATCGGCAGGCTGTTTTTTGGCAGCGTGTCGTCGGGTGCGTCAGGGTCGTTCATCGCACTCATGTCACTGCCCATTGTGCGGATGCTCGGCACCACCGCGGCGAGTGCTTCGTCGAACGCGCTCGGATCGACTCCTACGAGGTTGGGGATGCCGTGCCCCATCTGCGTCATCACGTGGTGGGTCATGTGACAATGCATGGCCCAGTCACCGGGTGCGTCGGCGAGGAACTCAACGGCACGAGTCTGCCCGGTCGCGACGAGAACGGTGGTTTCTGGCCACCGCGCCGCGGGCGCAATCTGGCCACCGTCGGTTTCAACCACTTCGAAGGCGTGACCGTGCAGATGGATCGGGTGGTGATCCATTGGGCTCAGGTTGCCGAGGCGGATGCGAACGCGTTCGCCGGTCTTGACCACCATTGGCGCTGTGGCCGGGAATACCTTGCCGTTGAAAGTGAGGACATTGAAGTCCGTCATCTCGTTCGGATCGGGGCGCTCGGCCCCCACTGGCAGGGACCACTCACTGAGCATGTAACAGAAATCGTGATCGGGCATGGGCCCGGTGGGATTGCGCGGGTGCACGACGAACATGCCGACCATGCCAAGCGCGATCTGCACCATCTCGTCGTGATGGCTGTGGTACATAAACGTGCCGTGTTGCCGCAGCGTGAACTCGTAGCAGAACGTCTCGCCAGGTTCGATCGAACGCTGCGTCAAGCCTCCGACACCGTCCATGCCGTTTGGCACGAACATGCCGTGCCAGTGCACGGTGGTCGGTGCATCCAGTTTGTTGGTCACGTAGATGCGAACCTGATCGCCTTCGACGGCTTCGATGGTCGGGCCATGAACGCGTCCGTTGTAGCCCCAGCAGTTGCCTTGTAGGCCCGGGGCAAACTCGTGGCGCACCGGCTCGGCGACAAGGTGGAAGACCTTCACGCCGGCCACGATCTTCCACGGCAAGGTGGTTCCGTTCGGGGTGATTACTGGCCGGTAGTCGACGAGCGGCTGACCGGGTGGCAGTGGTGTGAGGCGAGCCTTGCTGGCCGGCTGCATGCTCGCGGCGAGTGGGCCGCCGAGCGACAACGCAGCACTCTGCATCAGGAATTGACGACGATCACTTGGCATCTCAGTGTCCTTGGGAGGTCTTGGGCTGACCTGGTGAGCCGAGCATTGGCCAGGTTGCGCCAAGGGCGGCGCGCGGCAAGCTGCCGGCAAGCAGTTCTTGCAGATCGAGGCGCGCAAGGTGGGCGCTGCGCAGTGTATTGAGCAGTTCGCGTTCCTCGGCCACTTGTTGCTCGCGAGCGCGTAGCACCTCGAATGCGCCGATCTGCATCGCATTGTAGTTCTGTACCACGCGCTTCACGAAGTCTTCGCGGAGCACCATCTGCGTGTTGCGCAGAAATCCCAGGCGTTCGGTGAGGTGTCGGGCTCGCTCGCCGAGCATGCGTGCTGCGGAGCGCACTTCCACGGCCAGATGCACGTGGTGTTGCAGGCGCTCGCGGAGTGCGGCGGTCGCCCGATCGGTGCGGGCCACGCCGCTGTCGAGAATGGGTAACTCCATCATCACACCGGGGCCGAGACCCCATTCACCACCCGCATCACGCATTGCTGAAACACCCGCGTGGGCGTCGGGAAACCACGCGCGCCACGATTCGATGTTGACATGTTGGGCCAGGGAATCGATGCGCGATCGGTCTTCCCGGAGGTCCAGCGAGGCACTGATGCTGCGCGTTTCCAGGTGTTTGAGGTTGATGTCGCCCAGTGGATTGGCGTCGAGTTCTCCGGCCACGGTCCACTGCGTATGTGGTCCCCACAGGCCGAGCAAACGTTGAACTGGTTCGCGCGCTTCGCGTGCAGCCATCTCGGCGGCATCGAGATCGAGGCGAGCCTGGGCTTCGAATAGCCTCTCTTGCGCGATGGCGCGATCCGTCGCATTGCCTGCTTCGAAGAGCTTCTGCATCAACTCGTGCGAAGCGCAGGCCGTAGCGAGAGCCTGCTGTTGCAGGACGACTAGTTGGTTGGCGGCCCGGACGCTCACCAGGGCCCGCCGCGCGGCGAACGCGAGTCGAACGAGTTCGTGAGTCACCATCGTTCGCGCGGCAGCGAACTCGTGCTCGGCGAGGCGCTGGCGCAATGGTCGATAGAACAGATCGAGGAACGGCTGTGCAAAGCCGAGTTCGACTTCGGTTCCGCCCGTGAAGAAGAACCTGGCGCTTGCGTCGAAGACCGGATTGCGGAGCAGGCCTGCCTGCACGAGGTCGGCGCGGGCAATTCCGAGGTGCGCCAGGGCCGCGCGAACTTCGCGGTTGTTGAGGAGTGCAATGCGTACGGCGCTCGTTTCGTCGATCGGTGTTCGCAGCAGTGACGCAGCGCTGGGATCGATCGATGCGTCGAGGTCGTCGACTAGGGTCTCAAGGGGCAAGCCAAGGCGATTCTCGAGGCCTTGTTGCAAGTCGCTGCGGTCCTTGCTGGCGAGGTCATTCGCCCGACAGCTCAAGAGAAGCAATGCGAGGGTCCATGACAGCCGTTTCATCGGCGGTCCCCTGGCATCTTCTGCATCGGCTGCATCGCCGGTTTGGTGGCCTGGCTCGCCTTGGGCAGGGCCATGTCAAGCGTGTGCGTTGGCGGGGGAGGCGGTGCTTCCACGGCGAGGGGCGACCCGGGATGCGTAGGCGGCAGCTCCGGCATCGGCGGTGATGCCGTGCACCCTGCGGCCAGCAGAAGAAGCAACTTCAGCGTGCCCGCGTCGCGTGTCACTTGCCGGCCTCTCGTGCCGTGGCCTCGGTGGCCGGTTTTGGCGTGTGCACGTGTTTCGCCGGCTCCGGCTGCTTGCTGCGCAGTTCGCGAGCCTTCTCGAGAGTCGCCAACGGCGCCTTCTCAACGTCCGCCACGGCCTTGGGCGACGAGAGGCGAACCAGAGTGTCACCGATCAGCACGAACGAATTCGGCGCGACTGGCTCGCCCGAGACAGGGCACGTCGTATTGCCAAGGTCGACCACGGACTGGCGCAGCAACTTCGTGAGCGTGATCTGGGAATTGGCGCGCGCGGCGGCGACGCAGGCCTCGCAGCAGACTTCGAAGCTGTGGCCTTGCAGGGTCACCGTGATGGCTTCCTTGCCGATTGGTTCACCCGAGACGGGGCATACCTTGTTGCCTACGACCTTCACCGTCGGATACGCGGTCTTGGTCGCGGCAGGAACGTCGGCCAGGATCTTCTTGAAGCAGGGTTTGCAGCAAACGTAGAAGCGGCCGGCGCTGGTGTCGACGAACAGCGGCATCGACACCTTCTTGCCCATGATCGGGCAGGTGGCGTTCGGGAACGTCGGTACTTCGACCCGCGTAGCAGAGGCCGGCGTCGGCTTGGTTGTTTCCTGGGAAGGGATAGCCGTGAGAAGCAGCGGAGTGCTCAGCAGGAATGCGAACAGTGCGGACAGTGACTTCATTGCAACCATGGCAACCTCATCTGGATGGCGCGCGGAGCCTGCGCAAAGGCGAGGCACACGGGCGCGGCAAGGCGGAACTGACGACCCAAACAATGGTCCGACGCGCTGACGTCGGAGGTCGTGGTGCCTTACAGCAGAAGCGGGAGGTTGCGGGCGCGGTCCGGTGGTGGTGGTCGGGTTGCCGCCGCTGGCCACGGGATCAGTAGGCCGCAGCTGGGCGAGGGGAGCAAGACCGCCGTAGCGATCGGTGGCGGCCCCCACGCGAGCAGAAGTGATAACTGAGGAGGTGTCGAATCGGGCTGCTGGTCCGTGACCTTGACCCACTGACACTTGCAGGCGAAGGCCCGCAAGGAGGTGCCGTCGCCCTTCTTGAACGCAGTCGTGTCGGGTCCGGGCATCCGGCGGTGATCGTTACCGCAGCAGCTAGCCGTTGGCTCGGGCTCTGGAGTGACCTCGGCGCAGCAAGAGTGAATTGCCGCGCGTTCCGCGGACGCCATGCTCGTGCACTTGCAGATGCGCATGATCACGCCGGCTGGCAATACCAGGCCGGGCAGCATCATCAGCAGCAGCAAGAGTGACGACCATCTCATGGTGTATGCTGGTCGGAGTATAGGCCTGTGGGCGGTCGGTGACAAGCTGTGGAACACGCTTCGGTTGAGGGGTTCCATGCCACAATGGCTGTTAGCGTGCCTGGTGAATCGAGTCCTGCCCTCAGTATTCGTAGCTGCCGAAGATCGTAACGCCCTTCACTGCCGGCTCAAAGAACGTCGCGCGGACCTGTAGATAGTCGGGGTGCGCGAAGAAGGCCTCCATCTGCGATTTGCTGCCGAAGTAGATGGCGAACACACGATTGATCGGGTGCTCGCTGGCCGACTTCAGCACCTGGTCGATCGTGAAGTCGTAGCGGAAGCCGCCGCCGTGCAGAGCCAAGAGCGGCGCCATGGCGTCGCGGTAGCGCTGGTAGCTGGCGTCATCGGTGACGGTGAGCCCAACCATGGTCTCGTAGGTCATTCGGGTCCACGATCGGGCAAGGTGCGTGAGGCGTCAACCCGCGATCTTCATGATCTGCCCCCTCGCTTTCCTACGTCCTCTGGCGGACCGTTCGTGAAATGCTGAAGTTCCGTCATTCTCTCCTGCAAGCTCTGCTGGTGACCACGTTCGTGATGCATGCCGCGGTGGCGCAGCAGAAGCCGTTGCTCACGAAGTTGGCCAAGGAGGCCGCGGCGGCATCGCTCGTCGTTGGCCATCGCGGTGCGAGCGAGAAGTGTCCTGAGAACACCCTGGCGGCGTTTCGCGAGGCCGTTGCGAATGGCGCCCAGATCGTTGAGTTTGACGTCTACCAGACGAAGGATGGCGCGTGGGTGGTCATGCACGATGACACCTGTGATCGCACGACGGATGCCGTTGCCCACTTTGGTCGCAAGAAGGTGCGCGTGGACGAACTGACGTTGGCACAGATCCGCGAACTCGACGCCGGCAAATGGCGTGGTGAGGAGTTTGCGGGCGAACACGTGCCAACGTTGGCGGAGACGCTCGAAGCAATCTTCCCGGCTTGTCCGATGATCGAGCGCAAAGGTGGGGACGCCAAGGCGCTCGCCGAGGAGTTGCGCCGCCTCAAGGTGCTCGATCGCGTGATCGTGCAGGCTTTTGATTGGGAGTGGCTCACGAAGTTCCGGGCCGAAGAATCGCATTGCGTGCTCGGCGCGTTGGGCGGCAAGGACCTCACGGCGGATCGCCTGAAGGAGATCCAGGGCACGGGTGCGGACTTCGTGCATTGGGACCACAAGACGCTGCGCGTCGAAGATGCGCAGGCCATTCGCCAAAAGGGCTATCTGCTGTGCGTCTACACGGTCGATCTCGACATGGCATTTGTCGGCGCAGCGGCGATGGGTTGTGACTTCATCACGACGAACCGGCCGGCGCGGCTGGTGGAGCTGCGGCGAAATGGGGCGTTGCGCCGGCCAGCACAGCCTTCGCCCGCCGGAAAGTAGGACGCCGCGCGCCCGGTCCTTGCATCGTGGGCTGTACCCGGTAGGACTCGCGCGCCATGTTGCGTTTCCTTGCCTGCTTGCTGCTTGCCGCGGCGGCGATCGCCCAGATCCCGCTGCCGCAGCGTTATCGCGATGCTGGCGTGGTGCGCTGGGGATCGGACGCGGAGGGTGGGGCGCCGTTTGTGTATCTGGATGGCCAGCACCCGGAGCGCGGGGAGATCGGGTTTGAAGTCGATCTTGCGCGCGAACTGGGCACGGTGCTCGGCGTCGAGTTCCGCCGCGTGCAGGCGCCGTATGAGCATCTGGTGCAGGTGCTCGAACGCGGCGATTGCGACCTTGTATTGAATGGCTTCGAGCCGACGCCGGTGCGGCGCGCTTTGGTGCGCTTTTCGCGGCCGTACTACATCTTCCAGCAGCAGTTGTCGGTTGGGCCCGCAGTGGAAGGTGTGCGCGGCCTGCAGGACCTGGTTGGCAAACGAGTGGGTGTGTTGGGGCAATCGCAGAGCCACCAGGTGTTGCTAGAGCATCCCGGCATCGAGGTAGTTCTCTACGAGAGCAATGTCACGGCCTACGAAGAGGTCGTGAATGGCCGGAATGCCGCGTCCCTGGCTGATCTGCCGATTGCGCGCGCGCTGCGGCCGTTGTTCCCGAAACTGCGTGACGTCGGCGAGCCGTTTGGCGCGTTCTACTATGCGATGGCCGTGCGGCGTGGCGAGCCCGAGTTGCAGAGCGCGCTCGATGCGGCGGTTGGAGTGTTGTTCGCCAATGGGACCCTCGAACGCATCTACCGGCGATGGGATCTCTGGGTACCGGAGGAGGCGAAGCTCGGCGACGCTGCAGTGGCCGAGACATTTGCGCGAGATATCGAAGAGCGCGGCCCGGCGCCGATCGACTGGGGGTCGGCGATGCAGTTGTTGGGTCTCGGGGCGCTGCGCACCGTGGGCATCTCGGTGATCGCGTTTGCGCTCGCGGTGCTGTTGGGACTAGCTGTCGCGCTCTTGCGTTTGCATGGTCCCCGGCCACTGCAGTGGGTTGCGCTCGGTTATGTGGAGTTGTTTCGCGGCACGCCAATTCTCGTGCAGATGCTGCTGCTCTACTACGGCCTCGGTCAGGTGCCGGGACTAAGCATGTCCGCAGAGGTGGCCGGCATCCTCGGCCTCGCGCTCAACTACGCGGCCTACGAGGCGGAAATCTACCGCGGCGCCTTGTCCGCGATTCCACGTGGCCAGCGTGAAGCGTCGCAGGCGCTAGGTCTCTCCACTGCGCAGTCGTTACGTCATGTGATCGTGCCGCAGGCGCTGCGCTTGTCGCTTGCACCATCCACGAATGACTTCATCGCGCTGTTCAAGGACTCTTCGATCGTGATGGTGATCACGGTCGTCGAACTGACGAAGCAATACCAGATGCTCGCCAATGCGTCGGGTCGCTTCATCCTGCTCGGCCTCGTCACTTCGGGCCTCTATCTTTTGATGAGCCTGCCGCTCGCGTACCTGGCCAGGCGTTTCGAGCGTTCGCTCGATCGGGATCACGCATGATCGAACTTCGCGGCATCGGCAAGCAGTTTGGTGGGCGTGCGTTGTTCGCAGGTCTCGACCTCGACCTGTTGCCTGGCAAGACCACCGTGATCATGGGGCGCAGCGGCAGCGGCAAGAGCACCCTGTTGCGCATGTTGAACCAACTCGAACGTCACGACGCCGGCACGGTGCGCCTTGGCGAGATCGAGATCCCGGCCGGGCTGCCCCATGGCGAATGGGTGAAGCGCGCTACGGCCTTGCGCCGCCGCACGGGCATGGTGTTTCAGGGTTATCACCTGTTCCCACACCTGTGTGTGCTCGACAATGTGACCTTGGCGCCGCGCATCGTGCAGGGCCGCGAGCGGGAGGCCGCCGAAGCGCGGGCCATGGAGTTGCTCAAACTCGTCGGCATGCAGGACGCGGCCGATCGGTTTCCGGCGCGTCTGTCGGGTGGGGAGTCGCAGCGCATAGCGATTGCGCGCGCGCTGGCGACCGAACCCGAGGTGCTGCTGCTCGATGAACCGACCTCAGCGCTCGACCCGGGCAGCACTGCCGAGGTCGTGAAGGTGATCGGCGATTTGCGCGATCGCGGGTTCACGCAAGCGATGGTGACGCACGATCCGGAGCTTGGGCGCCGCCTTGCCGATCGGGTGTTTGAGCTATGAAGGTCACACAGCGTGACTCTGTGGAACTGTCGGATTGACTTAGTCGAGGACTTAGTCGATGTTGGCGGCATGGACTCGTTCAACATCCATGAAGCCAAGACGCACTTCTCCCAGATCCTGGCAAAGGTACAGGCTGGCGAGGAGGTGATCATCGCGAAAGCAGGGGAGCCGATCGCACGCATCGTGCCGATTCGTTCGGCGCGCTTGCGCGTCCCTGAGACCGAACGCGGGACACTCTGGGTCGCCGAGGACTTCGATGCGCCGTTGCCCGACGACCTGCTCGACAAGTTTGAGGGGCGGCAGATCGAAGGGCGGCAATGAGGGTGCTCCTCGACACTCATGTGTTGCTGTGGTGGGTGCACGACGCGTCGCGGTTGCGCAAAGAGACGCGGGCTCTGTTTGCGGACCCTGCCAACGAGCTGCTCTGGAGTGCTGGTTCGACTTGGGAACTCGCGATCAAGGCTTCCCTCGGCAAGCTCCGCATCGAAGAGCCAATGCACGCGTTCGTGACGCGCATGATGATCGAACAGGGGCTTACAGCGTTGCCTGTGCATCATGCGCACGCAGCGCGCATTGCCGAATTGCCCTCGCACCATCGCGATCCCTTCGACCGGCTGCTTGTCGCGCAGGCGCTCGTCGAAGACGTGCCGTTGTTGACCGCCGACTCGGCACTGACTGCGTACGGCGTCGAATGCCTGCCGGCTTGACTCCTCTCACGCCAACAGCGCAGCCAGGTCTTCGCGCGTGAGTTTGGCGAGCAACGACTTGTCGGCACTCAGCACCGCATTCACGAGTTGCTCTGGTGTCGCGCGCGATGAGGCGATAGACCGTGAGCGATGCGGCGCGTGGGCATTGAGGGGTTCCGAGGCTGGTCTATGATGGTGCGATGGTTCGTTCTACATCCACGGGGTCATAGCGCGCTTGATGAACGCTCAGGTATTCAGGGTGTTGGGCTCAGGAGATGGGTCGGCAGTCGGACTCTGCTCACGGTTCGAGTCCCAAATGCATGAGATGATGGAGGAAGCCACGGTCTTGGATGCGGTTTTTGCAGGTGACGGCGGCTGGATTGGCTTCTTCGCATCCGAGGATGCGCCCGAAGCGAAGGCGTACATGAGAGCCTATGGGGAAGGTTACGAGTGCCCGCTCCACGAGGGCCACTTCTGTTCTGTGCTCGGCCGTGGATTTGCCGCGGAGTATCTGGCCGGAAGAACTGGCCCATGGAGTGATTGGTTCGCCGCTTCCGCGGGCGCACATCCTTGGCTCGTGGCTACTGGAAGTGACGTGGCCTTGGTCCTTGTGCCCGCGCTGCCTGGCAGGAGTTGACTCAGGCTGCAGGCGCTGCGTTGGAGCAAGCACCAACGAGCGTACCGGGCTCTCCTCAAGTGCGCGCTCTCACGCCAACAGCGCTGCCAGATCTTCGCGCGTGAGTTTGGCGAGCAACGATTTGTCGGCACTCAGCACCGCGTCGACGAGTTGCTTCTTCTCCCTCTGCAGCTGCAGCACTTTCTCCTCGATGGTGTCGCGCGCAATCAGGCGATACACCGTGACCTTGCCCTGCCGACCGATGCGGTGGGCACGATCGACGGCCTGGGCTTCGGCGGCTGGGTTCCACCACGGATCGAGCAGGAACACGTAGTCGGCCGCCGTGAGGTTGAGGCCGACACCGCCGGCTTTGAGGCTGATCAAGAACAGCGGGCACTTCGCATCGGTCTGGAATCGGTCGACGCGGTCCTGGCGCTTCGTCGTCTTGCCGTCGAGGTATTCGTGCTCGATGCCGAGCGACCCAAGCCGCGACCTGAGGATCGCGAGGAACTCCGTGAACTGTGAGAATACGAGCGCCTTGTGGCCGTTTTCGGCGATCTCCTGCAGCATCGGCAGCAGCGCATCGAGTTTGGCGGAGCCGCGACTCTTGTATTCGTCGACGAGCAGGCCTTCGTGGCAGGCCGCCTGGCGCAGGCGCAGCAGCGCTTCGAGCACGAGGAAGCGCTCCTGGTTGCGGAGCTCGACGGTGCCCTCCACGAACTGTTCGTGGAAAGTGCGCCGCAGGGCATCGTAGGACTGCTTCTGGGTGCCCTCGAGTTCGCAGAGCAGGTCTTGTTCCTGCTTCTCTGGCAGATCGGGCAGCACCTGTTCTTTGGTGCGCCGCAGCATCACGGGCGCCAGGGCACGATGCAGGAGCTGCAGGTCGAGCCCTTTGCCGCGGTTGTCGCCCGTGCTGATCAGTCGCTTCCAGGCCGAACTGCGGCCAAGCAAACCCGGATTGAGGAACTCAAACAGCGCCCACAATTCGCCGAGGTGGTTCTGCACGGGCGTGCCTGTCATCGCGAGACGATGGTCCGCGCGCAGCAGGCGCACGGCTTTGCTCGTCTGGCTTTGCGCGTTTTCAATGGCGTGTGCTTCGTCGAGCACCGCATAGGCAAAGCGGGTCTGCTGCTGGTCGAACCGCGCAATGTCCAGGCGCAGTGTGCCGTAGGTCGTGAGTATGAGGTCGTGGGCGTCAAAACCGCCGCTGTCTTCCAAACGTGACCAGCGATCGCCGCCGTGAAAGTCAAATACGCGCAGTTCGGGTGTGAAGCGTTCGGCCTCCCGGCGCCAGTTGGCCAGCAGCGACAGTGGCAACACGAGCAGTGATGGACGACCGGGGCGTTCGCGGTGAACGGTGAGCAGCAGCGCGAGCACTTGGATCGTCTTGCCAAGTCCCATGTCGTCGGCGAGGCAGCCGCCAAGGCCCGTATCGCGCAGGAAGTGCAACCAGCCGAGGCCGCGGCGTTGGTAGGGCCGCAAGGTGCCCGTGAAGCCGGGGGGCTCAGGCAGTTCGGCCTGGTGGTCGGCGCTGGCGATGCGCGAACGCAGTTGCTGGAACTTCTTGTCGAGTTTCGTCGTGGTCTCGGTGTGCGTGCTCAGCAGTGCGTCGAGCAGCATGGCCTGGCTCGAGCGCATGCGAACGCCATCTTCCGTCTTCTCGCCGAGCAGCAGCGCATTCCCCCAACTCCGTAGCCATTCCTCGGGCAGCATCGCGAAGCTGCCGTCGCCGATCGCAACGAAGTGCTCGCCGCGCAGCAGCGCTTCGATCGCGGCGTCGAGTGGCAGCGTGGCGCCGCCGAAGTCGAGTTCGCCATTCACCGAGAACCAGTCGATGCCGCTGTTGACGCTGATGCGCAGCACTTGCGCGCTCTTCAGGGGCTTGCTGTCGGCGAGCACGCGCATGCCGCCGGCCATGGCACGTCGCATCACCGCGCTCACGTGCCGGTGCGGGATCGTGAAGTACGCTGGCACGGCAGTGGGCTGCAGTTCCTCGCCAGCGAGCTCGCAGCAATGTGCCAGCAAGGCGGTTTCTGCCGCGGGGTCGGTAGCCAGGTAGGTGCCGTCGGGCTCCGCGGGATGCAGGATCGGCGAAGCGTGGTACTCGCTGCGCCGCGAGCCATAATCGAAGCGAACCTCGGCCGGGATGTACTCGCGCTGCGCGTTCTTGGCGAGCACGATGAGCACCGGTTCTGGGGGCGGCGCGGGTCTGGTCGAAACCACCGGCGCAACATCCGGGATGTGGTCGGCGAGTTCGAGTAGCGTTGCGACCAGCGCGCCCTCTTCGTGTGCCGGCGCCTCGATCGGGCCCATGCACGTGAGTTCGCGCACGAGTGGGAGAGAGTTGCCACCGTCGAACTTCGCTACGCAATCGTCGAACACCACGTAGCCACACTCAAGCACCGCGCGAACGCGTTCGGCGGCGACGCGTTGGCCCTCAAGCTCGAACCAGCCGTGCATGCCGACTTGCTCCGCAGTACGCCGCATCTCGCTGCGGAACGTGACCTGCCCCAGCTCCGCGCGCAGTGGCACAAGTTCACCAGGATCCTGGTCTGTTGGTGCGCGAACCTGCAGACGTTCGGTGGCCAGCAGCAACGGCATGAGCAGTTCGGCTTCGTCGCGGTCGGGCACAAACCACGTTCCATCGCCGCGCGGCATGTCGCGCTGCACATGCTGCAGCAGCGCGAGCACGCGGCGGTCCGCAGCGCGCTCTTCGGCGGTGGGGGAGCGCCTGGTGCGCTTCTTGTGGATCGACAGGCGCAGGCGCGAATGGCGCCGGGCCCGGTCGAGATCGAGCACGTAGCGCAACAAGGACTCGGTGGCCTCCTCATCCTCATCCGGCATGCGGTCGAGAACCCGTTCGAGGCGCATCCGCCAATTGGCGGGCGGCGGCGGCGGTGTCGGTGCCGGTCGCGGCGCCACCTGCGACCGCCCGCGAGTCGCCGGCACGTTCTTGGGCGCGCGCGGTGTGCTGCGTAGATAGTCCGTCAGGATCACCGCCGCCGCGTGTTCACAGAACGCTGGCCCCATACACGAACACGTCGATTCGAGTTTGCCCTTGGCGTCGCGGGTCAGGTGCACCGTGTGCAGCTTGCGATCGCGTACCGTGGCCAACAGGTGGCTCCCTTCACGCCCGTCGATGCGCACGGCGTCCGCGGCGACGAGGTGAGCTCCTCGCTCGCGGCGCATCTTGGGGAAGTTCTGCAGGTCGGCTTCGTAACTCATGGATCAGGTTGCTCCTGCCTCTAAGTGGGCAACCAGGGGAAGCCTTTGCGCGGATTCTTGGGGTTGGATGCCGGCGCGACCTGGTGGATGTGCATTAGGATCCGTGAGCACACACGAAACCAACGACCAATGATGAAAGCAACCAGCACCGCAATTCTCCTCGGCGCATTCGCCCTCTGTTCGTCAGCGACGGCGCAACGCCTGATCGCAGTCGACACAGCACCCGGTAGTGCGACGGTCTACGAGCTGGACGCCACCACGGGGGCTCGTACGCTGCTTGGCAGCATGTCGCCCGCGGCGGCGATTCCGGCGGCGCTCGCCTACGACTACCTCGGCGGCAAGATGTACATGTCGGGCAACGGCACCGACTCCGTCTACGAAGTCGATCTCACGAACTGGCAGACCCGCTTGATCGGTGCCTACGGCAGTTCGGCGATCGTGATGGCTGGCCTCGAATGGGATAGCAGCACGGGCACGCTGTACGGCGTTTCTGGCCACAACGGTGGATTCTATTCGATCGACCTCACGACCGGTGCGGCGACGCTGATCGGCCTATCCGGCCTCGGCTCGTCCACCAACGGGTACAACCTCGGCTACGACCTCGTGCACGACACGATGCTCATGACGAGTGCCACAACGGACAGCCTGTACAGCATCGATCGCAGTTCGGGCGCAGCGACGCTGATCGGGCCGATGACCGGGATCACGAATGCCGGATCGATGGCGTTCCACCTTGGCACGGCAACGATGTACGTGCTCGACAACCTGCAGGACATGCTCTTCACGGTCGATGTTGCCACTGGCCTGCCGACACAGGTTGGCACGGTGGGCGCCGGCAACATGATCGGGCTCACGTTCGTGTCCGGCGCTGGGCGATTGTCGCGGCAGGCGCACGCGTGTGGCTCGACGACGATCACGCCGAGCGGCAGTCCCGCACCGGGCGGCACCGTGACGATGACCCTCGGCGGCATCACTGGCCTGCCGTTCGTCGGATTTGGTCTCACTGGCGTGACGCAGACTTTCTGCGGCTGCACGATCGGCCAAGATTGGCTCGAGGTGGCGGGTGGCTCGATTGCGGCTTTTACGATTCCACCGGCTACTTCGATGATCGGCCTCTCCGTCTACGTGCAGGGTGCGGACTTCCTGGGGACCGGCGGTTGCGCCAATCCCCAGTTTGCGGTCACGGATACGATCACCATTTCGATTGGGTGATCGTTGGGCAGCAGGCTCAGGGGAGCGTGGAGGCTGCTGGTGGCGGCTGCTTCGTGTGGATCTATGGGATTCGCACGCTTTCTCGGAGCAGGAAGGTGTGAGAATCTGGGGCCTTGAGAGGTTCTTGGGATGGCACTTGGTATTGGCTAGTGGCGGATTCCTGGTTTGTGCTTGGGTCAATGATGGCAGTGGTTGGTCGCGGTGGTGTTTTGGTATTGCACTGGTCTTGGCGGGAATGCGCGGCGCTCTGCGGATAGCTACGGTACGTCGCCTGCAACGTGGTGGGTGGGGTCGGCGATGACCGCGGTACGCCGTTGCCATGCCTACGTGCCACCGGGTTTAGCGGAGTCGTTGACGGCGGTGGTGGGGCTGGGGATGGCGCGTCAGTGAAGTGCGTGAGGTAGGTTGCGCGAAACAATCCTTGCGCGTCTGCAACAGTTGTTGCCACCCCGGCAAAGCATCGTTCGTGCAGCCCACCGTCGAAGACCTGTTTCTGCGCTACCGTCGCGGTGATCCCCGCGCGTTGGCGGGGGTTTTCGACCGCGCAGCGCCCGAAGTCTGGCGCGTCGCGCGGTACCTAAGTCGCAGCCGCAATGAGGCGGACGATCTGGTTCAGGCCACGTTCCTGGCGGCGATGCAGTCCGCGGCGCGCTGGCGGCCTGAGCAACCCTTGGTGCCTTGGCTGCTCGGCATCCTCGCCAACCACGTGCGTATGGCGCGGCGGCGGCAGCGGCGCGAAGTTCCAGCTGCGGCCGTGGTGCCGCGGGTGCCCGAAGACCCCGTGGTCGCCGCCGAGCATGCAGAACTGCGCGAGCTGCTGCGGCAGCGCATCGAAGAGCTGCCGGAGACCTACCGCACGGTGTTGGTGCTGCAGATCGAACACGGCATGACGGCCGCCGAGGTCGCGCATGCAACCGGGCGGCCGCGCGCGACCGTGCGCAGCCAATTGCATCGGGGCCTCGACCTGCTGCGGCGTGCTCTGCCGGCGGGAGTGCTCGCGATATCCGCCTCGGCAGGGGTGGGGGATCTTGCCAAGGTGCGCGGCGTGGTCCTGGCAGCAGCTGGAGAAGGAGTGGTCGGAGTGTCGCTCGGTGTTGGCGCAAGTGCTTTGGGAGTCCTAGCCATGAAGAAGGTGCTCGCCGTTCTCGTTGTAGTGTTCGTCGCGGGCGTGTTCTGGACGTGGCCAGAGTCAAAGGCCCGGCCTTCGAACGCGAGTGCGCCGCCAGATCGAGTCACGGAGGTTGCTGCCGCGCTGCCACAGGCTATTCCTGAACAGCCGTCGGTCGACGCGGCGGCCGAGCGGATTCTCGTTGCTGCCCCTTCGGTTGCGGCCGCACCGACCACGCTGCGAGTGCGGGCACTTTGGCCAGACGGCATGCCCGCGCAGGCGATGACGGTCACCGCGCAGGCGTTGCCCGCCGAGGACTGGTTCTCCCAGCGCTTCTTCGTGACTGACCTTGGTGGCATTGCGGAGTGGAAGACTGCCGTCCCCGGCAAGATGCGCGTGCGTGCTCGCCACGGCGGTGAGGTTATGTGTGAAGTCGCGGCAAACCAGGCCAATGAGGTCGAACTCACCATTCCCGCGGGAGTCGATGCGCGTGGCACTGTCGTCGATCCGCTGGGCAATCCGGTCGGGAACGCGATCGTGGTGATCGGCAGCCGCATCGAGGAAATGCTCGAAGCCACCCGAACTGATGGCAGCGGCGCGTTCCGGCTGCGGGCGCTGGCGCCGCGAATGTACGTGGCGGCGTTCGCGGAGGGATTCTCGGGCAGCCTTGTCGTGCGAGCCGCGGAGTTTGGGGAGGGGCCGGTGGTACTTAAGCTGCCAGCTCTTGGTGGCGCGGCTACCGGGCGCGTGCTCGACGTTGATGGCCTGCCGCTCGAAGGTGCATGGGTTGCTGCGGGGGACGTCTCGATCGAGCTCGACATGGCCGACTCGAAGGACAAGATGAGGCTGCGCTCGTTGTCGGTCGTGCGAACGGACGCTTCGGGCAGTTTTCGATTGTTGGGCATTCCGCTCTGCAAGCCCTTCCCGCTGCATGCAGGAGCAGCAGGTCACTGCGGATGGAAAGGGCAGGTCCTCGTCGACCACAGGGAACCCTTCGTGGAGATCCGCCTGGCGCGCGCGGTGCAGCTGCGCGGTGTGGTGCGAGATGTGGATGGCAAGCCTGTAGCGCGAGCGTATGTCGGAGTGACCGATGCAACCTCGCCAGGCAAGCAGATGGGCGATTCGCGGCCGAGTTGGGCCCAGGCTAGAACCTATACTCCGGAGGACGGTAGCTTCGCGTTCACCTCGCTGGCACCAGGGACGATCGCGGTCGAGGTGCACAACGGTAAGGGGCGCGAACAACGCTGGGTTGCCTGGCGCGAGTTCCACGGCGAACCGGGCGACCGGCTGCAGTGGGATCCGGTGGTGCGGGACGATCTGGCGATTCGTGGCAGCGTGGTCGATGACAGCGGCCAGCCGTTGGCGGGTTGGCGGATTGAGGTCGATGCGGCAGAAGGAGTTCCGCTGGCACCCACGGCGACTAGCGGTGCCGACGGTGGCTTCGTTGTCTCTCCTTGCGTGCAAGCGCTCTACCGCGTGAAGTGCTACGCACCCGGGGACCAATGGAACGCCGAGGTGATCGAGCGCAAGGGCGTCGAACCGGGCGGGGAGCCGGTGGTGGTGCGCATCGGGCGCGATCGCCTGCCCAGCTGCTTCGTCCAGGGCACGCTCGCCAGCGACCAGGTTGGTGATTCGCAGGGACTCATGGTGTTCGACCGAGGTCGCGGTGAGCAGTGGGTCAAACTGCAAGCGGGTCAGCCTTTCGCCTGGGGACCTTTGCCGCCGGGGCACTATGCGTTGCAGTTGCAAGCGACTCCGAGCGGTGGGCAAAGGCGGGCCACGCCGCTGGTGGTGCCGCTGGGCGAACACGAACTGCTGCCGGGCCAGCGGCTGGATCTTGGCGAATTACGCCTGCCGACACTCGGCGAACTCGCCGTCGAATTGGCCGATGCACGTGGCCAGCCCGTCGACAAGACGTTGTTGCGGTTTGCGATGATCGAGGCGATCCAGGGTGGGACCAGTGTCGAGATCGTCGCGGGTCGCGGCTCGACGAGGGTGGCGCCGGGCCGCTACCTGCCGAGCACGGGGCCCAATGGGCGTCAGGTGGAGCATGCGCCGATCGAAGTGCGCGCTGGCGAACGAACGACCGTGAAGCTGCGGTTCGCCGACGTGGTGCGGCGTCAGGTGCGCTACGACATGAGCGCCATCGGCGTGCCGGCGCGATGCTACGCCACGTTCCGGAAGGACGGCGTGCCGTTGCATCGGGTGTGGTTCAACTTCTGGCGCGACGAGCCAGCGACGGTCGACCATGCGTTCACGCCGGGGAACTGGGAGCTCGCATTCGAACTCGCTGATGGTCACGTGCAGTCGTTCCCCTTCGTCGTCACGGAGGACAATAGCGCGCCGGTAATCCACGTCCGGCCTGAGCGTTGAGCGAACTCCGGGGGAGTGCGACGGATTCGGCCCCGCACGCCCGCCACTTGCCGCAAGCGAGCATTTTCCACGAACGGCGGAATGCTCGGCGTCGCTAGCCCGAAATGGACCAGACACTCGTTCGTTCCGGGTTCGACCTCGAGATTGCCCTCGGCGAACGCTATCTGCAGTATCTACTGCTGCTTGCCCTCGACGTCGGGTTGATTCCCGTGGAGTTCACCTTCGTCGAGCCAGAGCATCCCGAGAAGGGGCCGATCCGGGCGCTCATGGTGGTGCCGTCTGTCGTGGATCGCACCTATGCACTCGACCCCGCGGCGGTGCTACCGGAGGAAGGTTCGCCGCAGGCTTTTCAAACTGAGGTGCTGTTTGGTGATGTGGATGGGGCGGACCTGAAGGTGACTGCCAAGGTCCACCTGGTCCGCGCTGGGGACGGACTTGATGTGGTCAGCACCATTTTCCTGTTCGTGCGGCTGGGACTTCTGAAGGTCGCTGGCGGCGGTGGCCTCGAGTCCGCCAGCCTGACGCTCGAACTGGTCCGCGCCTCCTTGGGGTTTGCCCAGCTGAAGCCGCTGGTCGATCGTACGCTGTCGCTCGACGCACTGGCCAACGGCGGCCGCATCGCCGACATCGCGATGCGCAAGTTCCCGGCGCAGGGGGTCACGCCAGCATCGCTGCACGTGTATTTGAACCTGATGCTGCGCTCGGGGCCGCAGCCAGGCGCTTTCCTGGAGCCGCGCGGCGACGTGCTGGTGGGAGAGAACATCCTGCCCGAAGGTGCCGACATGGCGTTTGCGACGCGCAGCGACATCTACGGCGACCTCGCGGCCGATGCGTTCTTCCGCCGCGCGGTGCGTTCTGGCGCGGGCTACTCGTACCCGCTGCACTTCAAGCACCGTGACGGAACACTGCTTGGCATCCGCGTCGAACCAACTTCGGTCGAAGAAGGCGCGAACAAGCTGCGCATGCGGATCAAGACCGAGATCGAAGTCGACAATTGGCCTGATCCCGATGTCACGTTGTTGGTGGATGTGTTCGGAGGCGTCGATGCCGATGGTGTCATGACCTGGAACTCGAGTACGACGGCGGCGGACTCCGGCCTGCTCTACCACCTGCTGCTCGCTGGTTTGTCGGCGGCACTGATTCCGTTGTTTGGACCAGGGGGTGCTCTGCTTGTCTTCTCGGGTCTGGAGATCGCCAAGCACGTCCTGACCGAGGAGATCACTTCGTACTACCTGAGTGACAAGGTTGAGAGGCGCCTCGATGCCACCCTGCTGGACATTGCACCCAACCGGCTGACGCTGCTGCGTCGGCGCTGGGATCCGTTCTATGAGACCCAGCACCAGATCGGTCTGCGCGCGGGCGGCACCGCGATCAATCAAAACGGTATCGCGATGTGGGGACAGGCCGTTTTGACGCGCACGACGACCGTCATCGGCAGCGTCGTGATCCGCGATACCGAACGCGTGGACGAAGAGGCTCCGACGGCGTTGCGGTACCGCGTCGACGACTTTGAGTCCGTGCGGGCGACGATCGAACAGGTGGTCCCCGGTGCCGACCGCCGGGCTTTTGTGCGACACGATCCGCAGGCGGATCCCGACCTTTGCCAGGTCACCGTGGCTGACGCGCTGCTGCGCATCGCCGAACAACGCCTGGTCGGCGCGCACCCCTATCTGATCAAGCGCATCGAGGTGCGGGACAACAAGATCGACAAGCTGTTGCTGGTCAGCGAGCGCGAGTCAAAGGAACAGCGCAACGGACTGATTGCAGAGCATCGGGAAGCTGTGACCCCCGGCATCATCGCTGCTCACGAAGCGGAAGTTCGGGCGCAGGTGCTCGCCGAGATCGCCGCCACCGGGGTCTTCGTGGCCCCGGACGAAGTTGAAGCCCGCGTTGCGGCTGGCTTGCAAGCCTTCATCGATGCCGCGGTCGCCGAGTATGAAGCTGGGCAGCTTACGGGCGACCTTGAAGCGCGCCTGTTGCCCCTTCTGCGTTTTGAGCTGGGTGCGACCCACATAGGCAAACTGCAGCAGCAGGGCGTGCTGACTGTCGCCGAGTTCGATCTGGTCCACCTTGCCGCGCGCGACCAGTATTACTACCGCGATCGCTACGTGCCGGCGCTGGAGACAACCCCTGCCAAACGCCTCGCCGACAACCTGCGCAACATGCCGCGTTTCGAGTCGACGCCGCTCGGCCCGGTCTTTGTCGACTAGGAACGCTTGCCGGGGGCGCCGAGGTGCCGGCGGCAGCTCCTACAGCGGGAACGCGCCCTGATTCACGCTGCGACCTTCGAGCGCGAGCACTTCGCTGAGCTGTTCCTTCAGCTGCGGCGTCACCTGCGCGTAGACGTCCGTCACCAGACTCTCGTCGGCGGGCGGCCCGTTCTTCTCCGCGGCGGCGATCGCGTCGTTTACGCGCTGCGCGATGCTCTCCTTGAACGCGACTTCCTTGGTCTCGTTCCAGAGGCCCTTCTTCGTCAGGTACGCGCGGAAGCGGTCCACCGGGTCCTTCTTCTCCCACGCCTTCACTTCGGCTTCGTCACGGTACTTGGTCGGGTCGTCGCTCGACGAGTGGCCGAGCCGGCGATAGGTCACGGCTTCGATGAACGTCGGGCCGCCGCCGCTGCGCGCGCGTTCGACCGCTGCCTTCGTCACCGAATACACGGCGAGTACGTCATTGCCGTCGACGCGCACGTACGGCATGCCATAGGCCTTGCCCTTCTGCGCCAGCGTCTCGGATGCACTCTGCTTGCTGATCGGCACCGAGATCGCCCACTGGTTGTTCTGGCAGAACAGGATGCAGGGGCTCTGGTAGACCGCGGCGAAGTTCATGCCGCAGTGGAAGTCGTTTGCCGAGGTTGCGCCGTCGCCGAGGAAACCGAGGATCACGACGTCGTCACCGCGTAGGCGGGCCGCCATCGCGGCGCCGACGGCGTGGCTGATCTGCGTGCCGATCACCGACGACATGCCGTAGTAGTTGCCTTCCTTCAGCGTGTAGTGGCACGGCATCTGGCGGCCTTTGCAGCGGTCGGCGCCGTTGCCGATCAGCTGGTTGATCGCTTCGGTGAGCGACAGACCGCGCATCATTGCCGCAGCGCCTTCGCGCAGCGCCGGGAACACCCAGTCGCGCTTCTCCATCGCCGCGACCGAACCGACCGTGGCCGCTTCCTGGCCAAGAATCGGCCCGTAGAAGCCGATACGGCCCTGCCGCTGCAACATGAGCATGCGGCGATCAAACTCGCGCACCTGCACCATCTGTTCGTACAGATAGAGCAGGGTGTCCTTCGGCAGGTTTGGATCCTTGCCCTTGCTGATGGTGCCGTCGTCTTCGAGCAGACGCACGAGCCCCTGTGAGGCAGGGGTTGCGGCCGGCGTCGTTGTGGGCGCAGCCGAGGCCTTGCTCGCGACCGGACTCTTCGCCTTGGTCGCGGGCTTGGTCTTTGGAGTGGCTTTCGCCGGCTTGGACTTCTTCACCATCTTCGCAGGAGTCATCGGATCACGTTCCTCAGGCCAACAGCAGGCGGTACGGCTGCTCGAGATGTTCCTTGATGACGTTCATCCAGCGCGCGCCCGTCGCACCATCGACGAGGCGGTGGTCGATCGACACCGACAGGTACATCTTCTTGCCGATCACGATGGCACCATTGCGCACGACTGGCGTCTCCTTGATCGCGTGCACGCCGAGGATCGCAACTTCGGGGAAGTTGATGACGGGCGTCGCAAACAGGCCGCCGATGTTGCCGGCGTTGGTGATCGTGAAGGTGCCACCACTGAGGTCCTCGACGGTGACCTTGCCATCGCGCGTGCGCGCGGCGAGGTTCTGCAGGTCGCCAGCCAGTTCGCCGATCGACTTGCGATCGACGTCCTTGATCACTGGCACGATGAGGCCGTTGTCGGTGTCGGTGGCGATTCCGAAGTTGAAGTACTTCTTGATCACGAGCTCGTTGGTCACTTCGTCGAGCGAGCTGTTCATCGCCGGGAACTGACGCATCGCGGCCACGACGGCCTTCATGATGAACGGCAGGTAGGTGATGTTGACGCCCTGGTCCGCAAACGCCTTCTTCGCGTCGGTGCGGATCTTGGCGAGCTCGGTCACGTCGATGTCGTCGACGTACGTGAAGTGCGTCGCCGTGTACTTCGAACGCGTCATCGCCTCGGCGATCTTGCGACGCATGCCGCGGAACGGCACGCGCTCTTCGGTGCGGCCCGCGGGGGCCGGGGCGATCGCGACCGGTGCGAAGCGCGGCGCGCCCGTGCCTGCGGCCGGCTTGCCGGCGACGGCGGGTGCGGGGCTGCCGGCGGCGGCGAGATCATCGTTGGTGACGCGGCCGCGAGGACCCGTAGCGGGGACGCTGGCGAGGTCGATGCCGAGTTCGCGCGCGCGGCGGCGCGTGGCGGGGGCGGCGAGCACCTTGCCGGGGCTCGCTTGCACGAACGCAGCGGCTGCAGGTGCAGCGACCGGTGCCACCGCGGGCACGACCACGGGCTTCGGGGCCGGAGCCACGGTCGGGGCAGGTGCGGCGGCCTTCGGGGCGGCGGCCGGAGCGGGCGGTGGCGTCGCGGGCTTGGCGGGGGCTGCGGCGGCGGGAGCTGCGCCGCCAACGGCGCCGGCGTCGATCACGGCGATCACGCTACCGACCGGCACAACTTCGCCTTCCTTGCAGCGCAGTTCGGCGATCGTGCCCGTGAACGGCACGGTGATCGTGACCGTGGCCTTGTCCGTCATAACTTCGACGAACTCGTCCTCTTCCTTGACGGCCTGACCGGCCTTGACCTTCCAGCTGACGATCTCGCCTTCGGCGATGCCTTCCCCGATATCGGGGAGTTTGAATTCCTTGAGTGCCATATGTGTAGGGTCCTGAATGCGTGGGGTGTGCGGTTTGTGTGGAGTGCGGGCAGAGCGCAGCGGGGCGAACGACTCGCCCCGATTGCTCACCAGACGAACGTCTTCTCGATGCCGGCGACGACGCGTTTCACGTCGGGCATGTAGAGCGGTTCGAGCGTGTAGGGGAACGGCGTGTCAAAGCCGGCGACGCGGACCACCGGGCCTTCGAGATACTCGATGCACTTCTCGGCGATCAGGGCGGCGAGTTCGGCGCCGTAGCCGCAGGTCTTCGGCGCTTCGTAGACGATCACGCAGCGGCCGGTCTTCTTGACGGAAGCGAGCACGGTCTGCTCATCGAGCGGCACCAGCGTGCGCAGGTCGATCACTTCGACGCTGCGATTGCCGAGCTGCATCGCTTCGTCGGCAGCTTGCTCGCACATCGGCACCATCGAGCCGTAGCACAACACCGTGACGTCGCTACCTTCGCGCGCGACGCGGGCCTTGCCGAGCGGCACGACGTGTTCGCCGGTCGGGACCTCGCCCTTGCCGTGGCGGTAGATGCGCTTTGGCTCGAGGAACATCACCGGATCCTCGTCGCGGATCGACGCGATGAGGAGGCCCTTCGCGTCGGCCGGCGTGCTCGGGATCACGACCTTGAGGCCCGGCGTGTGGCAGAAGTAGGCCTCGCTCGACTGGCTGTGGTAGTGGCCACCGCGGATGCCGCCGCCGTACGGCGAACGGATCACCATCGGGCACGTGTACTCACCGCCGCTGCGGTAGCGCATCTTCGCGGCTTCGCTGACGATCTGGTCGAAGGCCGGGTAGATGAAGTCGAGGAACTGGATCTCGGCGATCGGGCGCATGCCGTAGACGGCCATGCCGATGCCGGCGCCGATGATGCCGCATTCGGACAGCGGCGTGTCGAAGCAGCGCTTCTCGCCGAACTCGTCCTGCAGGCCCATCGTGGCGCCGAACACGCCGCCCTTCTTGCCGACGTCTTCGCCAAACACGCAGACCCGGTCGTCGTTGCGCATTTCGGTGCGCATCGCGTCCGTGATCGCTTCCAGCAGGGTCATCACTTTCGTGCCCGGAGTTGCGGCACCCGTCTTGGTCTCGGTCGCAGTCATGGTCGTTCTCACAGCTGGGCCACTGGCGTGGCCGGATATCGTTTGGTGTTGGAAGGCCCGATGTTGCAGGGCCCCGTGTTGGATGGCTTACAGCGGGAACGCGCCGACATCGGCGCCGACGCCGCCCTTCGCGACGAGGTCGCGCAGTTCCTGGCGCTGCTCCTTGAGCTGCGGCGTCAGGTTCATGAACACGTCGTCAAACAGCGAGTCGACGTTCGGGTTCGGCAGCGCCTCGGCCGTGGTGACTGCAGCTTGGATCGCCACCTTCGCACCTTCGACGCATTCCTGCTCGAACGCTTCGTTCCAGAGTTTCTTGTGCTTCAGGTAGAGCTGGAAGCGCGCGATCGGGTCCTTCTTCTTCCACGCCTCGTAGTCCTTGGCGTCGCGGTAGCGCGCGGCGTCGTCCGAGCTGCTGTGCGAAGCCATGCGGTGCGTGACAGTCTCGACGAGCGTCGGGCCTTCGCCCTTGCGCGCGCGATCGACCGCTTCTTTGCAGACGCGGTAGACGGCGAGGATGTCGTTGCCGTCGACGCGCACGCCGGGCATGCCGTAGGCCTCGGCCTTGATCGCCATCGATTCGCTCGCGGTCTGCTTGCCGCTCGGCACCGAGATCGCATAGCCGTTGTTCTCGCAGACGAACACGACCGGCGCCTTGTAGACGGCCGCGAAGTTGAGGCCGGTGTGGAAGTCGTTGCTGCTCGTGCCGCCGTCGCCGCAGAACGTCATGAACACGGTGTCGTCACCGCGCATGCGCGCCGCCATGCCAGCGCCCGCCGCCTGCGTGAGCTGCGTGCCGATCGGCGAACTGATCGAGACGAAGTTCGCCTGGCGGAAGCTGTAGTGCACGGGCATCTGCCGGCCCTTGCTGGTGTCGCCCGAGTTGCCAAACCACTCGCTCACCACCATGTGCAGTGGCACTTCGCGCAGCAGCAGGATGCCGGGCTGGCGATACGCGGGGAACAGCCAGTCGCTGTCCTTCAGCGCGTAGGCCGCACCGAGGTGCGAAGCCTCCTGGCCCGTCGACTGCAGGTAGAAGCCGATGCGGCCTTGACGTTGCAGTGCAAGACCGCGGTCGTCGAGGGCGCGCGTGGCCACCATCAGCCGATACAGCTTCTGGAGTTCGGCGGCGGGGAGGTTGGGATCGGTGCCCTTGTGGGCCTTGCCGTCCTTGTCCAGGATCGAAAGCAGTTCGAGGCTCATGCTTTTTGGTTCTCCTGCTGCATCGCGAGCGAGGCCCGCGCTGCTTCGAGTTCAGAGCGCTGCCGCAGCATGCCGGCGATGTAATACTCGGCGGCTTTGTAGCTGGAGCGCACCAAGGGCCCGGAGGCCACGTAGAGGAAGCCCTTCTTCTGGGCGCGTTGTTCGAGGGCGGCGAAGCGGGCCGGCGTGACGTGTTCCTTCACGGGCAGGTGCTTCAGCGTGGGGCGCAGGTATTGGCCGAACGTGACGACGTCGACACCGTATTCGCGCAGGTCGTCCATCGCCTGGTCGACTTCGCGTTCGCTCTCGCCGAGGCCGAGCATCACGGAGCTCTTCGTCACGACGTTGGGCTGCAGCTTCTTTGCCATCCGCAGCGTCTCCAACGAACGCACGTAGCTGCAGCGGTGGTCGCGCACGCGCGGTGTGAGGCGCAGCACGGTTTCGATGTTGTGCGCGTAGACGTCGGGCTTGCCGGCGAGCACGTTGGCGATCATCTGCTCGGCGGTCTGTTGTTCGGTCGCGAGCCAGTCGCCGACCAGCGCCTCGACGAGCATGTCGGGCTTGCGACGCTTGATCGCGGCAATGGTCTGCGCGACGTGGTTGCTGCCGCCATCGGGCAGGTCGTCGCGGTCGACCATCGTCAGCACGACGTACTTGAGGCCCATCGCGACGCAGCTCTCGGCGACCTTCTCGGGTTCATCCTGGTCGACGGGCGTGCCCTGGCTGTGCGTCTTCACCGCGCAGAACCGGCAGCCGCGCGTGCACGTATCGCCGAGCACCATGAAGGTCGCCGTGCCGCCGGCCCAGCACTCGCCCATGTTGGGGCAACGCGCTTCTTCGCAGACCGTGTGCAGACCACGATCGCGCAGCACCTTCTCAAGGTTGGCGACGGTCGGCCCCGACGGGATCGGGACCTTCAGCCAGTCCGGCTTCTGGCCTGGCGTGATGCGGCCCGGGTTTGAGGGCGGCCGGTTGTGGGTGGAGGTCATGGGAGCCAGTTCGCCGGACTGCCGTCCGAGGAGGCAGCAAGATAGGGAAGGCGGCTGGCTAGCGCCAATTGCATACCGACGAGTATCTAAAGATCGGGGGGCTGCCGGGGGGCCGCCGTGGTGGCGCCATTCTGTATTATGGATGTCGCAAGCGGTGCAGCAGAAAGACATTACAGTCAATCTGCGGGCGGCGCTTAGTTCCGCCCGACGGTGGCAATCAACGTGTTCGTGCTCGTGAACCCAAGAGCGTTGGCCGCCAGATCCAAGGGAAAGGCCTGCACGTAGAACGAGAAGGACGTGAGGAACGGGTCGTTTGGGACGGCGAGCCCGAAGCTGGCGGTGCCTGCGAGCGACGGCGCGCTCGTCACGGCATCGCGGCTGACCTGCAGCGTGCACCCGTTCATCCCCAGTGGCGTGAGGTCGTGGGGCAGTGGCAGGCTGCCGTCGTGCGTGTGCGACAGTCCAAACAGCAGGAAGGTCTCTCCTGCGACCGGGCTCACTTCGAGGATCGACGTGCTACCAAGGGCGGGGCCGCCGAGGCTGGCAGTGGACGGCGCGAGCAGCGGCGTACCGTTGGCGCCGGCGCAGCTCGCGCCGACCGACTGGAACGAACCCGGCAGCGGCGTGTCGTAGTTCATCACGTCCGAGAACACGGCGAACGCGGTGCTGAGGACCCCGCCGAACAACGTCGCGCGCTGCAACCGGGCGTCGAAGACCATCGCATGATCGCGTCGTAGCGTGGCTCCGGACGCGACCAGGGCCCAGTGGTTGCCGTCCCACTCCCAGGTCTCATCACCGCCTTGGCTGCCGCCGTGCAGCACCGTGACCGCGCGCGCGAGGTCGTAGACGAGGGCATGCCCGTTGCGCGGAGTCGGCCCGCCCGTCGTCGGCTGCAACCACTGCGCGCCGTCCCACTCCCAGGTGTCGGCGAGGTCCATGGTGTCACGACCACCAAACAGCACGGTCCGCGTGCGCTGCAGGTCGAAGCACATGGCATGGTGGTAGCGCGCCGAAGGTCCGTTCGCGGCGAGCAGGATCCAGTCGATGCCGTTCCAGCCCCAGGTATCGCCGAGCAGGCTCGATCCGACACTGCGACCGCCATGCACGAGCGCGCAGCCCGAACCAAGGTCATAGGTCATCGCGTGGTTGAAACGCCCTGATGGTATGTGGGCGGGCAGAGCCTGCTGCCACTGCACGCCATCGAACTCCCAGGTGTCATCGAGCCCGACAGCGAGGAACGCGGAGTTCGTGCCGCCAAACAGCACGACGCGGTCGCGCAGGAAGTCGTAGGCCAACGTATGCGCGCATCGCGCACTCGGCACCGCGGCCGTCGTCACCGCATGCCACTGCAGGCCGTCAAACTCCCACGTCTCGGCGTGCGTGGTGTAGGTCGTGTCGAGCCCGCCGAACAGCACCGTCTTGTCGTGCGCGAGGTTGTACGTGGCGGAGTGGCCGAATCGGCCCGCCGGACCTCCCGTCGTCACCGTGGGGTTCCACGTCCCCTGGGACGTGAGGTTCATCGGGGACCACGACAGCAGCACGATCGCCGCTGCACGTGACAGGCGTGTCGTTCCGTCCATCCTCTCCTCCGGGATCTAGGATCCTGAGGCGGCGTGTGCTGCCAACGGCAGTGGCCGCCACCTGCGCTTATCGGAGGAGGTCGGGGACCTCTTGATGCGAGTGTTGCCGTGGGCCGTCGTGCGCAAGGCACGTGTTTGCAGTGCCGAGTGGCAACTGGGGGCGCGGTCGCGGGAAAGTCCCTATGCAGAAATGTGGCCCGCCGTTCCGCATGCCGCCCCACGTGGCGATGACCCTGTGGCAGGGAAATGCGTTCCTTGAGCTTCTAGAGGCTGTTTCCTGCCCAGTTGGTCATGGGCTCTGCCAGCGGCCCTCGCGCAGAACCTCGTGCGGCCCGTAGTTGGCCTTGTAGTGCATGGTTGGCGCGCCCTCGATCCAGTAGCCGAGGTAGTAGTACGGGATCCCCAGTTGCTTCGCCCACTCGATCTCGGCGAGCACGGAGAACACGCCGAGGCTGCGTTTGTGTTCCGCGGGATCGAAGAAGTGGTAGACGCCGGAGACCGAACTCTGGCACACGTCGAGGATCGAGACGGCGACGAGCCGATCGGCGAGGTGGTAGGTGACTTCGTAGGTGTCGACGACGGGCTTGTAGAGCCATTCGATGACCTTCTCGGGGGTCTCGTCGAGCGGCGTGTCCGGGTGTTGGTGGCGCACGTAGCGCTGGTAGAGATCCCACGTCTCTGCACACATCGTCGGCCGCTGCACGCGCATCGTCACATCGGCACAGCGCCGTTGGGCGCGGACCTGACTGCGGCTTGGCACGAACGTCTGCACCGGCACGCGGATCGGTTCGCACTTGCGGCAGTTCTCGCAGGCCATCGCGTAGAACATGTCGCCCGCGCGGCGGAATCCGCGATCCATGAGCTCGTGGTAGGTGTCGCCGTCGAGTTGCAGGATCCGGAACGCTTGCGAACGGGCGATCTGCCCCGGCAGGTACGCACACGGGTGCTCTTCGCCGCGCGGCAGCTTGCCGCTGTCGACGTGCGCCAGCAGACCCTGCGCCCAGGCTCGATAGCGTGCGGCGGCGTTGTCTTGGGCCACGCCGTCCACGGTCGCGTCGTGCTCGGGGTCCTCGTCGTTCACACCACGCATCGTAGGCCGCTCTGGCGAGTTGTCACTGGGCGTCGCGGCGGCGCTGGTCGTGCCGTCGCCTGGCGAGCAGGTAGTCGACGTACTTGACGTTCACATCGGGATTGTCGGTGCCGCATTCGCGGCGTGCATCGAAGTAGTCCTGGACGGTGGCACCGAGCTGTTGCAGCTGTTGCGCGATGCGCAGCACGCCGGCCAGACGGTTGCCCGAGCTCTGGCGCCACGTCTGCCAGAACTGCCGCGCTTCTGGTGTGGCGAAAGCCAGGCCGAGCAGTGCTTCGATGGCATCCAGGTGCCTGGCGATGGCCTCGGGCGACCAGTTGCGCAGGTTCGTCGGTTCGTTCGCCGAATCCGCGCCCGCCGCCGTCTTCGTATAGGTCAGCGGGTGCCGACGGCGGGTGCGCAGGCGGCGGCGGCTGTGCTTCTTCAGCACGGGGGCCAGTTCGCGCAGGCGGTAGCTCGGCGGCAGGTAGATCTGGAACGCACGCGCATCGGCGAGCAACATCGTGACCGGCCGGCCGAGCAAGGGGTGCCGGCGCGGGTGCATCATCTCTTCGGGCAGGAACACGCGGCGTCCGAGCCACTGCGAGTCACCGTCGGGGCCCGGCGTCGTCACCGTCGACGTGCCCGCAGCGAGGCTCGCATGGTCAGCGTCTTCATGTTCGGCATTGGGAAAGAACACCTTGCTCGAGAACCCCGTGATCACGGCGCCGGCATCGATGCCGTAGAGGGCGCGGATCTGGCTGAGGCCCTGCACCGCCGCGATGATGCTGACGCGGCGCGAACGCAGCGTATTCAGATAGATCGGGAAACGCGGGATCGCGCCGATCGCCGAACCGAACTCGTCGATCACGACCGAGACGGGGAACGGCAGGCGCGCGTCGGCGCGCTTCTCGGTGGCGGCGATGGCGCGGTCGAGGATCTGCTGCACGAGCAGGTTCTGGATGGGCCGCAGGCGATCGATGCGCGCTTCGCTCATCTCGATGATGAGCACGGTCGGCTTCTTGAACAGCCGATCGAGGTCGAGTTCGGCATGCGACAGCACGGCACAGAGGTCGCGATCGAACAGCGGCAGCAAGCGCATGCCGAGGTCGGCGAGGCAGGTTTCCGCATTGTGGCTGCCGCTCTCGAGGAACGTAGAGAACTTGTGGGCGCCATGGTTGCGCAGCCAGGTCAGCAACGCGGGGCGCGGCAGGTTTACGATCTCGAGCACGCGCGGCAGCGTCATGGACTCGTTCGGATCACCATCCAGACCGAGCACGATCTCGACGAGCAGCTCCACCGACGAGTTGCGCCAGAACGGGCTGTCCGAGCCGTTCTTGTTCTCCTGCGACATCACGAGCGACGTCGCGATCGCCAGCGCTTCGGCGCGTTCGAGGCCGCGGCGCAGCGGGTTCCAGCCGATGCTGCCGCGCGGGTCGGTGAGGTTCAGGCGCACGATGCTGCGTGGACTGCGGCCGTGCTGGAGCGCGAGATCGCGGATCACGCCGAACTGGTCGCCTTTCGGGTCGAACACCACGACGGATCGGCCGGTCTGCGCGATGAGATCGGCGATGAGCGGCAGCATGCCCTGCGTCGTCTTGCCAACACCGGGCGGTCCGACCAGCAGCAGGTGGCGGTTCAGCAGCTCCTCCGAGAACTGCAAGCAGCCGGACACGAGGCGATGGCGCTTCTCCTTGGGATCGACAACGATCGCAAACGTGTGCGCGAGGAAGGTCGCGAACGGCATGGCTTCGGGCGTTCCCCGCACGATGTTGGGCACGAGGATGCCCAACAGATCGGCGGCGCGCACGCGGCGCGACGTGCCAAACACGGGCGAGTTCGCCATCGGCACAAACGGCGGCAGCGAGGCGGGGTCTTCGAGGAACTCGAGCGGGAAGTCCCAGCCATCGGGAATGGGGGCTGGCAAGGCGTGATCGGACATGGAGACGACGAGGTGAGAGCCTGACCGGATCGACGACACCGCGCGACCCACGGGGTGACGACCGTGGGCGTGTGTTGTGTACAGACCTCTGGCCCGGGAGAAGGAGGCCCCGAACGCACTGTTGCAGCGTTGGCAGTGGGTTCGGAACGAGGTGGAGACGGGCGCGCGGCAGCGGCGACGACTCGCACTTTCGGATACCAAATCGCGAGTGGGGTCTGCAAGTGGGTGCGTGTTGGCGCGGCGTTTGGCGCGGGCGTCGAGTGATGCAAGTATCGGGCAAGCGAGGCCTCCGGATGGGCCGAGGAGCCGTGCTGCGAAGGGCTTGCAGACGAGGGCGCGGCAGTTCGCCGCGATGGTTACGGCGATGGTTGCGGGCGCGAAAAATCGCGCGGGAAATTGAGAGCAAAATGCGCGGTGCGGGCCAGCCGGTGGGCACCGTCCGGAGACCGCGGGAGGTGGCGCAAAATCGCGGGCACAGGTTGTTGTCGGCGACCTCCAGGGCCCCACAGTTTGTGTGTGGCGGCGTTCCGGCAACGCACATGTGCTCCGTCAGCGTTGCGTCCGGCGGCAAGCACCGCCACACTGCTCGCCCCAATGAGTTCGCAGCCGCACGCATCGAAGCCGTACCCCGAAGTCAGCGCCCAGGCCAACTTCCCGCAGATCGAGGTCGAGATCCTCGCGCGCTGGGAGGCCGAGGGCACCTTCCGCAAGTCGGTCGAGCAGCGTGCCGCCGGCCCAAACGAATACGTCTTCTACGATGGCCCCCCGTTTGCGAACGGGCTGCCGCACTACGGGCACCTGCTCACCGGCTACGTAAAGGACGTCGTGCCGCGTTACCAGACGATGCGCGGCCGCCGCGTCGAACGGCGCTTTGGTTGGGACTGCCACGGCGTGCCCGCTGAGATGGAGGCCGAGAAGGAGCTCAAGGTCTCGGGGCGCGAGCAGATCCTTGCCTACGGCATCGACAAGTACAACGAAGCCTGCCGCAAGAGTGTGCAGAAGTACACGGGTGAGTGGCGTAACTACGTCACGCGCCAGGCACGCTGGGTCGACTTCGACAACGACTACAAGACCATGGACCTCTCCTACATGGAGAGTGTGCTGTGGGCGTTCCAGCAATTGTACAAGAAGGGCCTCGTCTACGAAGGCCACCGCGTGATGCCGTACTCATGGGCGATGCAGACGCCCGTGAGCAATCACGAGACGCGCATGGACGATGCGACGCGGCCGCGGCAGGACCCCGCGATCACGATCGCGTTCACGCTGCATGCGCGCCCCGGTGACAGCGCGTTCGGTGGTGGTGGAGAACTGCGCATCCTGGTCTGGACGACCACGCCGTGGACGTTGCCGAGCAACCTGGCACTCGCGGTCGGCCCGGACATCGACTACTCGGTCCTGCAAAAGGATGGTGTGCGCTACGTGCTCGGCACGGCGACGGTCGCCAACTACAGCAAGGAGCTCGCGGGCTTCGAAACCGTCGGCAGCTTGAAGGGCAGCGACCTCGTCGGGCGCACCTACGAGCCGATGTTCCCGTACTTCCAGGGCCACGCGAACAGCTTCCGGGTGCTTGCCGGCGCCTTCGTCGACACCGCTGAAGGCACGGGCGTCGTGCACATGGCGCCCGGTTTTGGCGAAGACGACCAGAAGGTCTGCGAGGCGAACGGCATCGAACTGGTCTGTCCAGTCGATGACCGTGGCCGTTACACGAGCGAAGTTCCCGAGTGGCAAGGGGTGCTCGTGTTTGATGCCAACAAGGACATCATCAAGGTACTTAAGGATCGCGGCATCCTGCTGCGCCACGTTACCTACGAGCACAACTACCCGCACTGCTGGAAGACTCGCGAGCCGCTGATCTACAAAGCGATCGCGGGCGCCTGGTTCGTCAAGGTGACTGCGATCAAGGATCGCATGCTCGCGCACAATCAGCAGATCCGCTGGATTCCTGAGCACATTCGTGATGGCCAGTTTGGCAAATGGCTCGAGAACGCGCGCGATTGGTCGATCTCGCGCAATCGCTTCTGGGGCGCGCCGATCCCGATCTGGAAGAGTGACGACCCGAAGTGCCCGCGCATCGACGTCTACGGTTCGGTCGCCGAGCTCGAGCGCGATTTCGGCCGCAAGGTCACCGACCTGCACCGGCCGTTCATCGACGAGCTCGTTCGGCCCAATCCCGACGATCCGACCGGCAAGTCGATGATGCGGCGCGTGC
>JADZDL010000139.1 GCA_020851075.1 Planctomycetota bacterium | reverse complement strand
AGGACTCGCGCATCGAGTCGTAGTCTGCCTGGGCGATCGCCTTGCTGGTGCCGGTCGGCCAGTAGCGCCAACTACCCTGGTAGTCGATGAAGAACCGCCGGGTGCCCTTGTGGTAGCACAGCTTCGGAAACGGCTTGCGCGGCGGCACGGAAGCAGTAGCCCCGGGCGGCGCGATCCGCTCGCTTCCGCTGCAGATCTTGTCAGCCGTCTGACAGGTTTGGCTCTCGGCGGAGCCCTTCGGCTCGGCGGTCGCATCCGCGCATTCGCGCGGGCTGCAAGAAGTTAGAAGTGGTGGGCCGTGCAGGATTCGAACCTGCGACTTCGACTCTGTGAAAATCGCACTCTACCAACTGAGTTAACGGCCCGTTCTCAGCCAAACGGTGCAGGGCGAAAGGCCCCTGCGGGGCGAGGACGCTAGCGTCCGGCGGGGTTCCTTGCAAGCCCGTCTTTTCCTCTAACTCACCTCCGCCTCGCTCTACCCCGACACCGCCGGCAGGGCGCCGTAGAACGCGGTCTGGAGCACGAGCGTGGACGCCTTGCGATCGGCCTTGGCAAACGCCGCTACCATGGCTTCGGCGATGGCGTGGGTGCGCGTGGGGTCCATTGTAAACGCGACGATGCCGGGGCCGTGGCCGCAGATGGTGGACCCCGCCGAGCCGGCTTCGACGGCGGCGAGCAGGGCGTCGGAGAGGCCGGGCACGAGGCGGCGGCGGTAGGGCAGGTGGACTTCGTCGAGCAGGCTCGAACGCAGCAGGTCCTCATCGCCGTGCTGGAGGGCGTGCAGGACGCCGATGGTGCGGCCGACGGAACGGGGCGTGGCGGCGTGGGGCAGGGTCGGTGGCAGCACGCGTTTGGTGTCGGCGGTGCCCATCTGGACGTCGGGCAGGGCGATCACGTAGTGCCAGTCGGCGTGGATGGGCAGGTGCAGGGGGCGCTGGCGCAGCGCGGTGTCCTGCGGCGTGGAAAGGGGCACGGTGGCGCAGAGGCCGCCGAGCAGGGAGGCGGCGCCGTGGGCCGGATCGCCACCTAGGGGCACGAGGGCGTCGAGAATCTGCGCCGGGGTCCACTTCTTCTTGCTGAGGCGAACGGCGGTGCCGAGGCCGGCGGCGTAGCCGGCGGAGATCGTGCCCATGCCGGTGCCGCGCGGGATCGTGCCTTCGACGGTGATCTGCAGGCCTTTTGGCAGCGCAACGTCGAGCAGTTCGGCGCCGCGCAGGAGGCCGCGCAGGACGGGGTCGTGGCGCGGGTCTTCGAGGTGTGCGTGCGGATCGTCGCGGCGTTCGACGAGGATCAGGCCGTCGGTGCGCGGTTCGACCGTGATGCCGAGCGGCAGGTCGAGGGCGACGGCGACCACCCCGTAGCCCGGCCCCAGGTTGGCGGCCGTGGCGGGCACGTGGAAGGTGATCGGGGGTGGTTTGGCCACGCTGTCCTATCGGCAGCGGCGGGGGTCAATCCCCGCCGAACTTGATGCCCTGGGCCAGCGGCAGCTGGTTGCCCCAGTTTACGGTGCTGGTCTGGCGGCGCATGTAGACCTTCCAGCTGTCCGAACCGCTCTCGCGGCCGCCGCCGGTCTCCTTCTCCCCGCCAAAGGCGCCCCCGATCTCGGCGCCGCTGGTGCCGATGTTGACGTTGGCGATGCCGCAGTCGCTGCCGGTCGCCGACAGGAAACGTTCGGCGGCGCGCACGTCGCGCGTGAACACGGCGCTGCTGAGGCCTTGCGGCACGTCGTTGTTGAGCGCGATCGCTTCGTCGAGCGTCTTGATCGGCACGATGTAGAGGATCGGCGCGAAGGTCTCTTCGCGCACGATCGGCAGCATCGACTTGCAGCGCACGATCGTCGGCGTCACGTAGGCGCCGTTCTTCAGGGCCTTGCCGACCTTGGCGCGCGTGCCGCCGCAGATGACCTGGCCGCCTTGTTCCTTGGCGCTGGCGACCGCGTGATCAAACGCCTTGGCCGATGCTTCGTCGACGAGCGGGCCGATCAGGGTCTTCTTGTCGAGCGGGTTGCCGATCGTGCACTGGCCGTAGGCCTTCACGAGACGCTTCTGCAGGTCGTCGACGATGCTTTCGTGAACGAGCAGGCGGCGCGTTGTCGTGCAGCGCTGGCCGGCCGTGCCGACCGCACCAAACACGATGCCGCGCACGGCGAGGTCGAGATCGGCATCTTCGAGCACGAGGATCGCGTTGTTGCCGCCGAGTTCGAGCAGCGAGCGGCCAAAGCGCTGGGCGACGCGCGGGCCGACGATGCGACCCATGCGCGTGCTGCCGGTGGCGGAGATCAGCGGCACCTTCGGGTCGTCGAGCAGGGCGCTGCCGACGGTGAGGTCCGGGCCGATCACGAGGCCAACGAGCGCGCTCCATTCCTTGCCGAGCACCTGGGCGGCGATCTTCGTCATCGCGATGGCGCAGAGCGGCGTCTTCAGCGACGGCTTCCAGAGGCAGCTATCGCCGCAAACGAGTGCGAGCATCGAGTTCCATGCCCACACCGCGATCGGGAAGTTGAACGCCGAGATGATGCCGACCGTGCCGATCGGGTGCCACGTCTCGCGCATGCTGTGGTTGGGCCGTTCGCTCGCGATCGTGAGGCCGTAGAGCTGGCGCGACAGGCCGATGGCGAAGTCGGCGATGTCGATGCACTCCTGCGCTTCGCCGAGGCCTTCCTGGAGGATCTTGCCGGCTTCCAGCGCGACGAGCTTGCCGAGCGCTTCCTTGTGCTCGCGGAACGCGTTGCCGATCTGGCGCACGTATTCGCCGCGCTTGGGCGCCGGCAGTTCGCGCCAGCGCAGGTAGGTCTCGTGCGCGGCCTTGCTGACTTCCGCGTAATCCTTGGCGTCCGCCATCGTCACCGTGGCGATCGTGCCGCCGTCGATGGGCGAGCGAACCGTGAGGGTTTCGCCCTTGGTCTTGCGCCAGGTGCCTGAGAAGGCGCCGCTGTTGGTCTTGCCGATGCCGAGAGTCGCGAGGAAGGAAAGGTTCATTCGGCGGACACTGTGCTTCCACGCGCGCCGCCGTGCAAGTTCGGACTGGTGCGCAGGGGCCACGGAGGGGGAAGAAGGTGCGGCAAGATCGCCCGCCGGTGGCCCGCCGGCCACTTTGGCCCTACGCTGTCATCGAACTTTCGAAGGGAAATCCAACCGACATGCGCATCGCCATTCTGCCCGTCTTGTTGTTCGCTGCCGCTTGTGCCACGCCGCCGCCGGCGTTCGAAGGCACCCGCGGCTGGTCGTTTGACGACGTGCCCGCCGGCTCGTTGCCGCAGGGTTTCGAGGTCGATGCGACGCGCCGCGTCGGACCGCTGGCGACCTGGGAAGTAGCCGATTCCGCGGGTGCGCCGTCGCCGCGGCAGGCGTTGTCGCTGAGTTATCCCAACCACAAGAGCTACGACTCGTTCAACCTCTGCTGGGTGCGCGGCATCCCGTTTCTCGACGGCGTGCTGTCGGTGCGGTTGTGTGCGCGCAGCGGCGCCGAAGATCAGGGCGGCGGGCTCATGTGGCGCGTGCGCGGGCCCGACGACTACTACGTGGCGCGGCTGAATCCGCTCGAGTCCAACCTGCGGCTATACCACGTCGTAGACGGCAATCGCACGATGCTGGCGAGCGCTGACTGCGAAGCGAAGATGGGCCAATGGTGCGAACTGCGCATCGAACATCGCGGCGATGTGATCCGCGCGTCGGTTGATGGGGTGCAGAAGATGGAAGTGCGCGACGCGACGATCTCGCAGGCTGGTGGGATCGGCGTGTGGACGAAGGCCGATGCGGCGACGGACTTCGATGATCTGCACATCGAAGGCCCGGGCCGGTGAGCCGGCTGCTGCGCGCGGCCGCAGCCTACTTCGGGCTCGTGTTCGGCGCCGGTTTCGTGCTCGGCGCGATTCGCGTGCCGCTGTTGGTGCCGAAGCTCGGTGTGCGCACCGCGGAACTGATCGAGATGCCCGTGATGTGCGGCGTGATCTTCTTTGCCGCCAGGTGGGTTGTGCGCCACTTCGTGCTGTGCAGTCTCGGCAGCAGGATCACGGTCGGGCTCGTCGCGTTCGGGTTGCTGGTCGCCGCGGAACTCGGCCTCGCCTTCGCCATGCAGGGGCTCGATCCGGTGGCCTACGTGGGCAGTCGCGATCCGGTGTCGGGCACGGCCTACGCGTTGGCGATCTTGCTGTTTGCGTTCCTGCCGAGCCTCCTCGGTCCTGCAAACGAACGAAGGCCCGCAGTGCACTGAGCGCTGCGGGCCTTCGAGGTTGGTCTATCTGGCGTTTACTGCATCACAGCCAGTTGCGGTTGTTGTTGGCGTTGTCGAGCGCGTTCTTGAGGCGCTCCTGTTCCTGGCGCCACTGGCTGCACGGCGGGGTGTAGCCGTGGGCCATCAGGCTGGTGATCGAGCGCTGCATCAGTTCGGCAATCGTGATGTTGCCAAGGCGGCAGTCGTGGATCATGCAGTTCGGGTCGACGAAGCCTGACATGACGTTGCAGTGCATCGCCAGCAGCTGAGCGGACAGCATGTAGGCCATGTTCCAGCTATTGGCGCATTGCAGGTAGGACTTGAACGACCACAGACTGCCCGGAGCAACGTGCTGGCCGCAGAGGTTGCGCAGGTAGAGGCCTGGCAAGGTCGGCAGGATGTTGTTCTGGCAGACGCGGTGCAGACCGTGGCAGCTGCGCCAGTAGCCAATGGTGTGGCCGTGGCAGACCATCACTTGGGTGGCAGCTCCGAAGTCGCCGACGCTGACGT
>JADZDL010000138.1 GCA_020851075.1 Planctomycetota bacterium | reverse complement strand
TTTCCCGGCCGATCGGGCCGCATCTAGAATCTGGCCCTTCGTCGGCGCTGGCGCTATCGTGTTTCCTCCACACCTCTTCGCCCGATTCATAACAGGATAGATCAACATGGCTTGGACTCGCTTCGGCAAGAAGAAGGACATGCCCGGTGGGCTCTGGATCAAGTGCGAGTCCTGCGGCGCAATGCTGTTCCGCAAGGAGTTCGAACAGCGCAACCGGGTCTGCGGCACCTGCGGTTACCACTTCACCCTGCCGGCGCGCGATCGCATCGCGATCACGGCCGATGCGGGCTCCTTCGAGGAGATGTGGATCAACCTGCAGGCGCAGGACCTGCTGTCCTTCAACGACCGGGTGCCCTACGGCGAGAAACTCGTGCAGACCCGGCTGAAGACCGGCGAACACGACGCGATGGTGACGGGCACCTGCACCGTGAAGGGCATCCCGTGCGCGATCGGCGTCATGAACTTCCAGTTCCTCGGTGGCTCGATGGGCATGGTGGTCGGCGAGAAGATCGCGCTGCTGTGTGAGATGGCCGCCGAGAAGAACCTGCCCGTGATCCTGTTTGCCTGCTCCGGCGGGGCGCGTATGCACGAAGGTGCTGTCTCGCTCATGCAGATGGCCAAGACCTGCGGCGCGCTCACGAAGCTCAACCAGAAGGGCGTCGTGTCGATCTCGGTGATGACGCACCCGACCACGGGTGGTGTCACCGCCTCGTTTGCCTCGGTGTGTGACCTGCTGATCGCCGAGCCGGGGGCCCTGATCGGGTTTGCCGGGCCGCGCGTGATCGCGACGACGATCAAGAAGGAGCTGCCGAAGGGGTTCCAGCGGTCCGAGTTCCTGCTCGAGAAGGGCCAGATCGACCGCATCGTGCCGCGGGCGCAGATGCGCGATGAACTGGCGCGCCTGCTGGCCTACGCGACCGGGCGCGATCCCGTGGCCGCCTACAAGCCGTTGCCGGTGCCCGTCGAAGCCGAAGTGGTGGCCGCCACCGCCGCCGTCGAAGCCGAGCCCGAGGCCAAGCCGAAGAAGAAGGCGAAGCAGAAGAAGGACGCCTAGTTGGCCCCGCAAAAACCGACTCGTCCCGTGCCGCGCGGCGGCAGTGCGGGGTTCTTTCGCGGTCGCTACAAGAGTGAGCCCGAGGACTTCGTCGTCGAAGAGGTGCCCGCCTACCTGCCGTGTGGCTCGGGCGACCACGTCTGGTTGTGGGTCGAGAAGCGCGGGCTTACGACCATGGACCTGCTCGGCGAACTCGCGCAGCGCCTCGACCGCGACGAGCGGTCGTTTGGCATCGCGGGGCTGAAGGATGCGCAGGCGATCAGTCGCCAGTGGGTCAGCATCGAACACACCGATCCGCGCGCCTGCGAGGCGCTGCAGGGCGATCGATTCGCCGTGCTACAGGTGAGCCGCCACGGCAACAAACTGCGCATGGGCCATCTGCGCGGCAACCGCTTCGTGGTGACGCTGCGTGGCACCCAGCCGGAGGATCTCGAGAAGGCGCGCACCAACCTCGCGGAACTCGTTCGCCTCGGCGTGCCAAACTACTTTGGCGAGCAAAGGTTTGGCAAACGCGGCGCCAACCTGCAGAAGGGGCTCGACGTGCTGCGCGGCAACGCGCGCGCGTTTGCCGCGAAGATGCCGCGGCGCGTGTTTGGGCTCGTCCTCTCGGCCGTGCAGAGCGAGGTGTTCAATCGGGTCGTGATCGCACGTCGCCAGGCGTTGGACACGCTGCTGCCGGGCGACCTGGCCTTCCTGCATCGAAACGGCGCCGTGTTTGCCGTGACCGATCCCGACCAGGAGAAGGAGCGGCTGCTGGCGGTCGAAGTGTCGCCGTCGGGGCCGATGCCGGGGCCCGAGATGATGCTGCCCGAAGGGGAACCGCTGGCGCTCGAACAGGCTGCCATGGCGGCGCTCGAGATCACGACGGACGCGTTCGCGAAGTTGCCGTTCCGGCTCGGGCGCGGCGAACGTCGGCCGTTGCGCGTGCCCGTTGCCGATGCCTCCGTCGAAGGGGTGCCGGCCGGCGTGCGGCTCACGTTTGCGCTGCCGAGTGGCGCCTACGCCACGTCGGTGTTGCGCGAATTGCTCGAAGACACGATCTGGTTTGGCGGCGACTGAGCTGAGCTGAGCGGACTGGTGAGCTGACCGGACTGGGGCCCTCCCTTCTCCTCACTACGAGAGACCGCCGTCGGCGCCCGATCCCGCCGCTCCCACCGGTCACTCCTGGCGCGGGAACGCGTGGCAGACGTAGGTCGGGTCGTGGAACTGGCCCGTCACGTCCTGCAGCGTGTAACGATCGCGGTGGTCGATGTGCGTGAAGTCGCAGCAGTTCAAGATGCTGTCGAGTGCCGCGGGGCTCATCTGCCACCAGTTGCACTGGTTCCATTCGCCGACGAAGCGGGCGACGGGATCCGGGCTATCCATCATGGTCGTCGAGATCGACACGATGAGGCGGCCGGACGGCTTGCAGCATTCGCGCATGCGCTGGATGCCGAGGATCGGATCGCGCACGTGCATGAGCATGGCGCCTGAGAAGACCAGATCGAACGTGCCGAGTTCGGCCGCGCGCAGGTCGTAGATGGCCTTCCAGATGCGCTTCGTGCGCGTGCTGCGGTAACCTTCGCCGACCACCGTAAAGCCATCAAACATGACTTCGCGGTCGACGGTCTTCTTCTCCTGGTCGCTCTTCGCCGCGAGTTCGGCGCGGTACCGCGGCGTCCAGTCGTGCGCTTCCCAGCTCGGCAGCTCCACGGCGACGACTTCGGCGGCGCCGCGGCGTTCGAACTCGTAGGCGAAGAAGCCCGTGCTGGCGCCGACGTCGAGCACCCGCATGCCATCCATGCGCTCCGGGAAGTTGTAGTACTTGAGGTAGTCCGCCATCCGGAAGTGGCCGGGCGTCTCGATGTCGTCGCCGAGATCGATGCGGTGGTACCAGCTCTGGATCTGCGCGATCTTGCGCTTCAGGTCGTCGATCTGCTGTTGGGTGCGTGCCATGGCTTCGTGGGCAGGATATCGGCTCGGCGGCGGAGTTCGACCGTTCGTTTGCTGATGCGACGACACAGGTCGTCGGGGGACCGATGCCATGGCGCGGGGCGTTGTCTCAGTCGACGACTCCGAGTCCCGCGGCAAGCCCCGAACTGCGCGTCGGCCAGTGCGGCAGGCACGCCTGCAGCAGGGCCGGATCGGCGCAGAGGATCGCCCGTTGGCGTGCGCGCGTGATGCCCGTGTAGACGAGGGATGGTTGCCAGAGGGGGCTCGGCGCGTCGGGCATGGCCAGCAGAACGGTCTGGAACTCGCTGCCCTGGGCTTTGTGCACGGTCATCGCCCAGGCCGTTTCGTGGGTGGGCAGTCGCTGGACGGCAACCATGCGCGGTGGCGCGTCGGCGATGGGGAAGAACACGTGGGGCCGACCGTCGGCCGTACGCCAGGCCACGCCAAGGTCGCCGTTCCAGATCTGGTTCTGGTGGTCGTTCTGCAGCACGAGCACGGGCCGACCGTTGTACCAGCGGTCGTCGGTGCGAACGCCGCGTTGCGCGAGCATGGCTTCGACGCGGCGATTCCAGGCATCGGCGCCATTCGGGCCATGGCGGGTCGCGGTGAGCACGCGGACCGTGGTCAGGCGGGTGAGCGCTTCCTCCGGCGAGCTGGCCACGGTGGCGGCGAACAGTTCGTCGGCAATCGCCAGAAGGGCACGGTCGGCGGCCGGTTCGAGGCGCAGATCGGGGTGGCCGTGCTCGAGCACGCGCATCGCCGCGCCGGCATCACGGCGGGCCAGCGCCTGGGCGAACCCGCCGATGCCGGGCTGCTTGCCAAAACGATGGTTCTTCTGCAGCGCGATCACGCAATCGGCGATCGCCGGGGCCGATGCCTGCACGGGCAGCTGCATGCCGGTTGCTTCGTGGACAAACCTCGCGAGGCTTTCGCCAGTGCCGGCTTCGGGCCGCGCGGCGCGGCAGAGGTCGCCGAGCACCTGGCCGGCCGCTACGGCCGCGAGCTGGTCGCGATCGCCGACGAGCAGCAGGCGGGCTTCTGGGCGCAGCGCCGCGAACAGCGCGGCGAGCACGGCGGGATCGACCATCGACGCCTCGTCGATGACGACGAGGTCGTACGGCAGGAGCTGGTCGGGGCCGGCGCGGAAGGCGTCGTTGAGCGGCAGGTAGCCGAGCAGGCGGTGCAGCGTCTTCGGCTGCAGACGTTCGGCCGCCTGCCGCAGAGCGGGGAAGTCGGCCATGCGTTCGCGCAGCGCTTCGCCGAGTCGGGCGGCAGCTTTGCCCGTGGGGGCGGCGAGGGCGATGCGCAGGTCGGGGTTGTCGTGCAGCAGCACGGCGAGCAGGCGGGCGACCGTCGTGGTCTTGCCCGTGCCGGGACCGCCCGTAAGCAGCGCAAACGAACACCGCGCGGCGGCCGCGATCGCCGCCAATTGCCAATCGGGTTCGGCGTCGGTGCTCGCCTCGGTTTGCTCCGCAGGCAGCAGGTGCAGCGCTTCGAGGGTTATGCGCAACGCGGCGGCGGCAATTGCTGGCGGGCGGGCGAGGCGGTCCTGCAGGAAGTGCAGGATGCGCTGTTCGGCGCGGAAATGGCGCAGCAGGTAGAGGCGCGAGCGGGCGTCGAGCACGAGCGGCAACGGTGCTTCGCCCGTGGCCCCGTCATTGCAGAGGCCCGTCGCGAGTAGTTCGTCGCGCCAGACCTGGGCGGTGGGGAAGGCGGGGCCGTCGATCGCGAGGTTGGCACCCTGCCATTCGGCGAGCGCGATGCAGACGTGGCCCTGGTCCCGTTCGCGACAGAGCAGGGTGATCGTACGCTGGAGCAACTCGCGGTCCCCACCGCGGCAAAGGCGCGCGAGCGCGGCGGCGAGGGGCCCGGCGATACCGACTTCGGTCGACGCGGCGGCCGCGGCGGTCGCTATGGGCGTGATGGTGGGCTGAAGCTGGCTCACGAGTGCACCTCGCCGAGTTTGCCGTCGGCCCAGAGGTCCATCTGCGCCACCAGCTCGAAGGGCACACGATCGTAGAACATGCCGTTCGTCGAATCCGGCAGCGCGCCGCGCAGGAATGCGTAGCAAACGCCGCCGACGTGGCGTTCGTAGTCGTAGTCGGGCAGGCGCGCGCGCAGGTGCCGGTGCAGAGCGAGCACGTAGAGGTGGTATTGCAGCACGTAGTCGTGTTCGAACATCGCGGCGGTGAGCGCCTGCAGGTGGTAGTCCTCGAGGCGATTGCCGAGATGGTTGGACTTCCAGTCGATGACCCAATAGCGGCCGTCGTGCAGGGCGAGCAGGTCGACGAAGCCGGTCAAGAAGCCACGCAGCGTGCGCGACTGCAGGTGGGACAGGCGTGGTGCATAGTGTCGCGTGGTTTCCACCGCGCTGGCCGCAAACGCCGCCGCGAGGTTCCGCACGGGGCTGTGCAGCATCGGCAGCGTGAACTGCCATTCTGCGAGCCGGGCACCGCCGCACAACGTGCCGACGGTGGGGCCACCAGCGGTGGTGCGCGCGGCGGCGAGATCCTGCAGGTTGGTGGTGACGACCGCGATCGGGTCGATCATGGCGGCGTGTGCCTCGCCGGTGTCCATGCCATAAGCGGCCAACGTCGAACGCACGAGCTCCAGGTCCGGCGTGCTGAGGTCGTGGCTGTGCTCCAGGATGCCGTGCAGGCATTGCCCGGCTCTGGCGCCGCGGGCAAACGCGAAGATGCCCTCGGGAACGTGATCTTCGCGCGGTGTCTGCCGCGTGGCCGCGTCGGCGACATCCGGTTGCGCGTCCCCGGGCGGGGCGTCGGCGGTCAGCGACGAAAAGCTGTGCAGCGGTTGCGCGCGCACCGTGCGGCCAGGCCGACGCAGCGGCCGCAGGGTTGGTCCCGGCGCGGCGGGACACGGCACCACCTCGGGCTTCGCCGGCACCTGGCAGCACTGCATGAGACCACCGCTCCTCACGACCAGGTCGGTGAGCAGCTTCGGGAACTCCGGCAGGTTGTCCTTCAGGGCCTTGGACCACGCCTCGATGCGCTCGTGCTGGAGTTCGTTCGTCTTCGGATCCCGCGGTGGTGGTCGATGCGGAGACAGCAGCCAGGAGAGGGCGCTCTGCCAGGCGCCACCGAAGTTGTTGCCGATCGCTCCCCAATGCACGTAGCAGCGGCGGCGGGCACGCGTGAGTGCGACGTAACAGAGCCGGACGTCTTCCGCGAGCCGCTCTGCCTCGGCTTCGTGCCATTCGGGCATCGACTTCAGCAGCTGGAAGACCAGTGCGCGCCCTTGGTCCTCGGGAACGATCGTGGCGCCCTTGGGCGAGCGCGCGTCCCACAGGAACGGACAGAACACGACCTCGTATTCGAGGCCCTTGCTGCCGTGTACGGTGAGAATCTGCACGGCGTCGTCGTCGCTCTCGAGGCGCAGTTCGCGCAGTTGGTAGTCGAGTTCGTCCTTGTGGCGGCGTTCGTGCTGCAGCCACTCGAACAGGCCCTCGGGAGACAGTCGTTGCGTGTGTTCGGCATCGTGCAGGAGCTCGAACAGTTGCTGCAGGTTGGTGAGGCGCCGTTCGCCACCAGGGTACCGCAACAGGCGCGGCTGCACCTGCAGGTCGGCCATGAACTGCTCCTTCATGACCACGAACCCGCGCCGGATCCACAGCCGGCGCCATTCGTCGAGGCGCAGCAGTTCGCGGTCGAAGTCCGCTTCGTCGCGTTCGAGGGCGGCGAGTTCCTCGGCATGGAAGCCCCACAACCGCGTCGCCATCGCGGCGCGCGCGCGCGACAGGTTGCCGGGTAGTAGGATGGCGAGCAGCAGGCGCTCTAGTTCGACGAGTTCTTCGGTTTCAAACACGTCGCCAGCTTTGCCGATGGCCGACATGATGCCGGCGTCGCGGAGTTGCCCTTGTACGGCCACGGCCTGCCGATTGGTGCGCGTGAGCACGGCGATGTGGTGTGGCCGCAGCGGCTTGTCGTCGAGCAGGACGCCGGTTCGCAGCAGGCGCGAGATCTCGCTGGCGACGTCGGCGGCGATGCACTCTTCGGCGAGATCCTTGCT
The DNA here is from genome assembly GCA_020851075.1 of Planctomycetota bacterium. Classification (GTDB taxonomy): domain Bacteria; phylum Planctomycetota; class UBA1135; order UBA1135; family UBA2386; genus JADZDL01. The sequence goes on along the minus strand of JADZDL010000138.1, from coordinate 49,116 downwards.
GAGTGGCCCGCTGCCGGTCGCGGGCACATAGCGCCACTGGAACGCGGCCCCAGCATCGCCGTGCAACTGCAACTTGCCCGGCGCCGCGGCCGCCCGCACCGGTGGCATCGAGATGCCTTCCTGCACGAACGTGTGGTCGCCGCCGAAGAGCAGGTTCACAGCCATCACGAGTTCGGACGAACTGCGGTAGTTGGTGTCGAGCGTGTTCTGCGACACCGCATCTTGCCGCGCTGCGAGGTAGGTGCGCAGGTCCGCGCCGCGAAACCCGTAGATCGATTGCTTCGGATCGCCGACGAGGAACAGCGGGCGATCCGCGAAGCACTTCGAGAAGATCCCATACTGCTGCGAGTCGGTGTCCTGGAACTCGTCGATGAGGGCCGTGCGGTAGCGCTGCCGCAACGCCTGCAGGAGCGGGCCACTGCGCACCGGGTCCTGCAGCGCTGCATGCGTGCGTTCGAGCAGATCCTGGAAGGTGAGGACGTGGTCGCGCCGTTTGTCCGCTTCGAGGCGTCCGTGCATACGCAGCAGCAGCTGCGCGCGCAGGTGTTCTCGGGCCTGGTCGAAGGCCTTGGCAACTTCGCCGCAGGCGAGGAAGAACGGGTGGTCGAGGTTGGGCTTGTTCTTCTTGGTTCTCTTCAACACCGACTCTGGTGCGAGCGCCGCTAGCACCCCGAGGCACAAGGTTGGCTCGGTGGCGAGGCGAGATTGCAAGCGCAGCAGATCCGCTTCGGGATCCTCGAACGGGCTCTTGTCAGAAAGCCATGCAAACGTCGCGATGTGCGTTGCCAGCGACGAGTCAAACGCCGCGGCCGCCTTGGGAATCGCCGTTTCGAGCTCGCGCAGGAAGGGCGCGGCGTCCGCCGGCGACGGCTGGAACTGCACGTCCGGGTACCGCTTCCAGAGACGGTAGTGTTCGACGAGCAGCTTCGGCGTCATCTTCACCGCGTGCAGCAGGCTGCCGAGCGCCGTCACCTCCACTTCGTAGAGCCCGCGCAGCGTGTCCTGGGCCGCGCGGTAGTACAGCGGCAGCGGATCGCTGCTGAAGTCGAGGTGGAAAGGCTGGTGGCTCTCGAACGCGCTTTCGTCGAGCAGGCGCTTGCAGAAGCCGTGGATGGTCGCGATCGACGCCTGGTCGAAGTCGTCGAGGGCCGTGCGCAGGATGCGCTGCGCGTCTGGGGCCTTTGCGAGCGCCGCGAAGAACGGGTCCGACTCACGGCCGCGAATGGCCGCCAGCGTGCGCACGATGCCCGCGCGCAGGCGGTTCTTCAGTTCTTCCGTCGCGGCGATCGTGAAGGTGACCACGAGCGCCTGGTCGAGGCGTTCGAGGCGCCGTTCGAGCAGCAGGCGCAGCAGGATGCCGACCAACGTGTAGGTCTTGCCCGTGCCGGCGCTCGCTTCGAGCAGCACGGTCCCTTCGTCGAGTGGCGCAGTCGCCAGGTCAAAACGCGCCAGAGTCATCGCGGTAGGCTCATGGCTTTTGGGTGTGTTCCAGGACGACCGTCCAGAGTCTGGTCGCCCAATCCGAGAACTCTGCCGAATCCACCGGTTCGCGGCCGCGCATGCACAGTTCTATGGAGGCATCCTCGGCGTCGCTGTCGGGATACATGTCGCCCGCTTTCGGCAGCCACGCTCGCCGCGCGGCAAGGCGAGCCGCTTGTTCGCCGCCGTTCTTGGGTTTGTGCAGGCTTTCGGCGAAGGCGTAGGAGCTCTTCTCGAAGAACGGTAGCGGCGTCTGCACGCCGAGTTCGTAGCCAGCGATGAGGTGATCGAGTTGCTGGTGGGCCACGGTTTCGGCAAGTGGCCCGTAGACCTCGGTCTCATCCTTGCCGATCACGTAGGTGCGAGTGGGCATCGTGGCATCGCCTTGATGGCGTACCACGGCGCAGAGCACGTGAAACAACCAGCTGCGCAGCCGGTCCTTGTTCTTGAGCCTGGCGATGCGCGCGAAGACGAGCGCGTGGTTGCCAACCCCTTCGACCTCGCCGTGTAGCTCGTAGACGCCGTGCTGGAACCGCAGCGAACGCCGCGACAGCACGCCGTGCTCGCGCACCTGTTCGAGGACCCGCTGGGTTTCGTCATGGACGTCCACGAAGGCCGCCGCACCGTGGCCGCCGACCGGCAAGAGCCCGGTGGCGCGCGCCAGCGAGAGCTCATCGGGAGGCGGCGGGTCACCGCGCAGGGCGCGTCGCACGGCATGATCCTGGAGGCGCCAGCGATCGAGAGGTTCGACGGCGAACGGTTCGCATTCCGTGTCGTCATCGTCGTCGACGCGCACCCGCACGCTGAGGCAGTTCTGCAGGTAGAACCGGCAAGGATGCCACCAGAACTCACGCAGGCGGTCGATCGGCAGTTCGTGCGTGCGCAGATGCTCAGGGACGGGAGTTGCAGTGCGCGACCAGGGCTCTTCGATCGACTCGGCTTTGCCAGACACCTGCGTTGCATGCAGGCTGTACGTGAAAATGCGCGCATCGTTGCCGGTGCGATACCGCTGGCTCCATGGCTGCAGTGGATGCCGGATGCGCACGAAGTCGCGCGGCTTTGCGTAGCCCTTGGGCGCGATGCAGCTGCGATCGACGAGGTCGAGCAGTTCGTCGAGCACGAGCGACGGCGCGCATTCGCTGTCGTCCTTCTGCGAGTGGCCGACGAAGGTAAGGTGCAGGCGTTCGCGCGCGGCGAGCAGCGCGTCGAGGAACAACTGGCGGTCGTCGAGGCGCACGCTGCGATCGCCGGGCCGGCGTTTCTGGGCCAGCAGGTCAAACGGTGCTGGCTGGTCGCGGCGCGGGAACGACTGGTCGTCGAGGCCGCAGACGAACAGGTGCTTTACGGGCACGGTGCGCATCGGCAACAGGGCCGCCACCGTCACCGCACCAGCGAGGAATCCGCGCGCGCCGGCGGCCTGCTGCAGCGCGTTGCGCAGCCAGTCCTGCACGACGATGGGCGCGATCGGTTCGCGCAGCTTGGCGTGGTGCACGAGCGTGCGCAGGCTCGCGGTGGCCTTCTGCACGTGTTGGACGGCGGCTTCGTCCTCGGCGTTGGCCGGCAGGAACAGCACCGCGAGCAGGTCGTCGATGAGGTCCGCCCAGACCGAGAGCGGCTGCGGCCGCTGCAGGGTCTGCAGCTTGCCAAACAACGTCGTCGCAAAGTGCACGAAGCGGGCCAGCAGTAGGTCGCGCGAATCGGTGGTATCGGCAACCGGCAGGATGCCGCAGCAGAGGTCCTGTTGCGGGCCCGTTGCCGTGCCGAGCAGCAGGCGATCGAGCCCCGGCAACCACGCGTTGTCGTCGAAGGCGGGCACCTTGAACTGGCGCTCGCGCATGGCGCCATCGAGCCCCCAACGAATGCCGGCCGCGTCGCAGCGATTGCGCAGCACGGGGATATCGCCCGCAAAGAGGCCAAAGCGCCGCTGGATCGAAGGATCTTCGAGCAGGTGCAGGACGTCATAGACCTGCAGGCGATCCTGAGCGAGTTGCAGGATCGACAGCAGGGAGGCGCAGAGCGGCAGTTCGCTCGCGGGGCTGCGATCGGCGATGTGGAAGGGCAGGTGGTCGGCGACCGGCCCAAACACGGCGCGCGCGTACGGCGCGTAGGTGTCGATGTCGGGCACCAGCACGAGCACGTCGTGCGGTTCGAGTTTGGGATCGGCATCGAACGCGGCGAGGATCTGGTCGCGTACGACTTCGAGTTCGCGCTGCGGTGAGTGGCAGTCGTGCACACGCAGCGAGTCGTCACCGGCGGCGAGTTCGTAGCGCTCTGCCGGCTGGTTCTGTGCGCCGCGATCGACGAGTTCGGCCAGGTCCTGCTGCACACAACTCAGCAGGGTCGCGCGCGGAGCGGAGGTTTCGCGGCGCGCGAGCGTGCGGAGTTCGAAGTGGTGGAACGGAGCTGGGGCGATGCGCTCTTCGAGGTCCTGCAGCTGGTCGGCAAACTCGCGCGCTTCGGTGCCGAGGCGCGCGAGCAACGGGTGGTCGCCTGGCAGGTCCCCGGGCAGGTTGCCTGGTAGGGCGCCGCGCTTTTTCACGTCGCCGAAGAAGAGGTGCGTAGGTTGCGGCACGAACAGCGCAACCTGCACATGGCGCGCGATGCGCTGCAGCAGCTCGAGGAAAGCCGGCGGCAACGTGGTTGCGCCGAACACCCAGAGGCGTTTGGGCAGCAGTTTCGCGGCGCGCGATGGCTCCTCGAGCAGCACGCGCAGTTGTTCGAGGCGATGCGCGGCGTTCCTGGTCGGAGCAGTGGCCGCAGTGGGCGCTTCTGCCAGTTCGGGGAACAGCAGCGCCGTGGCCTCGACGCGCTTCCGGCCGCGGCGCGAAGCGGCGGGCGCTGGGGGCTCGACGAACCCGGCATCGCGGAGCAAGGCGCGCCAGAGTCGCGCTTGCCAGGGGCCGTGCGGGGCCAGTTCGGGCAGGTCGTCACCGCTCGCGGCGCGGCGCAGCAGGTCGTCGCGATAGAGCTGGTAGTCGTCGAAGCAGGCGGCGAGCCGTTCGCAGAGCTGGGAACGTTTGCGACCGTCCGGATCGTCGCTGCAGTAGCTGGCGGCGGGGCCGAGGTCGTTCTGCAGCGCGGGATCGCCGAGCAGTCGCCACAGGCGCCAGGTCAGCACCTCCTTGGCAAACAGGTCCGGCTCCGCTGCGCCTGTGGGATGGAGCGAAGCGCGCTGCAGGAGTTGTTGCAGGAACGCCCCGGGGAACGGCATTTCGAGTCCGGCCGCGATGCCGTGCGACTCCGCGAGGCGCAGCTGCAGCCAGCGCGCGAGCCCCTGCCCCGGCACGACGATCGTCTCGGACTCAAGCGGCGGCAGCGGTTGCTGGCCGAGGTGCGTCGCAAGCGCTTCGAGCAGTTCTTCGAGGCGGTTGCTCGTGTAGAGGAAGATTCCCGGGGACACCCGATCAAACTAGCGGCGCGGGCGCTGCGATGCACGCCTGCGATTGCAGCGGGGGAGCGGTCTCGGGGCCGCGGGATCAGGGTGTTGGCAGGCGCGGTGGAGCCAGCGGCGCGCGGGTGGTCGGGGTGAAGGAACCCTCGGCTACGGCTGGCGCGTGGTGGTGGTGATGGTGGTGATGGTGGTGGTCCTCGCCCGGGCCGCAGCAGCCAGGAGCTTCGCCGTGCGCGAGGTTGGCCGGCGACTCAAACAGCCGTTCGAGAAACGGGCGCACCCCTTGACGAAGCAAGGACAACAAGAACACCACACCGAGGGCAACGAGCAGCACCCAGCCTAGCGTCGAGTGCCCGTGCCCTTCGCCAAACAACGCGGGCACGTTGGGGGTTGGTAGGAGCCAGTTTGCCGCATAACCGAGGACCACGGCGCCGGCCCACATCGACAGCGCAAAGACGAAGGCGACGCGGGCGCCGTGCAGTTTGGCGAGCACCCCGAACGTCGTGAAGTTGGTGGCTGGCCCCGTCAGCAGCAGCGCCAGCACGGCACCTGGGGATAGGCCCTGCACGAGCAGCATCGCCGCGAGCGGGGTGCTGCCCGTAGCGCACACATACAACGGCAGGCCGATCAGCGCGGCGATCGGCACGTCGATGCCCTTTGGCAGTGCGGCGATCCAGTCGCGGTCCACGTAGGGCATCAGCAGCGCCGACAGCAGGAGGCCCATGAGGATCCACGTCGCGGTGTTGTCGACGGCCGGGCCGTAGCCAAACTCGACGGCGGTGCGCAGGCGGGCCTTCCAGCCCGTGGTATTTGGTTCCGGCATCGCGCCGCTGTCGGCGGCCTGCTCCTGGGCGCGCTTCTTGGGTGCGAGCGAGCCGACCAGCACGCCCACGGCGAGGGCGAGCACGGCCGCCATCGCGCAGCGCACGAGGGCCACTTCGCCGCCCATGAGTTGCCACGTGAGCGTCACGGCGGCGAGTTCGAGTTCGGGCGTAGCGACGAGGAACGCGATCGCCGCGGCCATCGCGGCGCCTTGGCGGATCAGCTCGCGGTAGATCGGCACCACGCCACACGAGCACACCGGCAGCGGCAGGCCGATGCCGACGCCTTTCAGCGCCTGCAGCAACATTGGCCCGCGCGTCATGCCGCGCAGCCAGTTGGCGGGCAGGAAGGCGTGGCAGAGGCCAACCAGCAGGTACGCGAACAAGAGGGCCGGAGCGGAGGTGATCGCGAGCGAGACAAAGACCGAAGCGGGGTCCATGCCGTTCGCGGCTGGGAAGTGGTCGTGGATCACAAACCACAACACGAACACCGCGATCGCGGCGCCCGCCACCGACGCGATGTGCAGGCGGCCCTGTTCGCGCGGGGCTGGAATGTGCGCATGCAGTACGACGTGCAGCAGCGAACCGGCGAGCAGCGCCTGCAGCAACGCCAGGCCGCGCTGCGAGGTCTCGGTGATGAGGTTCTCGCCGAGGAAGTAGCCAAAGATCGTGGCGCCGACGGTGACCACGGTGACGAGCACGGCGGGCATCACGCCGAGCGTGCGCGGCACGATCCACCAGATGCCAACCCCTTCGGGAATACGATGCAGGATGATCGCCCAGGCGGTCACTTCGTGGGTGTGGCCTTTATGTCCGTGCTCATCGAGGTGGATGTGCCCGCCGTCGGCGAGGAACAGGCCGTCGAGCGTGTCGTGCGCGGCCATGCCGAGCAGGGCCAGCAGCAGCACGATGCGGCGCATGCCGGGGTGCCCATGCTGCAGCGTTCGTTCGGCGAGCGTCGGCAGCACGAACCCAGCCAACGCCAGTGGCAGTACCAGCCAGCCACCCTGCTCGTAACACTCCGGCAGCAGGTGCAGGAGCGCGAAGCCGCTGATCGTGATCACGCAGAACGCGTCGAGACCGACGGCCGACCACGAATGCCGCCGCGCCAGCAGCACGAGCAGCGGGCCCAGGGCCAGGGCGAGAAAGCTGATACCAAGTAGCACGCGCGCATCTTGGGCGGTGCGTCCGGCGGCTGCAACGAACGGGTTGCCCTGGGATCAGGATTCCGAGGGCTCGTGATCCGCAGCACTGGCGTGCTCGTGCAGCGTGCCACGCAGGCAACCCTGCAGCGTGAGCCTTGCGCGGTGCAGGCGCGAACGCACGGTGCCGAGGGGCCATCCGAGTTGTCGGGCGATGTCCTCGTAGCCGCTGCCCGTGTGCAGCGCCAGGTGCAGCGCGGTGCGTTGGGGGGCTGGCAAGCTGTCGATCGCGGTCTCGATCTGGGCCCCCAATTCGTGCGCAAACGCCGTATGCAAGGGGTTGTCACAGCCGCGGTGCAGTTCGCAGTGCGCCGAAGCCTCGTGCTCGTGGTGCCGGCGGCGCCGCAGCGAACGGCGCAGGTGCTTGCTGCGGTGCACGACGGCGCGCACGAGCCAGCCCGCCGGATCGGGGGGTGGGGCCGGTTGCCGCCAGAGGGCGAGCAGGGCCTCTTGCACGGCGTCCTCGGCGAGGTGGTCACAACCGAGCAGGCGGCGCGCAATCGCCTGCACGCGCGGCAGGTGTGGTTCGACCAGGGCTTGCAGGGGCTGTTCCTGCAAGGCGGACGCCGGCCGCGAACGAGGGATAGGCACGAGACGACCCGCCGGAGGCGGTGCCGTGTAGGCAGAGGCAGAGTGCATGCAGGAACCGGAGACGACCACGCAACAACCACAGGAAGGCTGCGCACGGTCCAGGAGAGTCGTGGTCGGACCACTCTCCGCGATCGGGCGCTAGCGTATTACCGCAGCCAGAAGGCTCAGCGTGGTCGGTGCTGGCGGGGCGCGCGCGCTCTGTGGTTCGGTGCGGTTTGCCAGCTGCGGTCGGGGTGCCGCGGCAAGCTGCAGCGCTTCCTTGCGCTGCGGTTCTGCGAGTACGACGGGCACGGGAACTGGCGTGCCAGGGGTCGAAAGTTCGAGTTCGCAGGCAAGGCAGCCGTCGTGGAGGCAGCCGGGGTGATCGTTCGCAGTGGCTTCTACGGTTCCTGGGGCTGCTGCGGTTCCTGCTGGGTTTGCTGGAGCCGAGGCCGCAGGTTCGTGGTGGCACGCACACTCATGGCCGGTCGGCTCGTGATGATGGTGCAGGGCCGGCAGGGCCATCCGCAACAGCAGCGACAACAGCGCGAGCCACACGGGCGCATGCTGCAAGAGGCTGCGAAGGCGGTTCCTGGTGGACGACACGGGGCCGAGGGTACGCCATGTAGGGGGGGTGGGGCAAGGTCTCGAGGCGGAGAGGTTCTTTCCGTGAATTCGGGAACTCCCGGATGGCGACGGGCACTGGGCGCTTGTCCCTACGAACATGCACTACATCCCCGCCAGGAAGTCGTTGGTCTTGCTGTCTGCCCTCTGTGGGGCGTTATCCGGTGGCCTCCGCGCACAAACCCAGGGTGGCCTGGAGGCCGGCGCGCAGGAGCCCCGCAACCAGGAGCCCCGCAGCAGTGCGCGCCGCGAGGCTCTCGAACGCGCGGCGGTAGAAACCGAGCGTGCTGCCAAAGTGACCCCGCAGAGCCCTGGTCTCGGCGCGCAGACCGGGCCCCTGCGCCTCGTCGATCTGAGCCTCGATATCATGGGCGCGGCCGGGGTTTCTTCGGCGCGCGATGCGGAGTTGGAGGATCTCAAGGGCGGCGGCCACGACCCGAAGAAGCGTGGCTTCACGCTGCAGCAGGCGGAGCTGTCGATCGCCGGTGCTGTCGATCCCTGGTTTCAGGCGCGCGCCCACATCGTCACGTTCCTGGACGCCGCGTCCGGCGAGAGCGTCGTCGAACTCGAAGAGGCCTACGTCACGACGCAGCAGTTGCCGTTCGGGCTACAGGGCAAGTTCGGTACCTACCTGACCGAGTTTGGCCGGCTCAACGGCACGCACCCGCACGCTTGGGATTGGCAGGATCAGCCCGTCATGATGACGCGCCTGTTTGGCGCCGACGGCATGCGCGGTCCGGGCGCGCGCCTCTCGTGGCTGCTGCCGTCCGAGACCTTCGCGGAGCTCACGTTCGGCGTGCAGAACGCGAATGGCGAGACGATGACGAGTTTCCTCGCCAACGAAGAGGTCTACGAGGAGCGCGCGCTCGGCGGTCGGTTCTTCACGCCGCGTGAAGTGCGATCCGGTGGTGACCTCGTCTATTCGATGCGGGCGACCACGGCGTTTGACATGACCGATACCCACAGTGCTGCCTTGGGTGCCTCAGCCCTGTTTGGTCCGAACTCGACGGGGAATGGGGCCAGCACGGCGATCTATGGCGTCGATGCGGTCTGGAAGTGGAAGGCCGCGAATGCCGAGCAGGGCTACCCATTCTGGAAGGTGCAGGCCGAGTTCCTCGTGCGCGATTTCGAGGCCGAAGCGCAGCAGGACGATGCGGACCCGCTGGCACCCGTTACCTTGCCCGGGCAGACGTTGCACGACTACGGCGGCTACGTGCAGGGCCTCTATGGCTTCGCGGTCGGTTGGGCGGCGGGCGTGCGCGTCGATTGGGCGAGCGGCAGTGGGGCTAGCTATGATGCGGAGCAGCAGACGTTCGGTCGCATCGACGACCCGTTCCGCACCGACCGCGTGCGTATCTCGCCGATGCTCGCCTGGAAGCCGAGTGAGTTTTCACGCGTTCGTTTGCAGTATGACTACGACGACAGCGATCATCTCGAAGACCCCGAGCACTCCGTGTGGCTCGGGTTTGAAGTCCTGATCGGTGCGCACCCGCCGCACGCGTACTGAGAAGCTGACTTCGGAACTACGGAAACATGCTTCTATCCTCGTTACGTGCGTTGCGTCTGGCCCTGTTTGGTGCCTGCCTCGCGACCTTGCCGGTCCTGCCGGCCCAGAATCCTCATGCGGTGTGTGCGACGACTCCCGACCTCGCCGCGTTGTGCCGCGCGATCGGTGGTGACCTCGTCGTCGTCACCTGCTTCGTGAAGGGCCCCGAAGATCCGCACTTCCTCGAAGCGCGGCCCAGCATGGTGCGCGCGGCGAGCAAAGCTGCAGCCCTCGTCGAAGTGGGGCGCGACCTGGAAGTTGGTTGGTTGCCGCTGCTCATCGACAACAGCCGCAACGGGGCGATCCAGGCGGGGCAACCTGGGCGCATCGTCACCGGCGAGGTCGTGCGCAAGCTCGGGGTGCCAACCGGGCCCGTCGATCGCAGCTTCGGCGACGTGCACGCCGGCGGCAATCCGCACTTCCTCGCCGATCCGCTGTGCGGGTTGCAGGTGGCGCAATTGCTGCGGGATCGCTTCACGGCGATGTGGCCGGCCGAACGCGAAGTGTTCGCCGCCAACTTCACGGCGTTCCGCGACCAACTCGCGGTGGCGATGGTGGGCGAAGAGGTGGCGAAGCGCTACGACCACGACGCCGCGAAGTTTGCGACGCTGTTTCCGTCGGGCAAACTCGAAGCCGTGCTGCAGGAGCAAGGCGACCTTGGTGAGCTCGGCGGTTGGTTTCTCACGCTGCGCGCGTTGCGCGGCAGCGCGGTGGTCGCCGATCATGATCTGTGGCCCTACTTCGCGGAACGTTCTGGCATCACGGTGGTTGGCTTCTTTGAGCCCAAACCAGGGGTTGCGCCGACTACGGCGCATCTGAGCGAGATCACGGCAAGCATGCGCGCAAACCAGGTGCACGCGATCCTATCGGCGCCCTACTTTGACCCGAAGCACGCGGACCTCGTGGCGCGCACGACCGGTGCTTCGATCGCCGCCATGGCGCACCAACCCGGGGCGCAACCCGGAACCGACGACTACCTCGGCTTCGTCGACTACAACGTGCGCACGCTGGCGGCGGCTTTGCTGGCGGGTAAGGCCCAAGCGGCAAAGACCCAGAGTGCACCAGCCGCAGCGGGGAAGTCGGAGAGCAAGTGAGTCCACGCGAGTTCTTGTTGCTCGCGCAAGGTCTGCAGGTTGGGCGCAAGCGGCCGTTGTTGGCCCAGGTCAACCTTCGCCTCGATGCGGGAGAAAGCTGGTTCGTGCTCGGACGGAACGGCAGTGGCAAGAGCACGCTGCTCGCCACGTTGCTCGGCCTGCTGCCCGCGCTCGGCGGCGAACTGCGCCTTGGCCCTACCGTCGCCGATCGCCGGCGCATCGGGTATGTGCCGCAGGAGCAGCGCTTTGATACGGCTTTGCCTTGCACGGTCGCGGAGTTCGTCACGCTGGGGCTGCCTGACGCGGAGGCGCACGCGGTGGTGCGCGCGTGTGTGGCCAACGCCCTCGACGCGATGCAGATGGGCGCGTTCGTGAGTCGGCCCGTGCATGCGTTGTCGCTCGGCCAACGGCGCCGCGTGCTCGTCGCGCGGGCGTTGGCGCGGCAGCCGCATCTGCTGTTGCTCGACGAGCCGACGGCGAGCCTTGATGGGCAAGGTGCGCTGCAGCTTGTGCAGGACCTCGAGAACCTGCGCAAGAAGGACCAGGTGTGCCTCGTTCACGTGGCGCACGACCTGCGTCTGGCGCGCCGGTACGCGACGCACGTGGCGCTCGTCACGGCAGGCGAAGTGGTAGCCGGGCCGGCCGCGCAGGTGTTTGCGGATGCACGCGCGGCCGAGCTGCGGGAGGACTTCCCGGCATGAACGCTCTGCTGGCCTGCTATGCGCCCGGTGTCGTGCCCCAGAGCTACGGTGCCGACTACTGGCTCATGTTTGGCGACGCGATCCTGGTCGGGCTCCTGCTCGCGACCGCGTTGCCGCTGCTCGGCGTCGTGCTCGTCCTGCGCCACCAGGTCTTCCTCGCGGCCGCGATCGGACAGAGCGCCAACTTCGGCATCGCGTTCGCGATGTGGGCGGGACTCGCCGCGCACGCCGCCGTTGGTCACAGCCACGAAGAGACGATGGCGCTTGGCATGGGGCTCGCGATGGCCGTGCTCACCGCCGTCGTCGCCATGCGTGCGTTGTCGCAGCGTGGTTCGTCGCTCGAAGCGAGCGCGGTGTGGATCTTCCTGTTTGCGGGCACCGGCGCGATGTTGCTGCTCGCGAACGCGCCCCACGGCCTGCAGGAGGTGCAGCGCCTCATGCTGTCGTCACTGCTCGGCGCCTCGCCGCAGGACGTCTATCTGGCGCTGCTCCTGCTGCTCGGCACCTTGCTGGCCACCTGGCGTTGGCGGCGGCGGTTGCTGTTGTGGGCGATGGATCCGGGCAGTGCGCAGGCGTATGGCTCGTCGGTCCTGCGGCTTGATCTGCTGGTCGGTGCGTGGCTCGGTCTAGGCCTCGGTTTTGCGATGCACGCCACCGGGCTCACGTTCACGTTCGGCTGTGCCATCCTGCCGGTGTTGTTCGCTCGCGAAGTTGCGCGCAGCCTCGCGATGGTGCTCTGGCTGGCACCCCTGGCCGGGTTCCTGAGTTTCGTCGCGGGCTTTGTGCTCGCGGATCGATGGGACCTGCCGCCGGGGCAGTGTGCCGTTGCCGTGCAAGGCAGCCTCGTGTTGCTGGGCCGGCTGTTTGCGTGGGCGAAGCGCGCGAACTGACTGTTACGAGGTCACCGCGACCGCACCAGTTCCGCTGGCCGCCGGTCGGGCGAAGGCCTGCACCTTGGCCACCATGCGCGAGGCGCGGGCGCGGATCACGTCGAAGCGATGCAGGCGCAGGTCGTCGGCGTCAAACAGCGAGGCGACGAAACCGACGCCGAACGCGCCAGCGGCCAGCCACTGGTCGCAGTTCTCCTCGGTGACGCCGCTGGTCGGGAAGATGCGCAGGAACGGCAGCGGGCCGCGCACGGCCTTCACGAAGTCTGGGCCGTTGGCGGGGCCTGGGAACAACTTGACGATGTCGGCGCCGGCGCGGTGCGCGGTCATCATCTCGGTCGGCGTCAAGGTGCCCGGCACCGAGACGAGGTCATGCTGCCGGCAGAACGTGATGATCTGGGCATCCGTGCACGGCGAGACGAGGAACCTCGCCCCGGCGGCCATCGCTTCCTTGGCTTCGTCCACGGTCAGGACCGTGCCGGCGCCAACCAGCAGGCCATGGCGTTCGCTGAGCGCGCGGATGTGCTCGAGGCAATCCGGCGTCGTCATCGTGACCTCGACGATCTTGAAACCGCCGGCGATGGCGGCCTCGAGGGCGGGCCGGACCACGTCGCGGTCACTCGTGCGCAGGATCGCAGAACAACGGTGCTGCGCGAACGCAGCCAGGACGGCGGCTCGGGTGGGGGCCATGGCAACCTCTCCGATCGAAGGCAAAAGGGGAACGAGGGCCTCCGCGTTCGGCGGGCACCGGACCGAGGCGATCCGAGCATACGCCGGGTGCGTTCCGGATCGAGAGGTTTGCGAACTCCCCGGATCGGCTCGGTGGTGCCAGGGCGGAGCCCAGGCGCAAGGAACGGCCTCGGGGCCGCCGAGGAGCGCGCATCTGGCTTGGATCCGGCGCTGGCCCGCTTACCCTACGGGCGTGGCAACTACCGCGCAAAGCGCCTTCCGTGCGCTCGTTCTGTTCGGCTGCACGCTGGGCGGCGCGGCGCTGCTGCCGGCGCAGGTCCAGGATGCGTCCGCCCCCAAAGTGACTCCGGCCGGGCAGGATCGCGCGGGCATACCGCAGCTGGCGACCTTCGTCGAACACCACGGCATCACCTGGCGTTTTGCGGCGGAAGTCGAGGTCGGCGCGTTCGTGAACGGCGATCCCTGGGTGATCGGGCCGGTCACCATCATCAGCATCGAGCCCCGGTGTGTCGAACTCGAGGGCCGCATCCTGCATGGTTCGATGGTCGACCCTGACCCGACCACGATGAAGCAGGGTTACGACAGCTGCCTGTTCGGCGATGAACACCGGGAACGGTACGCGCCCGAACAGAACGTCGCGTTCGGCCTCGACGCCGAGCATGCGCTGAAACTTGCCGGGCCGACCAACCTCGTGTCGGTGCGCAGCCGCCTGGATCGCAAGTTGCTGCCGCAGTTACAGACCGCCGCCGTATTGACGGTGCTCAAGGAAGCGCCGGCTCCGGACGCGTTCCGGCCGCCGTACGTGCGCGGCGACAAGACCATGCCGCATCGCGCCGCCGACCTTGATTTCACGGTGCTACGGCGGGAGAAGCCGGTCTCTACGGTGCCGCCCATCGAGGTGGTTGCCGCGGCCTTCGAGCGGGTCTGGCTCGATCACTTTCCCGAATGGCCGGTTCGCTACGCGCATCCCGCGGACAACATGCCCGATTACGGGCGCGAGATCGCGGCGCTGGTGGGGACGGGCGGTCTGCTGCTCAATCTCGAAGCCACGAACGAACAGAAGCGCCAGCTGCTCGTGCGCATGACGCAACTCGGCATCGACCTGTATGGGGTGCTGCGCGGCGGCGGCCGTTGGCCGGGCCTCGGTGGGCACGGCAGCGGGCGCAAGTTCCCCATCCTGCTGGCTGGGCTCGTGCTTCACGACGAGAGCATGCTCGGCATCGGTGCGAAGTACCGCTCGGAGCGCCGCAGTGCCGCTGCGGGCGAACAGTTCTTCGCCGAGGACGGGCAGACGTTCTACGTGCGGGAGACCAGCACCGGGGTCTACAACTGGGGGTTTGGCGGCTACACGAAGGAACACGCCGACCTGCCGGAATGGGGCTTCAACCACGCTTCGCAGCTCGACACCGACCGCGCCGGCTGGGACGACAATCCCTACCGGCGCTGCTGCTCCGCGAACGGGTGGGTTGGCCAGGCGCTGGCGGCGCGCATGCTCGGTTTGCAGGCCCATTGGGCCCATCCGGCGTTCTTCGACTACATGGACCGCTACATGCAGGTCCAGCACACCGAAGGGTGGCACCGGGCCTGGACCGGGTGGCACGCTTCGATGTGGGACGCGTACCGCAGCAACTTCTGAGGCCGCGCGCCGGGGCCAGCGGTGGCGGTGGCATCGGGGCCAGCACGCGATGGCCCGTCACGGCCGCGGAACGGGGTGGTGTTCCAGATCGAGACGTCGCCCATCGCGCGGGATTCTCGGCCTCGATGCGCCTTCTGGCCGGTAGATTGTCCGGCCCAAACTGCGCATGACGGAACTCAACCCCTCGGTCTCCCTGCGCCGCTCCTGGCTCACCATCGCGCTGCTCGCCGGCTCGTTGCTCGTGTTCCAGGTGCTGCTCACGCGCGTCTGCGCGCTGCGGCTGCACTTCCATTTCGGCTTCCTGATCATCAGCAACAGCCTGCTTGGCATCGGTGCGTCGGGTTCGCTGCTGGCCCTGTTTGATCGCAAGTGGCGCAAGAATCCGCAGCAGTGGATCTGGGCGTTCAGCCTCATGTTCGTGGTGAGTCTGCCCTTGTCCTGGTCGTACCTGCTGCTGGCGCAGATTCCGGAGACGCTGAAGTTTGAGACCCTGAAGGAGACCCTGCAGTTCTCGGCCTTCAACCTCGCCTGTGCGGTGCCGTTCTTCTTCGGCGGCACGGCGATCGGACTGCTGCTGTCGGCGAACGCCTCGCGGGTGCACAGTGTCTACGCTGCCGACCTGATTGGCGCAGGCGTAGGTTGCCTGCTCTGCCCCCTGCTGTTGTGGCCGGTTGGTGCGGGCGGTTGTTTCCTCGCGACGGTGGCCCTGGCGCTGCTCGCCGCGATCAGTGCGGCGCCGGCGTCCGTTGGCACCTCGACGCGCGGTGGTCTGCTCCTGCTCACCGCTGCGAGTGTGGCCTGCATGCCGATGCTCGACGGTTGGTTCCCGGTGCCCGGCAAGCGTTGGCTCGATCTCACGCAGGCGCACACGGTGCCGACGTTTGGCCGGCCGGTGTATTCCCAGTGGTCCGCCAATTCGCGCGTCGACGTGCTGCCGTTGCCCGCGTCGTTCCCCACGTTCCTGCAGGCCCGCGGGGCCAAGGCGATGGCGATGCCGTTGCCGCGCCAGTGGTGGATTGGTCAGGACGGCGACGCTGGCACGATGTTGACCGACTTCGGCAGCGAGCCGGAGAAGCTCGATGTGCTCAAGTACACGATGTACTCTTCGGCGTTTGAGCTCAAGCAGGGCTCCAAACCGAAGATCTGCGTCATCGGGGTCGGTGGCGCGCCGGACCTCTGGGCGGCCAAGATCCACGACGCGAGCGTGATTCACGGCATCGAACTGAACCGTTCGATCCTCGACCTGCACGGCAGTGTCGCCAAGGAATTCTCGGCGCCGCTGTTCGCCGATCCGCGCGTCAACGTGGTCTGCGACGAAGGCCGTTCCGCGCTCATGCGCGACACCGAGCACTACGACGTGATCCAGCTCACGGGCATCGACACGTGGACGGCGCTCAATTCCGGCGCGTATGTGCTCGCCGAGAACTATCTCTACACCGTCGGCGCCTGCCGCACGATGTACGACCGGCTGACCGACAATGGCGTGCTGCAGATCACGCGCATGGCCGCGGACATGGAGTCGATCCGGCTCCTGCACAACATGTTCACGGCGTTGCCGCCGGCGGCGCAGGCCGACTTCGCGTCCTCCGTGATCTCGCTGTCGACACCGGACAACCTCTGCGCGGTGATGCTCAAGAAGGGCAAGTTCACGGCCGAGGAAGTCGCCAAGGTCGAAGCGTGGGCCGATGACTGCAAGATCCAGAAGCGCTACCTGCCGGGGCGGGAATTGAAGAACGGCGTCGAGGAGTTCGTGGTGGCGCCCGACAAGGCGAAGTTCACCGCCGACTACCCGTACGACATCCGGCCGACCACCGATGACTGGCCCTACTTCTTCAGCTTCCTGCGCTGGGATCGCCCCGATGTCGCGGAGGCGCGCAAGTACGAACCGACCTGGGTGGTGCAGGGCAACCCGCAGTTCCTCTGGCGGCAATTGTTGTACAGCTCGATCGCGGCGGTGGTGCTGATCCTCCTGCCGATGCTGTTCCGACGCGGCACGGTGACGGGTTCGCGCGCCGGCGCGGTGCCATTCCTGGTCTACTTCGCGGGCCTCGGCATCGGCTTCATCGGCATCGAGATCGCATTGATCCAGAAGTTCACGCTGCTGCTCGGCCAGCCGCTCTACTCGATCGTCGTCACGCTGTTTGCGATCCTCGTCTTCACCGGCGTTGGCAGCATGCTGAGCGGGAAGTGGCTCAAGCCTGGTTCCGCTGCGGCGCGGCTCGTGCCGGTGGCCATCCTCGTGTGGATCAGCCTGCTCGCGTACGGCAGCGAAGCGATCGTGCACGCGTGCATCACGCTGCCCTTGATCGCGCGCGGCGCCGTCGTGATGCTGCTCGTGGCGCCGGCGGCCATGGCGCTGGGCATGCCGTTCGCGCATGGCATCTCGATCGTGCAGAAGATCAACCCCTCGTTCGTGCCATGGGCCTGGGCCGTAAACGGCACGACCACCGTGGTCGGCTCGATTCTTTGCGTGATCGTCTCGATGCAGTTCGGGTTTGCCGCCGTGCTCGTTGGCAGCGCTGCGATCTACCTGATCGCGTTCGCCGCCATCGACGCGACGTCGCGGCGCGCTGCTTCCTGAGGCCTGCTGTGTCCCCGCGGCGCCACTCTGCGCCAATTGGGGCCATGCTTCGCTCTTCCGTTGCTGCGGTTCTTCTCCCGTGTCTGCTGGCAGCTCAGGGACCTGGTTGCCACGACCTCAATGCGGTTGCCGCGATTGGCGAGGACTTCCTCGCCGCCTACCCGGTGATCGGGGACTCCTGCATCCAGGTTGATCAGCGTGGTCAGACCCTGCACCAATCGGTGCACGGGGCCTTCACGTTGGCCGAAGTGGTTGCCATCGCGTCGGCGACGAATACGCTCTCGGCGGCAGTGCTGCTGTCGTTGGTCGACAGTGGCACGTTGTCGCTCGATGACCGCGTCGGCCAGTACCTGCCGGAATACAACAGCGGACCGCTCGCGGCGATCACCCTGCGCATGTGCTTTGCGCACACGAGTGGCATGCCGGCGAACGATCCGGCGATCAACGACAACACGACCACGCTGCGGGCTGCTGCCCAACATCTTGCCACCCTGCCGTTGCAGGCCGCGCCCGGCACCACGTTTGAGTATGGGGGTGTGTCGATGCATGTCGCGGGGGCCGTGTGTGAGGTCGCCGCGGGAATGCCGTGGGCGCAGTTGTTCCAGCAGCGCATCGCGGGGCCGCTGCAGATGACGGCCACCGACTACTACGCGTTTGGACCGACCTTGAACCCGCGCATCGCCGGGGGCGCGCGCAGCAACCTGCGGGACTATGCTGCGTTCGTCGACATGCTGCGGGCGCGCGGGAGTTGGCATGGCGTGCAGGTGCTGCAGCCGGCCAGCGTCGATGTCATGCTGTCGGACCAGACTTCTGGTCTGCCAGTCCTGAACACGCCGCATCCGGAAGGGGCTCCGTACGGCATCGGCATCTGGCTTGATCGCCGCGATGGGCAGGGCCAGACCGTGCAGGCCAGCGCCGGCGGCGCGTTTGGATTTGCGGCCTGGGTCGACCGCGCCCACGACGCCAGTGGTGTGTTCTTGACCCTGAATCGGTATCCGCTCGTCTACCCGTACCTGCAGCAGATCTGGCAAGTCTGCGACGATGAGTTGTTGCCCGCGGGAGTGCAGTGTGTTGGTGGTGGTTCTCCCGCGTGCGACGATGGTATGTGGTGCAACGCCAGTCGCGCGGCGCGAACGGGCGAGGCCGAGTTCCAGATCGTCGGTAGCCGCGGGCCCGCGAACGCACTGGGCGGGGTCCTGCTCGGGGGCGTGTCGTCCATCCCGACACCGCTGTTTGACCTCGATCTGTGGATCGGGCTGCCTGCGCCGGTGTTCTCGATCGTGGTCGGGGATGCCGACGGCCGCATGGTCTTGCCCGCGCCGTTGTCGCTCGTGCCGGCCGGGACGGTGCTCGGGGCGCAGTGGCTGGCCCTCGACAGCGGTGGTTGTGGTTCGGTCGGCTTGCGCGCGAGCCACGCGCTGCAGCTTTCGATCCTGCCGTGATAGGTCCGACGGGGGAGGCGGCCCGGGCTACGTTGTGCCCGTGTCGTGGTCGCGGCCGTGTGGGTGCGCATGGTCGTAGACCTCGCGCAAACGACCGATCGACACGTGGGTGTAGATCTCGGTCGTGACGAGGCGCGCGTGACCGAGCAGCTCCTGCACGCTGCGCAGGTCGGCGCCGCGGTCGAGCAGGTGGGTCGCAAACGAATGGCGCAGGCCGTGCGGTGTCAGTGACGATTGGATGCCGGCGCGCCTCGCGCAGTCGACGACGGTCTGGAACACCCAGCGCGAACTCAGCGGGCGGCCGAAGCGGTTCACCCACAGACTGCCCGGATCCGTTCGCTTCGCCTGCTGGAGCAGCTGGCGGCGACCTTCGAGCCAGGCCAGCACCGCCGTGCGCGCGGGGCCACCGAGCATCGCGATGCGCTCCTTCTGGCCCTTGCCGAGCACGCGCACGATGCCTTCTTCGAGGTCCAGCTGCGCCAGTTTCATGCCCGAGCATTCGCTGACGCGGCAGCCGGTCGAATAGAGCACCTCGACGATGGCGCGGTCGCGCTGGCCCTGCGGCGACTCACAGAATGCCTGCCCGAGCAGCAGATCGACTTCGGCCGTCGTGAGGAAGTGCGGCACGCGGCGCGGCGCTTTGGGGCCCTTCAGCAGCTTGGCCGGGTTCTTCTCCATGCGGCCACGTTCCTGCAGCCAGCCGAACAGGCCGCGCAGGCTCGCGAGCTTGCGCTGCACGGACGTCGCGACAAGGCCCTGCTGCTCGAGCTCGACGAGATAGCGGCGCAACAGGAAGCGCGTCGTCTGCTCCGGTGTGCACCCGTGCCCCTGCAGCCACACGGCGAAGGTGCGCAGGTCGCCACCGTAGGCACGCAGCGTGGCGGTGCTCTTCTGCTGCTCGCTCTGCAGCCAGTGCAGGAACTCGTCGACGACCTCGGTCACGGTCGCTAGAAGTTACGGCCAGCAGGCGGTTCTGCGCTGCCGGATTTGCACGATGCCCTACCTCGGCGAAGTCTGCGCGGTTGCCACCGCGATGTGTTGGACCGTCTCGAGCCTGTCCTTTGGCATCGCCAGTCGTGCCGTCGGCGGCATCGCGACCAACCAGTTCCGCCTGTGGGCGGCGTTGCCGGTGCTCGCACTGCTGGTGTGGTGGTCGTCCGGCGAAGTCTGGCCCACGCAGGCGCCGATGGAACGCATCGTGCTGCTGGCCCTTTCGGGCCTCGCAGGCCTCGTGCTCGGCGATATCGGCTACTTCCATGCGCTGGCCACGATCGGGCCGCGCCTCAGTTCGGTGGTCATGGCGACATGGCCGGCCATGGCGGCTGGCATCGCGGCGCTGCAAGGAGACCTGCCGAACGGCTGGATGGTGCTCGGCATCGCCCTGTCGATGCTCGGTGTGGCCCTCGTGCTGATGCGGAGCCGGGAAGGGTCGGCGTGGAGCCCAAACCTGTCCCCGCGGCAGTGGTGGCTCGGGATCGGGGGTGCGCTGCTTGGTGCGTTGGGGCAGGCGGGCGGCGTCGTGCTGGCGCGGCAGGGCATGGCGGAGACTGCCGACCTGCCCGCCGGCGTCAGTCCGTTGCCGGCGACGTTGGTGCGAATGGCGACGGGGGCGGTGGCGCTGCAGCTGCTGGCCATCGTGCAGCGGCGCCCTCTTGCCATGCTCGTTGTCCTGCGCCACCGCACGGCGTTTGCCGGCGCCATGGTCGGCATGGTGTTTGGCCCGGTGCTCGGCGTGTGGTTGTCGATGACCGCCACGCACCTGGCCCCGCTCGGCATCGCGGCGACCCTCATGGCGAGTTCGCCGCTGTTCATGATGCCCGTAGCCCGCATCGCCTACGGCGCGCGGGTCGGCTGGCTGGGCTTCGTCGGCACCCTGGTTGCGGTCGGTGGGGCCGCGCTCCTGCTGCTGACCCGGTAGGGCTACGCGACGCGTTCGTCGAAGGCGCGGCCGAGTTCGCGCGCGAGATCGTGCAGCTTCGTCACCCGTGCTTCGATGGGCGGGTGGGTCGAGAACCAGCGGAACATGCCGCCGCCCGCGAGTGGATTCACGATCGCGAGGCCCGCGGTGGCCGGTTGCGGCCCGGTGGCACCTTGGGCGACCATGTGTTCGCCATACGCCTGCAGTTTCTGCAGCGCACTCGCGAGCTGTTCGGGTTCGCCCGTGAGCCGGCCCGCGTAGTCGTCGGCGAGGAATTCGCGCGAACGGCTGATGCCCATCTGCAGCAGCATGGCGCCAATCGGGGCCAGGAAGGCCATCAGCAGGCCACCGCCCGCACTACCTTCTTCTTCGTCGTTCGACGAGCCACCACCGAGGATCGCGCTCCACTGGATCATGTGCGCAAAGTGCGTGATCGCGGTGGCCCCGGCGGCCGCGATGGTCGCGACCAGGGTGTCGCGGTTCTTCACGTGCGCGAGTTCATGCGCCAGCACGCCGCGCAATTCGCCCGGCGTGACGAGGCGCAGCAGGCCTTCGTGCACGGCGATCACCGCACGCGATGGCGAACGCCCGGTGGCGAACGCGTTGGGGGTCGGATCCTGCACGATCGCCAGGGTCGGCATTGGCAGGCCGGCGCGATCGGCCAGTTCGCGCACCATCTGGTGCAGCGCCGGTGCTTCGGCTTCGTCGACGATGCGCGCACCGCTCATGCGCAGCACGATGCGGTCCGAATAGAGGTAGCCAAACAGGTTCATCAGCAGCGCGATGCCGAGGAACACGTAGGTGAAGGCGCCGCCGATGGCGCCACCGAGCGAGACGAGCAGGACGGACAAGCCGCCGAGCAACAGGATGGTCTTCAGTTGGTTGTTCATGAGGATTCTCCGCAGCAGGGGTCGCGGGGATCGGGAGACGCGGACCGGTGACGGTCGGCTCAGCCTGGTTTGCGGCGATGGCGCAAGCGCGTCATGCCAGCGAGGATGCGGGCGGCCCGGCGGGCCAGACGGTGCAGGGCGGACTCGGGCGAACTGTCGCGGTCATGGAGGTGGATCTCGCCACCACCCTGGACCCGCACCGCCAGCGAGCAGGCCTGATCCTCACCGCCCTTGGGACCGTTCTCATCGCGGATCTTGATCGTGATATCGCGGATCCGGGTCCGGAACCGGTCGAGCGCGCTCTCGACGGAGCGGCGCGCTACGTAGGCCAGTTGTTCGGATGGGCGGCGATCGCGGAAGGAGACGAGCACGTTCATGAGTTGTCTTTGGTTTGGAACGTGCTGAGGATCGGCTACTTAGGCCGCATCGACAAACCGAAGGTTTCGATGCGAGACATCGAGAAAAGCTAAGCATCGTCCGGGTGCGATGGCTATCGTCCCGGCGCCATGGAGTGGCTGAACTTTCACCATCTGCGCTATTTCTACGTGGTGGCCCGCGACGGCAGCATTGCCAAGGCGAGCCAGACGCTGCACGTGAGCCAGCCCTCGATCAGCACCCAGTTGCGGCTGCTGGATCGCGCGTTGGGGGAGAAGTTGCTCGCCCGGCAGGGGCGCGGTCTCGTGCTCACGGACATGGGCCGCCTCGTCTACGACTACGCCGAACAGATCTTCGGGCTCGGCCGCGAGTTGCTCGACACGGTGCGCGATCGGCCGACCGGGTTGCCGCTGCGGGTGCAGGTCGGCATTGCCGACGTGGTGCCGAAGGGGCTCGCGTTCCGGTTGCTGCAACCGCTGGTCAGCGGTGGGGAATCGACCCAGGCCGATTCGACCCGCCTCGTGGTGCGGGAGGACCGCCCGGACCGCTTACTGGCCGAACTCTCTGCGTACCAACTCGACCTCGTGATTGCGGACGTGCCAGCACCCGGTGCAGGGCGCGTGCGAACGTTCAGCCATGGGCTCGGTGTGGCCGAGTTTGCGGTGTTTGGCACCGAGTCGATGGCGCGTCGCCTGCGGCGCAAGTTCCCCGAGTCGCTGCGCGGGGAGCCGTTCGTGCTGCCCCTGGAGGACAGCCAGTTGCGGCGCGAGTTTGAGGCGTGGATGCGCGGCATGGATCTGCGCGTCGCGGTGCGCGCCGAGGTCGAAGACTCAGCGCTGGCGACCACGTTTGCACAGGCTGGCATCGGGCTCATGCTGGCGCCGGTCGTGCTGGCGCCGGATCTGCGGCGCCGCGGCCTCGTCTCCCTCGGTGTGATCCCCGAACTGCGCTGCCGCTACTACGCGATCACGGTCGAACGCCGGGTGAAGAACCCCGCTGTGGTGCGCTTGCTGGAGGCCGCGCGCACGAATCTGTTCGTCTAGTCGGTGTCAGGTGTTGGGGCCGCGTGCCCGCCCTCGGGCCGATCAGAGGGCCGCGAGCAGCTCCTGCAGGCGCGCGAGCGAATGGTCGCCCATGTGGCCGATGCGGAACGCTTTGCCCTTCAACTCGCCGTAACCCTGGTCGATCTTGAAGCCCGCGTTCGCCGCCTGTTGGGCGAGCCCTTGCACATTGGCGCCGCGGGCGTCGATGCAGCTGACGGTCGGCGAACGTGCCGTGTCCAGCTGCACGAACGGGGCCATGCCGCAGCGTTGCGCCCAGGCCAGCGTGGTATCGCGCATCGCGAGGTGCCGCGCCCAACGCTGGGGCAGGCCCTCTTCGCTGATGCGCTCGAGTTGGCGCTGCAGCGCGTAGACGAGCGGCACGCACGGCGTCGCCAGGGTCTTGCCTTCGTTGGTCTCCTTCACGGCGCGCGGCAGATCGAGCAGGAAACCCCGTTCTTCGATCGTGCCCGCGCGTTCGAGCGCACGATGGCTCGCCGCGTAGGTGCAGAGGCCGGGCGGCAGCGCGAGGCACTTCTGCGTGCCCGCGAATGCGAAGTCGAGTCCCCAGTCGTCGAAGCGCACTTCGGCCCCGGCGAGGCTCGTCACGACATCGACCATGATGACGGCTCCGGGCGCATGTTCCTTCGCGACGGCGGCGAGTTCGCGCAGTGGTTCGAGCACGCCGGTCGCGGTCTCATTGTGCGTGATCGCCACGGCGCTGACTGCGGGGCCTTTCTGCAGGCGTTCGCGCAGCAGGCTCGCCGGGTGGGCATGGCCCAGCGGCACCACCAACGCTTCGGCATCGCGGCCGCATGCCTTGGCAATCTGCCACCAGCGTTCGCTGAACGCGCCGCAGACGAGGTGCAGCGAACGCCCGCCGCGTGGCACGAGGTTGCGCACGGCGGCCTCCATGAGCGCTGTCGCGGGGCACGTTTCGAACGCGGCGAACTGGCCAGTCAGGTAGAGACCGCGCAATCGCGTGCAGACGTCCTGCACGACGGCGACGAACTTCGTTTCGCGATGGCCGAGCAGCGGCATGGCGAGGATCTGGCGCAGCTCCAGGTCGACTTCGGTCGGGCCTGGGATGAACAGCACGGGGTGGTCGCCCATGCGAAGAGCATCATGCTTTCGCGGACGAAAGCAACGGGGCGAATTGCGGGTTCGCCGCAAGTCGTTGCCATTCGTCGGCAGCGAGCACGTGCGGCAGGATGGTGGCCAGCGACGGGCCGTTCGCAAAGGTCTCCGCCCGCGCCTTTACGAGCGGTCGCGCGACGACGCCGCCGAAGCCGACGAAACGCGCGGCGGTGCCCTGGGTTTCGAGGTCCGTGGCACCATCGCCGATGAACGCGAGGGGCCGGTGACCGGCGGGCAGGGCCCGGATCACTTCGACCTTGCCACCGTTGCGCCACAGCGGCGAACAACGATCAAAGTCCCGGTAGCTGCCGTCCGCATCAAACACCAGCGCCACCGCGTGTACGTTCGCCACCGGGATGCCAAGTGCGGCGGCGACGTGCTGCACGGGCGTGAGCAGGCCGCCACTGAGGATGCCCAGGTGTTTGCCGAGCCACTGCAGGGCCTGCACGGTGCGCAGCGCGTCGGGCACGAGCTTCTGCACGTAGAGCGCGCCGATCCGGTCGAGCTGCTCGCGCCTCGGCGCCAGCCGTTGCAGGCGCGTCTCATAGACCTCGGCGAGCGGCAACTGCCCGTTCATCGCCTGCTCGGTCAAGCGCGCGATGTCGGCGCGCAGCGCGGGATCGGCGAACTGCAGCAGTTCGTCGACCCCTTCGATCGACGAGAGCGTCGAATCACAGTCGAAGTAGACAGCGGCGTAGGGCGGCGGCACACGCGCACGATAGCGCGCGGGTCCGTTCGGGTCACTTCACCGAACGCAGCACTTCGAGGCGAACTTTCGCGCGCTGGATTTGCGCATCGATCTGCAGTCGCTCGTACTTGTCGCTTTCCTTCAACTTGCGCTCGAGCCACTTGAGTTCACTCTCGGTGGCCTGGATCTCGCCGTCGATGAGACACCGCACGATTGCGAGCTTCTTCTGCAGGGTGTCGCGTTTGCTGGTGGCTCGCTTCGCTTCGGACATCATCGCGCGACCTGCCTTCGCCATCGATTCGACTTCGCTTGCAGTCAGCTCGGCAACTTCGAGTTCTCCTTGCAGGTCCAGGAAGCGGCTCGCGAGATCGGCGGTGGTTTCCGCGGTGGCGGATGGTGCGGTGCGGTCTTCTTTAGGCAGGCCCAGTTGCGGCCTTAGCTTTCCGTCTGGTCCGCGGAAGAAGACGTCTGGTTCGCTGAAGAAGAATTGGCGGGGCTCCGGGTTCTGCTCGGCGGTGGCCTCGGCAGTGGTGGCTGGGGCCGTGCGGTTTGCGTTGCTGGTGGCGTTCCCGTTGGCGTTGTCCCGGAACAGGTTGTTGATGAGGGGGATGTCCTTCAGGACCGGGACTCCCTCGGGCTGCGGATCCTGGGTTTCGGGGGCTTTGGCGTTGGAGTTGTTGGCGGCTCGGCGCTGCTCGAGCGCGGCCCTGATCGTGCGAGCTTGGAGTTCGCCTACCAGGTCATCCTGCGGTTCCTTGGGAGCAGTCAGTTCAACGATTCCTGGTGGCGTTTCCTTGCCGGTGGGCAGGCCCACCGTCTGGCCGACCCGCAGCCGAGTCCAATCGACGCCCGGATTGGCGGCCATGAGTTCGTCGACGCGATCTGCTGAGCCGAGGAGCTGCTTGGCAATCGTACGGAGAGAGTCGCCCTTTTTGATCGTGTAGGTACGTGGGGTGGCGTTGTCTTGCCCGGTCCGCCGGTGGCTTTCCCACTGCGTTCGACTTGCGTCGAGCCTCTTCGCGAATTCGTTCCAGGTCGCCTCGTCAACCGTCCCATCGGTGGCTTTGGCATCCTCGTTCAGCTTCTGCAAGATCGACCGCAACCTATCCCCAGTGGAAGGGTCGACAATAAGCCTGCCAACCAAACCATCAGCGTTTTCCAGAATCGCGCGCAGGTCCGGGATCCTCTCTAGTGATGCCCTCCCCTGCTCAGCGCCGGAAGGGCCGTCGTTGAGTCGTCCAAGGACTCCGCTGGTGTTGGTCACGGCCTCACGCAGGTTCTGGATCTCCGCGCGCAACGCATCGAGCTCGGCGCGCAGCTTGTCGTTCTGCTGCCGCAGGGCCGATTCCGGCGTTGGATCCTGCGCCCTGAGTGGCACCCCGAGCACGCTCGCGGCGACAGAAACACAGAGCAACGCCGCCACGGCCTGCGCTGTGCGGCGCAGGCGGGATGACGACGGAATCAGGCGACCTTCACGTTGTAGCAGCATCTGCATTCTCCGGTAGAAGTCGGACGGGCGATGGAACACGGACACGGTGCCGACGGCCTGCAGCGCGGGGGCTGCACGTTCGGCCAGATCGATGAGTTCGCGCGCATAGTCGGCGCGGTCAGCGGCGGCGGCGGTGTCGTCGGCGAGCAGTTCGCACTGGAAGCGCACGTCGCGCACGAGCCACCAGAACAGCGGGTGCAGGCCGAGCGGGATCGCGAGCAGCGCGAACAGCATCTGCACGGCCGGATCGCCGGCCTGCAGGTGGGCCGCTTCGTGGCGGAGCACGGCGCGGGCTTGCGAGCGGCGGTGCGGTTCGAGCAGCGTGCGCGGCAGCACGATCACGGGGCGTCGCCAGCCCGCGCAGAACGGGCGCACGGCGTGTTCGGCGACCAGCACGCGCGCTAACTTCGGCAGTGGCAAACCATGCCGCAAGGCTGCGGGCGCCGGTTGGCAGCGGCGCAACAGGCGATGCAGGCGATGGAAACCGAGTGCGTGGCGCAGCAGCAGCAGGAAGGCCGCGAGCACGTAGGCCCCGGCGGCGAGGCGTCGGAACGGCCAAGGTGTGGAGGTGACCGGCTCGTTCTTGGGGGGTGGGATCGGTGCGCCCGCGTCCGTCGTTTCGATTGGCTCGGCGTCCAGAATGCGTTCGACCTGCGCCTGCAAAGCCGCAAGGCGGACCTGCGGGTCGACGGGGGGGGTAGCATCCGCGGTGCTGGCCAGGAGCTCGGCAGCCAGCGCCGGTTCTGGCGCGG
This sequence comes from Planctomycetota bacterium, assembly GCA_020851075.1. Taxonomy (GTDB): domain Bacteria; phylum Planctomycetota; class UBA1135; order UBA1135; family UBA2386; genus JADZDL01. Next base: position 22,163 of record JADZDL010000138.1, on the reverse strand, counting down.
GAGCGGGGTCGGTCACTTCGAAGCTCACCTGCCAACGCTGCATCGGCACGAACGCGACGAGCAGGTAGATGCCTACGGCCGCGCCCGTCCACACGCCGAGACGCCGTCGTTCGGCACCGTGCGAAGTCCAGCGCATCGCGACGCAACCTGCGAGCAGCAGGACCGACGCGCCGAGCAGTATGGTCGGGCCGTGCGCGGCCAGCGCGTCCAGCAAATCGAACAGCGTGTTCATGGTTTGCCTCGCTTGTTCTCGTCGTTGCCCTGGCCTCGCTTGTTCTCGGCCTCCGTGAGCAACTTGCGCAGCCGCTTGAGTTCGTCAGAGCTCGGCTTCTTGGCTTCGAACGCGCTCGCGACGAGTTGGTCCAGAGCGCCGTCAAAGACCGTGTCGAGCAGGCCCGACAGCAGGTTCTTCTTCGTGCGGTCGCCGGGCACCGTCGGCTGGTAGACGAAGGAGCGCCCTTCGGTGCGGTGGCTGACGAGGCCCTTGTCTTCCATGAGCCGCAGGAACGCCTGCACGGTGTTCTGCACGATCGGCACCGTGTCGCGCAGGGCCTCGTAGACCTCGCGCACGGTGGCTTCGCCGCGGTCCCAGAGCACCTTGAGAATCTGCAGTTCGCGTTCGGTCGGTTCGGGAGTCTGGGTCATGGGCGGGTCAGGGTGGTGGTTCGATCGACCACCTAGACCTGCAAGCTTAGAAAACTAAGCGATGGCGTCAAGCCCCTGGCGTCGCGTCGTTGGGCCAGGGTCGAGAGCGCGCGCCAGCCGGCGCGCAAACAGGGTTCTGCAGCGGGTTAGCGCGCGCCCTTGCCGCGCAGGATCACCGACACCGTGCGCAGGATGATGTTCAGGTCGAACACCAGGTTGAGGTTCTTGATGTAGTAGAGGTCGTAGCGCAGCTTTTCGCGCGCATCGTCGATCGAGGCCCCGTACGGGTGCCGCACCTGCGCCCAACCCGTGAGGCCTGGCTTCACCGTGTGGCGCAGCGGGTAGAACGGGATCTCCTTCTTCAGCTGCTCGACGAAGTGCGGGCGTTCGGGCCGCGGGCCCACAAACGACATCTGGCCGCGCAGGATGTTCAAGAACTGCGGGATCTCGTCGATGCGCGACAGGCGCATGATCTTGCCCACGGCGGTCACGCGGCTGTCGTTCTTCTGCGCCCACACGGGGCCCGACTCCTTCTCGGCGTCGGTGCGCATCGTGCGGAACTTGATGAGCTTGAACGGCACCCCATCCTGGCCGGTGCGCTCCTGGCAGAAGAAGATCGGCCCCTTGCTGGTCAGTTTGATGAGCAGCATCGCGACCAGGCAGATCGGCAGCGACAGGGTCAAGCCGATCAGCGACGTGAAGATGTCCAGCAGGCGCTTGCTCACCATCGTGAGCGGGTCTTTGGCGAAACCGCGCCCATAGATGAGGTAGCTGGGCCGCATGCTCTCGACCGCGAGCTTGCCGGTGAGGCGCTCATACATGACCTCGCGTTCTTCGATCTGCACGCCGTCCATGCGGCATTCGAGCAGCGTGTCGACGGGCACCATGCCGCGGCGTTCGCGCAGCGCGACGACGACGCGGCTGATGCCTTCGTCGCGGCAGAGGGCGCGCAGGTTGTTGAGGTTGCCGAGAATGGGCGGGTCGCCGGCGCCGGGGCTCAGCGGTGGTTGGCCCGGCTCTTCGATGATGCCGAGCAGTTCGTAACCCGCCATCGGGTTGTCGAGCACCATGCGAGCCAGCAGCTGGGCCTCGGTCGACGAGCCGAGCACCACGATGCGTTCGCCAAAGCGCCACTTGTAGAAGAACCAGTGGAACGCGTGGCGAAACAAGTAGACGACGCCAAAGCCGATGCCGAGCAGCAGGATGAGCTTCCACGTCTCATCACTGACGTCGTTGATGCCCGGGAACACGAACAACGACGGCGCCACGAGCACGAGGAACGCCAGCATCACGAGCGAGTAACCGCACGAGTGCACGAGGCGATTGCCGAGTTCGGCGCGGTTCTGCGCGGTCTTCCAGTCGTAGAGGTCGTTGTAGCTCAGCGACGCCTGGCAGATGACCGCGATCGTAAAGCAGCTCAGCAGGCCGTGCAGGAGGTCGAGCGAAGGCTCAAACAGCAGGAACGACTTGGTGCTGAGCGGGGGCGAACTGGTGCCGGCCAGCAGTACGACCGTGAAGATCACGGTCTCGCAGAGCATCAGCAGCAGCTTGCGCCGCGGGATGATCTGTTCAGCGAGGGTCGACATCAGGGCGAGCTAAGAGAGGACCAGTGAGGAGAGGGCGAGCGAAGTCGCGCAGGCGTTGTTCGTCCGGCGCGAGGGTCAGGCTAGAGGGCGACGCCTGAGCCCCGTTGCATGGGGGCCAGGAAGAACGCTGCGGAGGTTCGGAAAATGCAGTAAATCCGGTCCATCTGCCAACCAACGAATGGCGACCGCGTCGATGCGGAGGCTGCGTGGGCGCGGGGCGAGCTCCGGGGCGAGGGCCCGCAGCGCGGCTGCGAGACGGTCGAGCTGGGCGGGCGAGATGCATCGTTCGGGGGCCGGATGGTCGCGCCGGGCTTTCACCTCGACGGCGGCCCAGTCGCGCCCCTTCCGCACGAGCAGGTCGATTTCCCCGTGTGTCGTGCGCAGGTTCCGTGCCACGATCACGAATCCGGCCCGGGCCAGGAACTCGGCGGCGAGGTGTTCGCCGCGTTGCCCGGAGCTTGCCGAGGCCGGCAGGCGTCGTTCAGGCCCGCTTCTGGGTTGCGAGGGATGCATCGTCACGCACCACCCGCGCGATGGCCGCGCGCTCGAAGGTCACCGGCACGGTGTCGAGCAGCAGCACGACGGTCTTGTCGTCGAGGCGATCGACGGTGGCGTGGATGCCCGCCGTCGTCACGATGCGGTCGCCCTTCTTGATCGAAGCGAGCATCGCGGCCTGCTCCTTCTTGGCCTTCGATTCGCGGCGCATGCTCATGAACAGCATGACGAACACGAACAGGCCCATGAAGATGAGCATGCTGGAGTCCATGCCGCCGGTCTGGGCCTGGGGCGGCGTTGGCGGGCCGCCGGGGCCACCGGAGGGGCCACCGACGAGGGGCGTCGTCGACGGGGCGCCGGAGGGGGTGTCCGCTGCCGACTTGGGTTCCTGACTGGCCAGGTTCAGGGTGGCCAGGTTTGCGGTCGGGGAAGCGAATGGAACGAAGAATGTCGCGGTCTGCAGCATCAAGGGTCTCGGGGAGCCACGGAAGAAGGGCGGAACAGTATAGGCACCTACCCGGTTGCGTTGCACGCAAAGCCCGGCATCCTGTTCGCCCCGGGTGGTCCGGGCCCCTGAAACCGATGCGCGTACTTGCAGCCATGTCCGGTGGTGTCGACAGCAGCGTGGCGGCTTTGCTGCTGCAGCGGCAGGGCCACGATGTCATAGGCGTCTTCATGCGGAATGGGGTCGCCGGCAAGTCGGCGCAGGAGAAATCGTGCTGTTCGGCGTCGGATGCACGGGACGCGGCCGTGGTTGCGGATCGGTTGAGCATGCCTTTCTATGCGGTGGATTACGCGGAAGAGTTCGCGGTGCTGATGGACCACTTCGCGGCGGAATACCGGCGTGGACGCACCCCGAACCCATGTGTTCTGTGCAACCAGCAGCTCAAATTCGGGCATCTTTTTCGACTTGCCCAGGATGTGGGGGCCGCCGCCGTGGCGACGGGGCACTACGCGCGCGCCGTGGACGGTGAATTGCGCACGGCGAAGGACGTCGCCAAGGACCAGACCTACTACCTGTTTGGCATCGAGCGCGAGGCGCTGCAGAAGACCCTGTTCCCGCTCGGCGACCTCACCAAGCCCGAAGTGCGCGCGCTCGCGGCCGAAGCCGGGCTCTCGACCGCGGAGAAACCCGAGTCGCTGGAGATCTGTTTCGTCACGTCCGGGGATTACCGCGATGTCGTGCGCGCGCGTGGCGGCGGCGGCCGGCCCGGGCGCTTCGTGGATCCGAACGGGCGCGAACTGGGCCGTCACGACGGCATCGACGGTTTTACGGTGGGTCAGCGGAAAGGTCTGCCGGCGCTCGGCGTGCCGCACTACGTGCAGTCGATCGACCCGGATAGTGGCGACGTGATGCTCGTTGCGCGCGATGGACTCGATCGCAGCACGGCGTTCGTGCGCGGGGTGCACTGGCTCGTGGATGCGCCAGGGGCGGGCGTCTCGGTGCGCGCTGAAGTGAAGGTGCGCGCGCGCCACACGGCGGCCAGAGCGACGATCGTGGCGGACGGCCACGGGGCGGCCACGATCACGTTCGACGAGGCGGTCGCTGCGATCACGCCGGGACAGGCGGCGGTGTTCTACAGCGGGGATCGGGTGTTGGGCGGTGGCTGGCTCGAGGCCTGACGCGCCCGCAAGCGAATTGCTAGACGCTGTCCTTCAGCGTCGCCCCCGGACGGAAGCCGACGGTGCGCGAAGCCTTGATCTGCATCGGCTCGTTGGTCTGCGGGTTGCGGCCCATGCGCGCCTTGCGGTTCTTCACGGCAAAGGTGCCAAAGCCGACGATCTGCACTTCCTTGTCCTTCTTGAGGCCTTTCTGGATCGATGCAATGAGCGCGTTCACGGCGCGTTCGGCGTGAGCCTTGCTGCACTCGTTGCCGAGCTGCTTCTGGACTTCTGTGACGAGATCAGCCTTGTTCATGGGAATCCTCCTGGTGTCGCCTTGCTGGCTGCGGCCGGCAGGTGGCCGCGCGAGCGATCGACTCTACGCGCGGTGAACGATCCTTAGCAAGGCTGACCGACTCGGAAAGCCCGCGGTGGCAAGGGTTGCCGCCGTCCGGGAACGGCCGCGCGCGGTTCTGTATGGAATCCCCTCAAGCTCCTTTGGGTGGCATGCCGATGTCACTGGGGCGACGGCGAAAACCGCCGTGCACCCCCGAACTCGACGAGGACACCCATGAGGATCGCGGCCCTTAGCGCCACACTCCTGTTCTGCTTTGCTGCTTGCACGACGACGGAAACGACGTCGAACAACAGTCCGTACCAGCAACCCAACTCCTTGATGGCTGGCGAAATCACGCGCCGCGTCGAGCAGATTCCCTACCAGCATCGCGAAGAACTGCTGCAGAGCCTCATGTGGCTCGCACAGACCGGGGAGCAGACGATCCCCGCGCTGCTGACCGGGTTGCATCACGAGAATCCCAAGGTGCGCAGTTCGTGCGCGTGGGTGCTCGGCCGCATCGGCGATCGCCGCGTGATCCCGGACCTGCAGCAGGTCATGAAGGACGACGAAGCGACGGTGCGCATGGAAGCGGCGCGCACGCTCGTGTCGCTCGGTGACCTCAACTGGTCGCCGACGCTCATCGAGGGCCTCGACAGCGACCGCAAGGAAGTGCGCTACCTCTGCCACGAAGCGTTGAAGGCGTCGACCGGGCATGACTTCGGCTACGACCACCTCAACGAGAGCAAGGACCAGATGATGGTCTCGGTGCTGCGTTGGCGGCAGTGGTGGAGCGAGTACTCGGGCGATGCGTTCTTCGCGCAGAGCTACCAGCAGAAGAACCACCTCGATGCGCAACCCGCGCAGCCGATGGGGGAGACGAAGCCCGGCACGGAAACGAACGTGGTGCCTGTTCCGGTGCCGAACCCGACGCCGAATCCGGCCAACCCGACGACGGAAGTACCCGCGATCGAGTCGGTGACGAACCCCGGCACGCCGGGTGGTGCGCCGACCACGAATGGCACGGTCACGGAGCCGCAGGCTCCGGTGACGAACCCGACGCCAAACGCCACCCCGACGTCGAATCCGACGCCGAACGGCAACGCGGGTTACAACTCGAACGGGGCCGAGACCCCGGCGCGCCGCGGCAACTGAGGCCGCGCGCAGGGGGTTTTCGCGCCTTCCCGGACCAGGTTTCCGGTGCGGGCCGCCTGGCACCGGCCCCGACTCGTCTCCCGATGGGCGCGGTGTCCTGCCCTTGGACCCTGACGAGTGCGGTGCGTGGGCACCGCGGCCCTGGAAAGTTCCGGGCCAACCGGGAGCGGCCCGCCAGTCTGCACCCGATCTGGGCGCAGAAGATGCGTTGCCGCGGCAAGTTCTATCGCCGTTCGCACGGGCGGTGGTTTCCTTGCGCAGGACCGGCGCTAGACTAGACGCCAACCCCTCCGGTCCCCTCGAACCCAACCCAGCCCGATGCGTCGAATCCAGTCCGGTTTCACCCTCATCGAACTGCTGATCGTCATCAGCATCATTGGTCTGCTCGCGGCCGTTCTGCTGCCCAACATCATTGGTACCCAGGACAGTGCGTTTGCCCTCGCCGACAGGGCCAACCTCGGACGGCACCGGGATTGGATGCTCGAATACAAGCGCAAGCATGGTGACGCGCTGCCGCCGGAAGGTGGTTATCGCTTCGTGATGTCGACGTGGACGTCGAATTCCATCGAGCACACGCCGGAGAACTTTGATCGGTTTTTCACGCCCGGTCCCGCTCGCAACAATGACCTCGTCTACCAGGACCTGAAGAAGCAGGTTGCGCGAGGCGAGAACCCATGGCCAACGCTCAACGACACGGACACGACGAGCACGCACTACGTGGGGCGCAGCAAGAAACACTCGAAGACTCGCGAGAGCGGTTCTGACGAAGCCTGGATGGCCAACGACAACGAGGGTGGCTGGTGCCTTCGCGATGGCACCGTTCACGTGTTGCTGAATGGCGATGGTGGAGTGCGCGAATACAGTTATTCGCAGTTGGAGGAGTTGTTTGGGCTGGGGCCGTTCAACAAGGACGTGCCGGTCGAGACCTATGGCGAGAACTCGCCGATCCCGGAGTGCCGCAAGCTCGATAACTGATTCTGTCTGCGGCGAAGCCGCATTCAGAATCAGTTGATCCCTACCGCGGCAGCTACGCGGGAGGACAACACGGGCGAACGAAGCATCCAGCCCCGCTGCTGCCGCGAGCCCTTCTAGATTGACTAGAAGAACTGCATCACCGGCACCGCGTACGACAGCGTTCCGGTGGCCGCCGCGTGGTCGTTGCTGTTCGCGACGCGGCTGGTCGGGATCGGCAGCGTGCCCGCGGGGGGCGTGACGAGTGTCGAGCCATCGCTGAACGCTTGCGCGCCGGTGCCGAGGTGGATGGAGCCGGATTGGCACCACAGGCGATAGCCGGGCGGCAGGATCGGCAGGTTCGGGAGGCTACCGTCGTAGTCGCCCTGGCTGTCCGGCAGGCCAGGCATCGGGAACCAGATGTCGGCGCTACCCCAGAGCGTGCACGCCGAGTTCTGGGGCCACGGCGTGTTCGCCGGCATGGTGCCGAGTGCGATCCAGGTGCGGGAGAGACCGCTGCCGTCTTCGGCGACGCCGTTGCGCAGGGCGAGGTCGATCTGGGTCTGGTTGCCCAGATGCCAGAAGGACATCGTGCCGGAGCAAGCGGTCGTGCTGCCGGGGGCAGGGCAACCCTGGCCGAAGCGGAAACCCGGTTGTTCGGTGTGGCCGTTGGTGTAGTGCTCGTGGCTATCGAGGTAGAGGCTGAGGTTGCGGTCGGTACCGGCCGTGGACGTGTTGCCCCAGATCTCGATGTCGACGCAGAGCGTGCCACCTTGCGGGGGCATCACGAACGGCACCTGGTAGGGCACCAGGAGTTCGAAGGTCGGCGCCGGGTCGAGCGCCGGCCGGTCGGTGCCTGGGAAGCCGACGAGCTGGCGTGGCACCACGACCACGGGGGCTGGACCCGGGTTGTTGGCGAACGTCGTCGAGGCCTGGGTGGGGGCGTTCGGCGAGATCGAGAGAGTGACCTGCATGTCGCAGACGAACCCGTCGACGTGGCCGCGGACCTGGGCCGCGTCGCGACGGTAGGCGTGCCCCGTGAGCAGGGTGCCGCCCGGGATGTCGCTGTGCAGCGTCTGCATGCGCGTGCTGGCGCGGCCGATCGGGAGGTGCGAGAAGGAACTGCCCTCGAGCAGCGTGCGCGAGGACGGCGAGACGAGGGGCGACTGTGCGCAGACCGGGGCTGCGAAGAGCAGGGTGGTGGAGGCGAGCAGGGAAAAACGATGTTGCATAGTTGGGATGCGGGTCGCTCGGCCCATCCGAACGCAGCCCGCAAATGCAGTGGCATCTGGACGGTGACTTCTGGCAGAAAATCGCTGCGATCTGTTGCAGAGGCCTGTCCGCGGCCGCTATTCTTTTCGCCCCTCGTCTCCGCCGTATTTGGCGGAGGGGAGAAGAACCAAGTGGCAAGACCATCCAGAGGCAATTCGCGCGCTCTTGGCGCGGGGCTGACGCTGGCGGTTTCGGTCGCTTTGTTCGCTGCCGGTGGGCAGTGGCTGGATGCGCGATTTGGCACCAAACCCTGGTTGCTGCTCGTGTGTTGTGGCTGCGGCATCGTCGGTGGCATCCTGCACCTGATTCGCGTGTTGGCTCCCGAGATGTGGCCCTTCGGGAAGCTGCCGAGAAACGACCCGCCGCCTCCTGCTAGCTGACGCCTCGTAATTCCCGCCTCGTTACAACCCATGTCGACTGCTGATTCCCCGAGACACGACCCATTGGTGGCCGCGCCCCTCGCCGGGACGATCCTCGATTTGCCGGTCCTGTGCCGAGCCCTCGCGGTTGGCGCTGGGGTCGCGGCTGCCGTGGCAGTCGTGGTGTGGTTGTTGGGCTGCGTTCCGGCCGAATCGGTGTCGTTCTTCTGGCTGGGCCTCGGGGCTTCCGTGGTTGCAGCCATGCTGGCGTTGTTGCTGCATAGTCGCGTGCTCGACCCGCGCAAGGCCGCCCCGTTTGCCGCGAACCCTGGCCAGCTAGCTGGTCGGTTTCACGGACTGCTGGCGGCGGCGTTCGGCTCCAAGCTGGCCATCCTCGTGCTCGGCGTGTTGGCGTTGCGCAAGGCCGGCGTGAAATTCGACGGTCTGGCTACCTTTTGCGTCACGTTCGCGGCGGCTTCCGTGATCTGCCAGGTGGCGACCGCGGGATACCTATCGCGAATGCTGCAGTATCGGCCCAAGGCTCGTTTGGAGTCGGCGCAGCCGGCTTCGACGGCCCGGGATTGAGCACCTTCTCTCGTTCTCGCTGCAGGCTTTGCAGGCTCTGACCGTTCCCAACCTCCATCTCACTGGCCCCACACCCAATCCAGCATGTTCGCCAAGCGAATCCTGATCTCCGTGTGGCTCTGCCTGTTGGCGAGCGTTGGCTTCTCCGCGAACGTGGTGGCCCAAGGGCACACGACTGCTCCAGAAGCTGCGGCGAAGGCGGCGGGTGAAGGCCAGCACGCGGAAGCTCAGCATGGTGAGCACGCGACGCCCAAGACGATGGACATGGCGAGCGCCGAACTCTTCAAGAGGGTGTTCTCGCACAGTGTGCCGTATGCGATCTTCACGCCGAGCATCTCGCCGGACGCCAAGATCAACCACCTGTTCACGGTCTACAACGTGCAGCCGTGGCAGTGGGTCTGCCTCGTGCTCATGCTGCTCGCCTTCCTGCCCGTCGTGGGCAGTTTCCGGAAGGGTTCCGGTGCGTCCGTCGGGTGGTTCACGCGCGTGATGCGCGGGTTCTGCCTGTGGGTCCGCGACGAGATGGTCTACGCGGTCATGGGCAAGGAAGAGGGGCGCGCCTTCGTGCCGGTCTTCCTGTTCATGTTCTTCTTCATCGCGTTCCAGAACGTGATCGGCATGGTGCCGAGCGTCGGCCACAGCTTCCCGGCTGCCGTCTATACGGCCACGGGCACGCCCTACGTGACGGGGGCCATGGCGCTCGTCACGCTGTCCATGATGCTGGGCCTCGGCATCAAGAAGAACGGCGCCCTGGGCTTCTTCAAGGGCCTCGTGCCGCACGGCCTGCCCCTGCCGCTGATCCCGATCATGTTCTTGATCGAGGTCATCAGCCTGCTCGTCAAACCCTTCGCACTCACGATTCGTCTGTTTGCGAACATGCTTGCAGGACACCTGGTCATCGCCTCGGCGATCGGCCTGATCTTCCTGTTTGCCAAGATGCAGGGTGGGGCGGTCACGTCCTACCTGACCGCGGTGCCTTGCCTTGGCCTCGCGATCTTCATCTACATCATCGAGGCCTTCGTCACGCTGCTGCAGGCCTACATCTTCACGTTCCTGAGCATCAACTTCGTCTATCAGGCGATGCACCAGGATCACTGAGTTCGACTGCTACTTCCCATTCACTCCCTTAGTAAGTTACGGAGAATCCAATGCTCGCTCTCTTCCAGGATGTCGCCAAAGAGGTCGCCTCGAACTACGGTCTCGGCATCGGTGCAGGTCTCGCCGCTGGCCTCGCGGCCATCGGTGCAGGTTTCGGTATCGGTCGGATCGGTGGTTCGGCTGGTGAGGGCATCGCCCGCCAGCCCGAAGCGGCTGACGCGATCAAGGGCAACGCCCTGGTTCTCGCGGCGTTCGTCGAAGGTGTCGCGCTGTTCGCAGCCGTCATCGGTCTGATGCTCGCGACCAAGTAAGGGTCGCGATCTAGAGGCCTCGCGACCCAGGGAATGGGCGCGAGCCACAGCAAAGTCGTGGGCTTCGTTGCCTGCGACCAAGGCATGCCGGTACCGCCCGTGGGTGCCGGCCTGCAGCGCGGGGACCAGGTCAGCCTTGGTCACCGGGTTGGTTTAGTTCGTTTCGCAGGCTCCCTTTGCGGTGCCTGTACTCCTTGGTTCCGCTTCGGAGGCTCGCGTGCCGTTCGCTAGCACCCTGTCGACCATGATTGCATCGCCGTTGCCTATCCTGAACGACGACCCGCGTTCGCTCGGAGCCCTGCTCGAGTTCGCGCCGGGGGCCATGATCTGGACGCTCATCGCGTTCGTATTGGGCCTGTTCGTGATGTGGAAGTTCGTCTACGGACCGATTACGACCGCGCTCGAAGATCGCGATCGCAAGGTCGAGGATGCGATCTCCGCCGCCGAAGTCGCCCGTCGCGAAGCCGAAGCCCAGATGGCGCGTGCGAAGGCCGAGCTCGAGAAGGCTCAGGCCGACGCCCGTCGCATGGTCGAAGAGGCCACGGCGCGCGCCGAGCGTCAAGCTGCCGAACTCGCTCGCTCGGCCGACGAACGGGCTAAGGCCGAGCTGCAGAAAGCGCGCGACACCATCGCCGCGGAGAAGCGCCAGGCCCTTCAGGAAATCCGTCAGGCGGCCGTCGAGCTGACCATGTCGGCGACCGGTCGTCTGCTGCAGCAGAAGATCGACGGGCAGGAAAACAAGCGCCTCGTCGAAGGCTTCCTCGCCGGAGCGGCCAAACAATGACCCTGCTCGCCAAGCGCTACGCCACGGCCCTGCACCGGCTCGCGATCGATGCCGGCGTGGTTGCTACCGTGAGTGCTGACGTGCGCTTCCTCAACGACCAGCTGGCGTCCTCGCAAGCGCGGGCGTTGTTGACGAGTCCCGACGTCAACGAGTCGGAACGCGCGGCCGTGCTCCAGAAGCTCGGCAGTGGGCGCCATGCACTCGTGCAGAACCTGCTCGGTGTGCTCGCACACCGCCGGCGCCTCGAAGTGCTCTTTGACCTGCATCCCGAGTTCCATGCGCTGCATCTGGCGCAACAGGGTGAGGTCGAGGGTACGGTCGAGACTACGCATCCCATCGACGCGGCCGAACTGGAGGCCCTGACGAAGATGGCCAGCCGCTTGAGCGGCAAGAAGGTCACGCTGACCGTGGCGATCCGCCCCGAGCTGCTCGGTGGGGTTCGTCTGCGGGTCGGCAACGTGCTCTACGATGGCTCGATGAAGGCGCAGCTGGTGCAACTAGAAGCCCAGATGCTGCAAGCTTCGATCTGATTCGCTTTCCCATTCCAACCGCTGCTCAGTTCCTTTCCGGACTGCTTCCTGACTGAATCAACATGGATCTCAAACCATCCGAAGTGGCCACTGTCCTCAAGGCCGAGATCGAGGGCTTCCAGGGCCGGATGCAGAAGTCCAGCGTCGGTACCGTGCTCATGGTGGGTGACGGCGTCGCCCGCGTGCACGGTCTCGATGACTGCATGATGAACGAGATGCTCGACTTCGGGAACGGCATCTTCGGTGTTGCCCTCAACCTTGAAGAAGACAACGTCGGCGCCGTGTTGCTCGGCAGCGACAGCAAGGTCAAGGAAGGCGACACGGTGCGCACCACGGGCCGCGTCATGTCGGTGCCGACCGGCCTGCAGATGTGCGGCCGCGTCGTCAACGCGCTCGGCCGCGCCGTCGACGGCAAGGGCGAGATCAAGGTCGGCCCGAACGACCTGCGGCCGATCGAAGGTCGCTCGCCGACGGTCCCGGAGCGGCAGCCGGTCAAGGAGCCGCTGCAGACGGGCATCAAGGCCATTGACTCGATGATCCCGATCGGTCGCGGTCAGCGCGAACTCATCATCGGGGACCGCCAGACCGGCAAGACGGCGCTCATCATCGACACGTTCATCAACCAGCGCTCGACGGGTGGTGGTGATCCGAACAACCCCGAACAGGTCATCTGCATCTACGTCGCCGTCGGCCAGAAGCAGTCGACCGTGAAGGCCGTCGTCGAGAAGCTCGAGAAGAATGGCGCGATGCCCTACTGCATTGTCGTCTCGGCGCCCGCTTCGTCGGAAGCGTCGATGCAGTTCTTGAGCTGCTACGCTGGCGCGTCGATGGGTGAACGTCTGCGCGACGAAGGTCGCCACGTCGTGATCGCCTACGACGACCTCTACAAGCAGGCGCTGGCCTATCGCCAGGTCATGCTGTTGCTGCGTCGTCCGCCGGGTCGCGAAGCATTCCCTGGCGACGTGTTCAACCTGCACAGCCGCTTGCTCGAGCGCGCAGCCAAGCTCTCCAAGGAGAAGGGCGGCGGTTCGATGACGGCGCTGCCGGTCGTCGAGACGCAGGAAGGTGACGTGTCGGCGTACATCCCGACCAACGTGATCTCGATCACGGACGGCCAGATCTTCCTCGAAGGTTCGCTGTTCAACGCTGGTCAGCGCCCCGCCGTGAACGCCGGTATCTCGGTGTCGCGCGTCGGTGGTTCGGCCCAGATCGGCGCGATGAAGAAGATCGCCGGTGGTCTGCGCATCCAGCTGGCCCAGTTCCGCGAGCTCGCGGCATTCGCCCAGTTCGGCAGCGACCTCGACAAGGCCACGCAGTCTGCGATCACGCGCGGCCAGCGCATGACCGAGATCTTGAAGCAGCCCGAGTTCGGCCCCGTGCCGGTCGAGGAGCAGGTCGTGATCCTCTACGCCGGTTCGTCCGGCGCGCTCGACTCGGTGCCGCTCAACCGCGTTGCCGACTTCGAGAAGAAGTACCTGGCCTTCGTGCGCAGCAGCCACGCCGACATCCTCGACTCGATCCGCAAGGAAAAGAAGTGGACCGACGCGCTGCAGAAGAAGTGCGACGAGATCTGCGCGAAGTTCCGTTCGGAGTTCCTCGCGTAGGCCGCCTCAGTCCCTGGTTCCGAGCCCGCTCGGACCGGTGACGAATCCTGCCCAACCGCAATCCTGCCCACCCGCATCCTGCCCGACCGGACCTGAACCATGGCAAACCTCAAGGAACTGCGCGGCCGCATCAAGTCGGTGGCCAGCATCGCCCAGATCACGAAGGCGATGGAGATGGTTGCGTCGATGAAGCTGCGCAAGGTGCAGGCCAAGGCGCAGAGCTTCCACCCGTACACGGAAGAGATCCGGCACATGATCGAAGCCCTCGCCAGCAAGGTGAGTGGCAACGCCGACGTGCCGCTGTTCCTTCAGCGCGAAGTCAACACGGTCGGCATCCTGGGCATCACCTCGGATCGCGGCCTGTGCGGTTCGTACAACAGCAACCTGCTGTTTGCGCTGCGCAAGCAGGTCGAAGAGCTGCAGGCTGCCGGCAAGAAGGTCAAGTTCTGGTGCTACGGTCGCAAGGGCTACGCTTGGCTCACGCGCCGCGGCTACGAGGTCGAACGCTTCTTCGTCGAGCCCGCCCTGGACAAAGCCGACTTCAGTGCGGCCCGTCTGGTCGGCAAGGCCCTCGTCGAGGCGTTTGAGTCAGGCATGGTCGATGAGGCGCGCCTCTTCTATTCGCGCTTCCAGTCGATGATCAAGTTCGTGCCGACCAACGCGGCGTTCTTGCCCATCGCCTCGATTGCCGTAGGCCAGGATGCGAAGAAGCAGAACTTCGAGCTCGACTTCCTGCTCGAGCCCGATGCGACCACGGTCTTCAACCGCTTGATGCCACGTTACCTGGAGACCGTCGTGTTCGACTCGATGCTCCAGGCGCTGGCCAGCGAACACGCGAGCCGTCGTATGGCCATGAAGGGCGCGACGGACGCAGCAACGCGCATGAACAAGGGCCTCAAGAAGGTCTACAATCGTGCGCGTCAGGAGAACATCACGAAGGAGCTGCTCGACATCATCGGCGGCGCCAGTGCCGTCAGCTGACCGATCCCCGGTCGCTGACCCCGTAGCATTCCAAGACATTCCAAACGCGCAGAGAACCTAGGACGATTGACGTGACTACCGCCACCAAGATGGAAGGAAAGATCCTGCAGGTGTTCGGCCCCGTGGTGGACGTGCAGTTCCCCGAAGGCCACATGCCCAATCTGTACAACGCCATCACCGTGGTGGACAAGCAGAGGGGCATCGACCTCGTGCTCGAGGTCGCCCAGCAGCTCGGCAACAGCACGGCCCGTTGCGTGTCGATGTCGACGACGGACGGCATGAGCCGCGGCATGGCTGCGAACGACACCGGCGCACCGATCTCGGTGCCGGTCGGCGCGGCCACGCGCGGTCGCCTGTTTGACGTGCTCGGACGCGCCCTCGAAGTGAATGTCGCGCACCCGCGCACGGGTGTGCCGATGCCCGCGGTCAACGCGGCCACGACGTTGCCGATTCATCGCGCCGCGCCGACCTACGAAGAGCAGCAGGCAATCACCGAGGTCTTTGAAACCGGCATCAAGGTCGTCGACCTGCTCTGCCCGTTTGCGAAGGGTGGCAAGATCGGCCTGTTCGGCGGTGCAGGCGTCGGCAAGACGGTGCTGATCCAAGAACTCATCCGCATCACGGCGGTCGAGAAGGGTGGCTTCTCGGTGTTCTGTGGCGTCGGCGAGCGCACGCGCGAAGGCAACGACCTCTGGCTCGAAATGGCCGAGGCCGAATACACCGACGCCCAGGGCCAGAAGGCTTCGGTGCTCGACAACGCCGTGCTCGTGTTCGGCCAGATGAACGAGCCCCCAGGCGCTCGTCTGCGCGTGGCCCTGACGGGCCTCACGATGGCCGAGTACTTCCGCGATCAGGAAGGCAAGGACGTGCTGCTGTTCGTCGACAACGTGTTCCGCTTCGTGCAGGCGGGCTCGGAAGTGTCGGCACTGCTCGGCCGTCTGCCGAGCGCCGTGGGTTACCAGCCGACGATGGCGTCGGAAATGGGTGCCCTGCAAGAGCGCATCACGTCGACGAAGAAGGGTTCGGTCACCTCGATGCAGGCCGTCTACGTGCCTGCCGACGACATCACCGACCCGGCGCCAGTCGCGACGTTCGCGCACTTGGACAGCACGATCATCCTCGAGCGTCAGATCGCCGAACTCGGCATCTACCCGGCCGTCGATCCGCTGAAGTCCACGTCGAAGATGCTCAGCCCGAGTGTCGTCGGCGAGGAACACTACAAGGTGGCGCGCGAAGTGCAGCGCACCCTGCAGCGCTACCAGGATCTGCGCGACATCATCGCGATTCTCGGTATCGAAGAACTCAGCGAAGAGGACAAGCAGGTCGTCGGCCGCGCGCGCCGCATCCAGCGCTTCCTGTCGCAGCCGTTCTTCGTCGCCGAAGCGTTCACGGGCACGCCCGGCAAGTTCGTGAAGCGCGAAGACACCGTGCGTTCCTTCAAGGAGATCCTGGAAGGCAAGCACGACAGCCTGCCCGAGTCGGCCTTCTACATGGTCGGTTCGATCGAAGAAGCCGTCGCCCGCGGCAAGGCCTGATCGATTCTCGCTGCTGGTCGGCCGTCGCCGCAGCAGCCGAATCCGCGAGACGTCCCCGCTCTTAGCTAACCAGCCCTCAGAGACCCATGGCTTCCGAACTCCACCTTCGCGTCGTCACCCCGGACCGCACGATCATCGACCGCAAGGTCGCGGGCGTCAGCTTCCAGGGCGTCGATGGTGGCTATGGCATTCTGCCGCACCACGCGCCGTTGATGACCGCCCTGGCCCAGGCCGGCGTGGTCCAGATCACCGAGCTGGACGGCAAGAAGGTGGACCTGTTCGCGGCGGATGGTTTCGCCCAGATGCAGAACAACGTTCTGACCCTGGTCTGCGAGGCCGGTGAGTTCGCGTATGAAATCGACCTCGCGCGCGTGAAGGCCGCCGAAGCCAAGGCCCGTGAAAAGATGGCCGGGCTCGATCGCCTCAGTGAGGACTTCCTGCGTGCGGAAGCTTCGCTCCGCAAGGCGCTTGCGCGCGAGATGTTGTCTCGCCGCGGCAGTGGCACGGGCGGCTTGCACTAAGCACTTTGGCCGCGCCCCAGGCGGGCTAGCCCAGAAGCCATCCACCGGCCCCGCGACTCAGGTTGCGGGGCCGGTTGCGTTTCCTGCGTCCTGCAGCTGGGGATGCGGGCGGACTCGGGGACTGCTCAGGTTGGCAAGTCGACATAGTCGATAACCCTGACATGCTGGTCGCCCTTCGACCGTGGGAGGTCGTGGCGACACGGCGACTCTTTGCCCCGAGTCGAGTATGAACATCCAGACCTCTCTCTTCATCAGTGCGGCAGCCACCCTGGGGCTGACGTTGTTGGCGACCTCGTATGCCATCGTGTCTTCGATGGAAGCACGTGCCGTGCACGACTCGGTGGCGCGCGCATCGGTTGTCGTACTCGCCGCGGAAGAAGCCCGCGAGCATGTCAGCAAGCTCCACGAAGACGGGGCCATCGACCTCCCGGAGCTGCTGGAACGCGAGAAGGCGAGGGACGGCGGCATGCTCGACTATCGGGCGACCGCTGCGTTCCGGGCCATCCCAGTGATCGCTGCGATCCAGGCCGCCAAGGGGGCGGCAAAGGCCTCGGGACTGGACCTGACGGTCACGGCGGACAAGGCGCGCAATGCCGAATATGATCCGAAGCGCGACAAGGTCACTGGTTCGTTTCGTAGCAAGTTGCTTGCCGATCTGACGACCCAGGTGGGTGCCGGTGGCTCCAACGAGATCTGGCGGATCGACGAGGAGACGGACACTCTCTTCTTCCAGCACGCGATCCAGCTCAACCAGAGTTGCATGCTGTGCCACGGTGATCCCGCCAAGTCACGGAGCGGGGACGGGAAGGACCCCCTTGGCTTCACCATGGAAAACTGGCGGCCCGGCGATGTGCATGGGGCCTTTGAAGTTCGCACTCCCCTCGCACCGGTCCATGCCGCCGCTCGCGGTGCGGCTTTGGCCATGGCCGGCAAGGGGGCGGTGTTTGGGGTGCTCGGCCTTGGCGTGCTCTTCTATCTGATGCGTCGCCTGGTCGCGAAGCCCATCGGGAAAGCGATCGAGACGCTTGCGAATGGCAGCGGTGACCTGCGGGTTCGTTTGGATGAGACGCGCAAGGACGAACTGGGGCAACTTGGCCGATGGTGCAACAAGTTCTTTGCGCAGGTCCAGGAAACGGTGCAGGCGATCGCAATGCACGGCAACGGAGTGATCGCAGCGGCCAACCAACTGCAGGCCACGTCCACGTTGTTGAGCGAAGGCGCTAGCCGGACGGGTGCTCAATCCGCCCAGGTTGCAGCCGCGGCCGAGCAGCTGACCGCGAACATGGGGAACGTGAGCAACAGCAGTGAGTCGATGGCCGCGACGTTTCGCACGGTGGCGGCCGCTGTCGAGCAGATGACTGCCAGCATCGCCGAGGTCGCCACGGGCGCCGACCATGCCGCCAAGGTTGCCGGCGAGGCGGAGACCTTGACGCGCCAGAGCAGTTCTCGCATCGCCGAACTGGGGACGGCCGCCGACGAAATCGGGCGCGTGGTTGAGACCATTCAAGACATCGCCGAACAGACGAACCTGCTGGCTCTCAACGCCACCATCGAAGCGGCGCGTGCTGGTGAGGCAGGCAAGGGCTTCTCGGTAGTCGCCAACGAAGTGAAAGACCTGGCGCGCCAGACTGCGGAGGCAACCCAGGACATCCGTCGTCGCATCGAGCGCATTCAGGGTTCGACCAAGGAATCCGTCGATTCCATTGCCGCAATTGATGGCGTGATCGCTCAGGTCAGCAAGAGTTCGCAGAGGATTGCTACGTCCGTTGCGGAGCAGAGGTCCGCGACGCAAGAGATCTCGAAGAACCTCGCGCAGAACACGAACTCCGTCGCAGTCGTGAGTCGCAGTGTGCTCGAGAGTGCTGCGGCAAGTCAGGAGATCACGAAGGGCATTGCGGAGGTCGACGCCATGGCCCGGGACGCCGCGGCTGGCGCGGAGGAGTCGCAGGCGGCGGCGCGCAGTTTGCGCGAGCTCGCGGATGACATGCAGAAGCAGGTCGCCAAGTTCAAGGTCTAAGGAGAGAGGGAAATCGCATGGTCCAGGAAGATCCAGGTCTGCAGGAGCTCGTCAATGACTTCGTAACGGAGTCTCGTGAGCACCTTGCCAGCGTCGAAACGGACTTGTTGAGCCTTGAGACCGGCGACAACACTGGCGAAGACCCGATCCACCGGGTGTTCCGGGCCGTGCACTCCGTGAAGGGGGTCGCGGGTTTCCTCGGTTTCGAGAACATCAGCCGTCTGTCGCACTCGATGGAGAGTGTGCTCGATCTGGTGCGCAAGGGGCGACTGCCGATGTCGGGCGAGCTGGCCACGGAGCTGCTCAACGCCATCGACCTGCTACGCAACCTCATTGAACACGTGCAGGAGAGCAACTCGATCCCGATCGACGATCGCGTAGCGCGCCTGCAGCGTTTCCAGAACGTGGATGCGGCGAAGGAACGTGAGAGCAAGAAGGCGGCTGAGAGTAGCGAAGTGACGCTTGCCGCGGGCGAATCGCTCTTCGAACTCGACATCGTCCTGCCGCGTTTGGCGCTGGTCTTGTCGATGGCACCGACGGAGCTTCCCGACGTGCTGGCAGGATTCGGGCGCGTCTTACACGGGGCCACCACCCTGGCCATGGCTTGCGCGGCGGCCGATGTATCGCGCGACCCGCTTCGGATTCAACTTGCCACCAATCGCACTGCCGAATCTCTGCGGCTGGCACTGAGCTTGGAAGTCGACGAACTACGGGTGCTGAAGGAAGGTTCAATGGCCCAGGTCGAAAAGGAACAGGGTCTCTCCACGCCGGCGCAGAAGGACATTGCTACCGCCGATGCCCACGAAGGTGCGTCGTCTGCGCCAAATGAGTCGGCCAAGCAGACCGACCGTTCGAAGCCCAATCAGGGCTCGGCGGCGCCCGCGGAGGCACATGCCGAGTCGATCCGTGTCTCGGTGCACCTGCTGGATCGCCTCATGAATCTCAGCGGTGAGCTCGTGCTTGGCCGCAACCAGTTGCTGCAGGCGCAAGGCGCCGGCAATGAGAAGGGTGTGGGCGTCGCCTCGGCACGGCTGAACCAAGTGGTCAGCGAGGTGCAGGAAGCGATCATGCAGACGCGCATGCAGCCCGTCGGCAGCCTCTTCCAGCGCTTCCCCCGCGTCGTGCGCGACCTCGCCGGCAAACTCCGCAAGCGCTGCCGCCTCGAACTCGAAGGCCGCGGCGTCGACCTCGATCGTTCGATCCTCGAAGCACTCAGTGATCCGTTGACGCACCTCGTGCGCAACGCCGTCGACCACGGCATGGAAACGCCGGACGAACGGGTGGCGGCCAAGAAGGATCCGGAGGGTGTCGTTCAGCTCGTCGCCGCCCAGCAGGGCGGCAACGTTCGCATCACCATCACGGACAACGGCCGCGGCATCGATCCTGCGAGGCTGCGCAAGAAGGCCGTGGAGAAGGGCGTCATCACGGCGGCAGCGGCACAGACGATGGGGGACCGCGAAGCCATCCATCTCATCTTCGCGCCGGGGTTCTCCACGGCGGAGAAGGTGACGGACGTCAGCGGCCGCGGTGTCGGCATGGACGTCGTGCGCTCGAATATCGAGCGTCTGGGTGGGCACGTCGATGTGCACAGCACGCTCGGCAAGGGCACCACCATTGCGATTACGATTCCGCTCACCCTCGCGATCCTGCCGGCGATGGTCCTGCGCAGCGGCCTGCACCGGTATGTGCTCGCGCAGGCGAACGTGGCCGAACTCGTGCGCATCCGTGGCACGGAATCCAAGGAGCGCATCGTGCACATGGATGGCCGCGAAGTGCTGCGCTTGCGCGGTCGGGTGTTGCCGTTGTTGCGCCTCTCCAGTGTGCTGGGCGAGCAGGATGGGCAGACGACCGGTGATAGCGCGACGATCGTCGTGGTCGAAACCGGCAACCTGCGCTACGGGCTTGTTGTCGATGCTCCGCCGGACGCCGAAGAGATCGTCGTGAAGCCGTTGGGGCGCCACATGAAGGGACGCGTCGAATACGCAGGCGCGACGATCCTCGGCGACGGTCGCGTCGCGATGATCCTCGACGCGACCGGAATCGCGGAATCGGCTCGCCTGGTCGCCAACGATGGGCACGACGGCGGGGAGGCCAGCAAGGAACCCAAGGGTGATTCCGTGGAGAACACCGAGATGGTGTTGTTCCGCAACCATCCGAAGGAGACCTTTGCGGTGGCGCTTGGGCTCGTGGACCGCATCCAGCGCGTCGATCGCGCAGCCCTCAGCGAGGTTGGTGGTCGACTCGTCTACGCCGAGGGCGACCGGGCGCTGCCGATCGTTCGCCTCGAAGGCGTAGTGAGTGCGCAGACGCCAGACGCCGCCGAGCGGGTGTCCGTGCTCGTGCTGCGTCTTGGCGAACAGAAGTTCGGCGTCGTGGCACCGTTCGTCGAGGACATCTGTTCCTTGGCGGTGCGCATCGATGACCGCACGCTGGTGGAGCCTGGTGTGCTCGGCAGCTTCCAATTGCAGGATCGCACTGTGCGCCTGCTGGACGTCAGCGCAGTGGCGCGCAAGTCGCTGCCACAACTGTTCGCCGTGCCCGAGCCCTCCACGAAGGCCAATCCCTCGAGCAAGTCGGGCAACAAGATCGTCGAAGTGGAGCCGCGTGGGCCGATTCGAGTCCTGTTTGCTGAAGACACCAAGTTCTTCCGCGAGCATGTGTCGCGCACCTTGCGCGACGCGGGGTTTGAAGTCACCGCCGCCGCCGACGGCGACCTCGCGTGGCAAGAGATCGTCAAGGACGATTCGACGTTCGACATCGTCGTCACCGACGTGCAGATGCCGAACTGCGACGGCCTCGAACTGACGCGGCGCATTCGCAAGACGGACCGTCTGCGCAGTGTACCCGTCGTGGCGCTCACGTCGCTGAGCAGCGCCGAGGATGAGACCGAAGGCCTCAACGCTGGCGTCAATGCCTACCTCGTCAAGCTCGATGACGCGGCGCTGGTGCGAGCGGTCAAGGAACACTCAGGAGTCGAAGCATGAGGCGCGTTCAAGAAGGTATGCACGTCTGTTGTCGCATCGGTGGCGTGCTGATCGGTATCGATCTCGACCGCGTGCAGGAGATCAATCGCCACGTCGAACCGACCTTCGTGCCGCTGATGGAGAGGCACGTGCGCGGGGTCATCAACCTGCGCGGCAACCTCGTCACGGTGTTGGATCTCGGCGTTGTCGTTCGCGGCGAAGCGACGGCAAATGGTGCGAGAACGCGCACGGTTGTCGTCGAACTCGGCGAAGAGGTATGCGGGCTGGTCGTCGAAGAAGTGGGCGACGTGGTCGATGTCGGGGGCCTCACGAAGGAACCCGTGCCAAGCCACCTGCCCGAGGACCAGCGGCGCTGGTTTACGCAACTCGTGCAGTTGCCCGACGAGCTGTTGCTGCTGCTGGATCTCGAAGCGGTGGGTCGCTACGGCGTCACGAGCGAGCAGGGGGTCGGGGCTCGGTGAGCGCCATTCCCGAAACGCGGGTGCGTGTACTCGTCGTCGACGGCGATTCCGCATGGCGACAGGGCCTCAGTCGCGTGCTGGGGGACGCCCCCGGCATCGAGGTTGTCGGTTGGGCTACGTCCGGCAAGACCGCGCAGCCCAAGATCGTTTCGTACCGTCCGGACCTCATCCTCGTCGATCTCGCGAGTCTGCCGGCCGATGGTCTGGAACTCCTGGAGCATGTGCAGCAGAGCGCGCTGCCGGTGCGTCGCCTCGTGCTCTCAACCGCGGAACTCGGCGCCGAGACGCTGGGGCGTGCCGCGCAGTTGGGAGCGGTGGACGTCGTGCGCCGACCTTCGGGGGCGGCCACGGAG
>JADZDL010000137.1 GCA_020851075.1 Planctomycetota bacterium | reverse complement strand
TCGGCGTCGGCGTCGCCCTGCAAGCCGCCGCCGCCGTTCCGCCGCTAAATCTGCTCGGCCTATCCGCGATCGCCACCGTCGCGGCCAGCAGCGCCTACGTGCAGTTCGAGAAACAAGCGTCGAAGCGCTAGTCGCGCGGTGCGTTGCGTCGACGAACCCGCGCCGAAACCCTCCCCCACTCCATGCGGCGCGACAAGCGCGGCAGCGGATCACGCCACCGATGCAAGACCGTTGGGCGAGATGGCCGTCCAAACCACCTCACGCGGACTTCTGGTAGCCATCGGAACATGATCACAAAGCCGCGCCAACGAGACAGCGCGCTGCGTTCGGTTTGCCGGATTCCTGCCCGTTGAGGCCCCTCGAATGGCAGGTACCCCATCGGCAGAACGTAGCGGTGCCGCCGCGCCGCACGGGCGGGGTTGGGAAAGTGTACGAGTTGAGAATGCACGCGCGAAACACGCGGCAGCCGGAGAACGCTGCGCGCCAACGGCGGTTCAACGGGCGCAGCCAGAAGCCACGCAGCGGAGCCGCCGCGCGGCGCAAACCCCATGCCGAGGCCTCGCGTGGCGGCGTTCGCAGGCAAGCGCGCCCCGCGCGGCAGCGAGTTGGGTGCCGCGCGTAGCAGCGTGTGCGATCCGCGCGACAAACCGGGGCGCCGGCCGCGGGGCGGCCCAAACCGCCGGAAATCGCCGTTTGCGCGGCGGCGGGATGAACCCGAAGGCCGCCCTCGCTACCCTTGTCCGCCCATCATGACGCGCCAGATCCTCGTCACCAGCGCCCTTCCCTACGCGAACGGCCCGATCCACCTCGGCCACCTCGTCGAGTACATCCAGACCGACATCTTCGTGCGCTTCCAGCGCCTGCGCGGCCACCGCGTCGGTTACCTGTGCGCCGACGACACGCACGGGGCGGCGATCATGATCCGTGCCCAGAAGGAAGGTCGCACGCCAGAGCAGCTGATCGGTGAGATGACGGTGGCGCACCAGCGCGACTTCGCCGCCTTCGGCATCTCGTTCGACCACTACGGCTCGACCAATAGCCCCGCCAACTTCGAAGTCTGCTCGGGCATCTGGCACAACCTGCGCAAGGCCAACATGGTCGTCGAACGCTCCGTCGAGCGCCTCTTCGACCCGGTCCAGAAGACCTTCCTTGCCGACCGCTTCGTGAAGGGCGAATGCCCACGCTGCGCGGCCCTGGACCAATATGGCGACAGCTGCGAGAAGTGCGGCTCGACCTACTCGGCGACCGAACTGAAGAACCCGCGCAGCGTGCACAGCGGGGCCGTGCCCGAACTGCGCCCGAGCCAGCAGCTGTTCGTGACGTTGACGCCGCTGCAGGAGTTCCTCACCGAATGGACGCAACGCAGCGGCGCGCTGCAGACCGAGGTCGCCAACTACCTCGCCGGCCACTTCCTCGACAAACCGCTGCAGGACTGGGACGTCTCGCGCCCGGCCCCCTACTTCGGCTTCGAGATTCCCGACGCGAAGGGCCAGCACTGGTACGTGTGGTTCGATGCACCGATCGGCTACATCGCGAGCACCAAGGAGTGGTGCGAGAAGACCGGACAGTCCCTGGCCGCGTGGTGGCAGAACCCGCAGTGCGAGATCGTGCACTTCCTCGGCAAGGACATCACCTACTTCCACACGCTGTTCTGGCCGGCGCTGCTCAAGATGGGCGGCTACGAACTGCCCAAGCGTGTGCAGATCCACGGCTTCCTGCGCATCAACGGCGAGAAGATGTCGAAGTCGCGCGGCACGTTCGTGATGGCCGAGAGCTACCTGAAGGAGCTCGATCCGAGCTGGTTGCGCTACTACTACGCGAGCAAACTGAGCAACAAGATCGACGACCTCGACTTCAACACGGCCGAGTTCGTGGGCAAGGTCAACAGCGACCTGGTCGGCCGCGTCGTCAACCTGGCGAGCCGTTCGGCGCGCTTCGTGGAGACGGTCGGACTGGCCAAGAGCTATCCCGCTGACGGTGGACTGTTCGCGAAGGCAGCGGCAACGAGCGAAGCCATCGCCGCTGCCTACGAAGCCTGCGACTACCGCGAAGCGATGCGGCTCGTGATGCTGCTCGCGGACGCGGCCAACGAGTACGTCGACCAGAAGACGCCCTGGACGCTCAAGAAGGACCCAACGCGCGCCCAGGAGCTCCAGGACGTCTGCACGGTCGTGCTCAACCTGTTCCGCCAGATCGCGATCTACCTGGCGCCTGTGCTGCCAGAGCTCGCGACGAAGGCCGGCACGCTGCTGCAGGACCCGATCACGTCGTTCGCGCAGGCACAAAAGCCACTGGTCGGCACGCAGCTCGCGAAGTTCGAACACATGATGCAGCGCGTCGAAGAGGCGAAGGTGGCCTTGCTGTTCCAGGCACCGGAAGCGCAGCCTGAGCCAGCGGCGACGGCGGCCCCTGCCCTGGCGCCCGCGGCCCCCGCCGCAGCCACGGCGGATGGCCCCGAAGCGCTCGCCAAGGAGCCACTGGCGGCCGAGATCACGATCGACGACTTCCAGAAGGTCGACCTGCGCATCGCGCGCATCGTCGCGGCCGAGCACGTGCCCGAGGCGAAGAAGCTGCTGCGACTCACGCTGAGCCTCGGCGGCCCCGAACCGCGCAACGTGTTCGCCGGCATCAAGAGCGCCTACGCGCCCGAGCAGCTGGTCGGCCGCCTCGTCGTGATGGTCGCCAACCTCGCGCCGCGCAAGATGAAGTTCGGCATGAGCGAAGGCATGGTGATCGCCGCGGGCACCGACGGCGAAGTCTTCCTGCTGTCACCCGACAGCGGCGCGCGCGCGGGCCAGCGGCTGCACTGAGCCGCTCGGCCGCGGAGATCGGCTGGGCAACTCGACCGCAGCATCGCCCACCATCGACCCCCAGTTATCCACACGAGGCCCTGTGGAGAGTTCTCCGCCTGTGGAGAACCTCGTTCTGCGGGATCTCAGTCGACAAAAAAAGAACGGGGTCCGGCAAGGCGCCGAACCCCGTTCCAAATGCGTCTCGGGTTCTTTCTCACGCTAGGCGCGAGCTAGAAACCCTGAGAAGTGCGCGAGGGCTACTTCTTGGCCTTCTTCTTCGTGGCCTTCTTCGCCTTCTTCGCCTTCTTCGTGGCCTTCTTCTTGGCAGCCATTACACTTGTCCTTGTTAGGGTTTTGGTAGGGTAAGACCGGCGGGGCGCAACTAGTGTCAACTAAGGCACAAGTGAGCACCGGAACTCCGGCCACATTCCCAGATCGGCACATGCGCGGTCGGAATTCACCCGAACTCACGGCGCAGGCTGGAGATACCACAGCAAGGGGCGCCGACTCCGATCTGCGAATTGCTATATATCCTTATTAATTTCGGTGTTGCGGCAAGGTTTTACCTTGCAGCAGAGCGCTGGAAGCACACTCGGATTTTTTTGATTTTTCTTGGCGCGGAGCGGCGAAAACCCTGCCGGAAAACACCGCGAGCCGCCAGCGACCGGGGTCGCGAGCGGCTCGTCTGAGTGCCGTGCAGCACGGTGCCGAAGCTCAGTCGAACAACTTGTCGAGCGTCTTCTTCGCGTCCGTTCCGTACCCCTCACCGAGGCCCGGATCCTCGACGTCGCGCGTCATCGCTTCGCGGTAGATGTCCGCGAGCTTCTTCGCAGTCTCACCCGCGTAGAGCCGAACCATGCCGACGGTCGTGCGATCATCGAACAGGATCGTGAGCAGCGTGCGGTCGCCGACGAGTGACAATTGAATGTTGTCGCGCTCGCCTTGGTGGAACATCGCTGTGAATTCTTCTTCACCGAGCAGACGCGCCATCTCCTTGGTCGCCGCGAACGAGCCGGCGACGAGCGCCGAGATCGTGTCGATGTCGATGGTGCGCAACTCGCCACGCTTCGTGACGAGGTGTCCTTCTTTGTCGATGAGGAGCGCACACTTCGCCCCCGACAGGCGCAGGAACTCCGCCAGCAGCTTGTCGATGCGATCGACGTCGTCCTTGTAGAACGTCAACCGGTCGTGGCGCAACCGGTCGTTCTGGGACATGCGTTTTGGGTCCGACATGAATACCTCGCGGCCTCAGCCGAGCTGGTTGCCGAGGAAGAAGTAAGCGACGCCGGCGGCGGCGACGAGGAGCATGACGGTGAGCCCGACGACCAGTCCCATGCCGCCCCGCTTCTGAGCGGGCGCAGTCGCGGGACGAGCGGGTGCTGCACCGCGACGGGTCTGCGCAGCAGCGGGTGCGGCCGCGGCGCGGGCGGGCCGACCGGCGGCTGCAGGTGCGGCAGCTGGCGCGGCGGCAGCGGCGGGCGCAGCCTTGCGCGGCGCCGCGGCGGCCGGCTTGGCAGCCGCGCGTGGAGCTGGCGCACCAGCCTTCGCCGCCGCCGCCGGAGCGGCTGCAGCAGCGGGAGCAGCAGCTCCCTGGCGCGGGGCAGCAGCCGGCTTCTGCGCTGGCTTGCGCGGGTGGCGACCGTCGACGCGTTCGATGCTCTCGAGCACCATCGCCGCGAGCGTCTTCAAGGTCGGGAACACACCTTCGCCGGTGTAGGCCACCGCTTCGAAGGTAGGCACCCCGAACTTGTTCATGCGCTTGTCGAGCTCGGCCACCGGCATCGCATTCGGCAAGTCGCGCTTGTTGTACTGGATCACATGCGGCAACTCGCGAACGTCCTTGCCGTACTCGGCGAGGTTCTCGATGAGGTTCGCATACGACTCGATGTTCTCGTCGATCTTGTCCGGATCGGAGTCGGCGACGAAGATCACGCCGTCCACGCCCTGCAACACGAGCTTGCGCGTCGAGTTGTAGTAGACCTGGCCAGGGACCGTGTAGAGCTGGAACTTCGTCCGCATGCCGGCCACGTTGCCGAGGTCGAGCGGCATGAAGTCGAAGAACAGCGTACGGTCACCGTCGGTGGAGATCGAAGTGAGCTCGCCCTTGTTCTCCTCAGGCGCCTTTTGATGAACGATTTCCAGGTTGGTGGTCTTGCCACTCATGCCTGGGCCATAGAAGACGACCTTGCAGTTGACTTCTTTGAGCGCGAAGTTGATCTGGACCATGGTTCAGCGACACCCGTGCAGCGGAAGGTCACGCACCCCGAACCAACGGGGCACGCGCGCGAGATGGGTTCATCGGCGCTGGCACCCCGGGTGCTTGAGTTGCTGCCGCGAAACCTGCGCGAACTGACTCATTCGGGGATGCGACTCGCGCACCACGGGCGCAACAAGGCCACGCCGGTGCCCCGCGGGGATCAGGAGAGTGCGCCCGGAGCAGGCGATACGCGGGGAGCCACGCAACGTGGGGCCTCACCCGAACGCCTGCCGAACCCCAGGGTTCGGGCGAACGGTCTCAGGCGAGCCGAGTCGCGCGGCGCAGGCGACCGGCGATGCCCTGCACTTCGCGGCGGGCCGCCGTGAGGTCGGCGAACTGGTCAAACAAGACGACCAGATAGGAATCGTCGAGCGTGGTGAACACCGCCTTGCCGTGCGTGGCGTGCAGCACGAACTGCGTACACTGCCCCAGACCACCTTCCCGCAGGCTGCGGTTGGTCGTCATGAGCAGGTAGGACGTGAGCCCCGCCACCACTTCACTGCGGTAGCGTTCGTCGAGCGACTCGGCCGCCACAAGCCCATCGCTCGTGATCAGCGCCGCCCCCTTGATGCCAGGAGTGCTGCGCAACTCGGCCACCATTTCCTGGATCTTGCTCATGCGTCGTGCGTCCCCGAATAGAGCGAACCTGCGACGATCTCCTGCAACTCGGCGAGCACGAGCTCGAGGTCGGTGCCGTTGTCGCACTGCACCCCGGCCAACACTTCGCCATAGACACAGATGCAGATGTGACCGAACGAGCCGTCGACCACGCTCTTGCTGGCGCTGCCGATGTCCATGCGCCGCGCAAACCGGTGCGTCGCCTTGGCGACGACGCGCACGACGCGCAGGAACGGGTCCTTGCCGTCGCGAATCGCCCCTTTGACGAGCGCCCGCGAGCCTTTGATGTAGGCGGCCTTGCGCACGCCCGGGATCTCGGCCACCTGTGCCAGGCTATCGCGGATGCGCCCCAACGACTCGTCCTGGCTCGCTCGCGGCTGTGCCGCAGTCATCGACGGATGCGCCAGGCAACCGTGCTCCTCGACCTCGTCGAGCAAGGAGTCCACGTCGCTGCCGTGATCCGGCAAGCTGCTCACGTGCCGGAGCAGCGCTTGCAGTTCGGGATCCTGTTCCTCGTGCACTTGCAGCGCCTGCAGGTGGTCGAGCGCCGTGCTGACCGCGCCGATGCGATAGAGCACCTCGCCGAGCAGGCGCCGCGCCTGCACATCCTCGCCATCCATCTGCACGGCGCGTTCGAGGCAGCGCACGGCCTCCTGCCCCTCGCGGGCCGCGAGGTCGCGGTAGAAGTTCAGCAGCCTCGCTTGCCCGAGCACGAGCCAGGCGCCCGCGTCATCAGGGAAGCGTACACTCCACTCCTGGCAGGTCGCGTGCAGCGCCGTCATGTCGCCGAGGTCAATCTGCAGCTGGGCGAGCTCCCGATAGAGCTTGGGATTGGGCGAACGCGTCAACTTCGTGCGCAGCTCCACGGCCCGCTGCTTGCGCAGACCGCGGCGCGCGCAGTCGAGCAGCTTGCGCAGTTCGACCGACTTCGGGAACAACGCCAGCCCGTCTTCGGCCACGCGCTGCGCCTTGTCGTTCATCTCGAGGTTGATGTAGACCTGCCCGAGGTCGACGAACGTCGTAGGTGAAGGCTCCTCGCGGGCTCGCTGCTCGAGCCGCCGGAGCTCTTTCCAGATCTTCATCCGCTGAATCAGGTGCATATCAGTTCCTCACCCGCGTTAGCGGAACAGGACCACTTCGCCAGTCGACGACGGCCACGCCACAGACATCTCATCGACACCCGGCAACCCAGGCGCTACGCCCTGGTCCACGTACTGCCAGAGCATCGTCATCGTGTCGAGCGCGACGGCGTGCAGCACATCGCGCGTCGGTAGGTTGCGCGACTTGCTCACCCGCAGCTGCACGAACGCGCGATTGCCCTGCACCCGGATGCCATGTTGCGCCACACCTTCCAAGGCCAGTAGACCATCGCGCTCCCCGTTCTCACGGCGCAGCGCGATCAGGTTGCCCTGCTCGTCGATGGCCACCAGACGACTGGCGGACAGGGCGAGTTCGCCATCGGTCAGCGCGTGGCCCACCGAAGCCGTCCACAGCACCCGACCGTCCTCCGCAGACACCGCGCGCACATTGCCATCGGCGCAACCGAAGTAGAGAGTGCCCTGATCACAAAGCACGCGGGTCGTGATGCCGGCAGGACACTTCAGCAGGCTCAGCACCTTGCCGTCGGCGACATCGATCGTGAACATGCGACCATCGAGCGTGCCCGTGTAGGCCAGCCGGCGATCGATCGTTGGCGGCCCCGAAGGCGCCCCATCGAGCGACAGCTTCCACAGCGGCTGACCGGTGGACTGCTCCCAGCAATGGACCACGAAGTCGCGATCCACGACGCAGAGTCGTCCTTCCTTCGCCACGAGCTCGGTCGCCGCACCGCCCGGCAGCGCCGCCGGCCAGCCATTCGCCGGCACCGCGGCCTCAAGAGGTTGGCACTCGATGGTGTTCTCGTTGGTGGTGAAGAACACCCGACCATTCTGGATCACGGGGGTGCCATCCACCGCCTTCAAGCCGCCGAGTTCGATCAGGCGGCTGCCATTCCCATCGGTGCGACTGATGCCGAGTCGACCACCCCGCACACCCATGGCCAGCCAACCTTCGCCGATGCCCACGCCGGTCTGCACCGGTGCGTTGAAGGCAATGCGGCGATCCGCGACGACCTCAAGCACGACTTCGACATCGGCTTGTAGCGCCGCGTCGATCTTCTGGACCCGCGGTTCGAAGCCATCGAGCAGCACGGTGATCGCCTGCTCGCCCTGGCCGGCGGCGCAGAGCACCACGGCTGGTGTACGCAGCTCCTCGGTCTTGCCATCGACGACACGTTCGAGGTGCTTGCCACCGCTCAGCAGTCGGGCCCCCGCCGGACGCGTCCGGATCTGCACCGGAATGCCGACCCGGGTCGCCGCCTGCGTCGTTTCAAACTCCGCATGCATGCGCAATGCCGCGGTACGAGCTTGTTGCCAGTCCCCGGCAGCGAGGCGTTCGGAGTACTCCGCCCCGAGCTTCTCGGCCGCATCGAGGTGCTCCTGCAGGCGCGTCCAGGTGCGCTCGACCTGCTGCTCGTGGGCCCAGGCCATGTCATCGGGAGCACCAGCCTTGGCCACCAGTTCGCGAACGCGCGAAACCGCCGCCAGCGAGTCCTCAGGATGACCGGCCAGGTACAGTTCGCGCTGCCGCGCCCATTCCTGTCGGTAGTCGGTGCGCACACGCTGCAATTCGCGATCGCGACCGGCCCGCTCGGCGGTGAGGCGCGCCTCAAACCGCTGCCGCGCCGCCTCGATCTGCTGCAGTTCGCTCTCGGCTCGCGACACCGTCGTGGTGAACGGATGCAGGCGACGGAACTCCTCGTAGGCGCCCGCGGCGCCGGCAAAATCGTCCGCCGCCATCATCTCGTGTACGTCGATGCGCGCGAAGTCTTCTTCCGCGCGCTGGTTGTAGAACCAATAACCGGCGCCAGCGACCACCAGCAGGCAGAACAACACGGCGAGCCAGCTCAGCGTGCGGCCGCGCCGGCGCGACCGTTCATCAAACTCATAGAGATGACGAACGCGCTCGGAGACATCCCCGCGACTGCGATCGAGGAGCAGGATCTTCTGCAGATAGCCCACGGCCTCCAGCGGCCGGTTGGCGCGCACGAGGTCATCGGCGATCGACTCGTAGAGCTCGACGACGCGCTTCTGGTCGCCGGCCTTGATATGGACGTTGACGAGCGACTTCTTGAGATCCGGATCCTCGGGCGCCACGAGTAGCAACCGCTCGAGCAAGGCTCGCACGCGCTGCATGTCCCCAAACTCGATCAGCAGCTCGACCACCTGCTTGCCTTCAGCCAGCGCGTCGAAGTTGGGCAGCTTCGCGGCGCGTTCGCCGACGGTGAGCTCGACCAGCCGCTCCCGCGCGTGCAGGTCCGTCGGCACCAGATGACGCACTTCGAAGAGCTTCTGCGCGGCCCCCGTCAGGTCCCCGGCCGCAACCCGCGCCTCCGCTTCGCACTCGAGGTGGTAGATCGCGTTCTCGTATTCTTCCGCCGCCTGATAGGCCGCCGCCGCCAGGCTGTGCACGTCCGGCAGGCCGATGCCTAGACCGACGGCGCGCTCGTACAGATTGATGGCGTCCGGCAGGCGGCCCTCCGCCATGCACTGATCGGCGAGAGGAACGAGCTCTTCGGCGGCAAGCGGCGCGATCAAGCCCGCGTCGAGCAGCTGGCTCAGGACCTTGCAGACCTGGAACGTCGACAGACCCGTGACTTCGACGATGCGGGCCACGTTGCGCCGCCCATCGAGCAGCGCGAACAGTGCTGGCCCGTCCGGACCGTACTCCTCCCCATCAATGGCATCGGCGACAGCGACGAGCACTTCCGCCGTCGTCGGCACGCGTTCGCTGATGTAGGTCCACTCGTCAATGCGACGAGCGGCTTCCATGATCACGCTGTCGCAGTTGTAGAAGAAGCGCTCGTCGATGGTGCCGTCGCGACCTTCGAGATGCGTGGCCCCTTCATGAAACTCGAAGCGCGCTTCCTTGCAGAAGAACAGATCGTAGATCTCCTCTTCCAGCTCGACGCGATACTGCTCCTCGAGTTCCTCCGGCTGCACATAGCCGCCGGCCAGCAGGCTGTCGGTCAGCGGTTTGCCGGTGCGAGCGGCATGATCGCGAACCTCTTCGACGCTGGCCTCGTCCAGGCGTCCCGACCGGCACAAGCTGGCCAGGACCCGATCGAGAATGCGGTGCACATTGTGGTGCAACGTCACCCCGCGAGGATCGAAGTACAGTACCCGCCACATGCGGGTGCCCTGAATGCTCAGCAGACCGACCTTCTTATTGAGGGCCAGCATCTGGACCACCTGGGCCAGGTCAACGCTTGCGAGATCCCCTCTGAGTGCCATGTGTTGTGCCGGTTAGGTGCTTCCCGAGTACCGATCGGTCCTATCGGCCGTGGGCATGACCACGTTGAGGCGATGCCCGAAACCCGGGCGGCATGGGCAGAAGGGCCAGCCGCCCGGCACCGAAGCCAGCGCGGGGTGGCAGGGGCCCCACCGGCCGGAGGCAGGCATCGGCGGCCACTCTGCCCGGCGCCACCCCACCTCCTCGGCCCCGCCGGAGGCCCCCGAGGTTCATGAGCCACCTTGCCCCCCTGCCCGTCACGCTCTACTGTCTTCCCTTCATGCCCTGGGTCGGCCGAATCCTGCAGTTGCTACGCGCACGCTTCCACTCGCTCTGCGGTTGGATGTGGTTCCGCGGCGGTAGCCGCCTGCGTGCACGCCCTCACTACGAACGCGTGCTCCAGCTCAAGGGCGACGATTTCGACGCCTACGTGCACCTGGGGCGGATCGCGTTTGCGGTCGGCGACTATGCCGGCTGGCGTCGTGAATTCGAACACGCCCGGCGCACCGATCCGCTGCGCTTTGCGCGCCTGCGCCACCCGTTCGAACTGTTTGAGCCACGCCTTGCTGGCACGAACTTCGACGACCAGGCATCTGCCGGCTCCGGCCTGGGCGCGGATCCTGGTTTTACCGGTGCCAGCGAGCGCGCCACCTGGCGGTCGCTGCTGTTCGGGCCGTCGCACCGGCACTCGACGGGCCTGCGCAACGATGGCCTCAACGATGGCCTCGCCGACGCCGACAGGAAAGGCCTCGACAATCGGGTCCTGCCGGAAACGCCCGCCGGGTTTGATGCGGGCCTAGAAGCCTTGTGGTCCGGTGACGCTGGCCCCCGCGGCGACGCCGGCCGCCGGCCCAACAATCCTCCGGAAGGCCACCCCGCCGAGAGCCCGGCCGACGATTGCGCCTCGGCCGCCGAGCGACGGCGCTTCCGCGAACTCGGCCCGATCCGCTCCAACGACATCGGCACCTGCGACCTCGACGATCTGGCCCGGCGTTTGTCGGGCTGAGGCCCGTCACGCCTGGGCCCTCAATCCCAGGGGCGAGCGAGGCGGAAGGCGGTGTTGATGAGCCCGACGTGGCTGTAGGTCTGCGGAAAGTTGCCGGCCTGCGAACCGTCCGCGACCAGGATGTCCTCGGCAAACAGCCCGAGCCCGTTGTGCTTTTCGAGCACGGACTCAAACACGACCCGCGCGTCTTCCTTGCGCCCCACCATCGCCATCGCTTCGGCCAGCCAGAAGGTACAGACCGTGAACGCCGCCTCCGGCACGCCGAAGTCATCGTGCACGTCGTAGCGCCGCAACAGACCGTTCGGCAGGCGCAGTTGGGTATCGATCGCCGCGACCATGCGGTGCGCACGCGGGTCGTCGCCGCGCAGAAACCCGAAGTGCAAGGCCAACAAGCTCGAAGCATCGAGGTTGTCGACCCCTGCGGCCTGCGTCAGCGACCCGATACGATCGTTCCAGCACCGGGACCAGATCAACCCCGCAGCGGCCTCGACAACCCGCGCTGACTGCTCTCGGAGGTCGGGCAGCCCCAACAACGACGCGATGTCAAACGCCCGCTTGGCACCCGCCCAGTGCGTCAACAAGGTGAAAGTGTGCAGGTGCTTCTGGCCGCGCAATTCCCAAAGGCCTGCATCGGGCTCTTCGAGCCGTCGTTCGATCTGCCCCATGAGCCCAGCCACCAGCACCCGTGCGCCTTCGACCCCTTCCGTGGTGCGAAACCTCACGTCGAGCAACAACCGGCTGATGGCGAGGATGAGCTCGCCGTAGACGTCGTTCTGCTTCTGCGCGTACGCCTGATTGCCAACCCGCACCGGCCCATCCCCACGATGACCCGCCAGATGGCCAAGAATGCGCTCCTCCAGCCGGCGCTCGCCGCCGATGCCATACACGGGCTGCAGCTCGTCGTGGCCATCGCCGCACAGGTTGCGTAGATAGAGCAGGAAGCGCTCCATCTCCTCGACGTAGCCCATGCGTTCGAACGCGGCGATCGTGAAGTACGCATCGCGCAACCAGCAGTACCGATAGTCCCAGGTGCGCCCCGAGCCCGGTGACTCCGAGAGACTGGTGGTCGTCGCGGCGAGCAGGCCACCGGTATCGTCGAACTGGTGCAACTTCAGCGTGAGGGCCGAACGGATGACCTCGCGCTGCCATTCGCGCGGAATACGGCCGCTCTTCACCCACCGGCGCCACGCATCGCGCGTCTGCTGCAGAAATGACTCGGCCGTTTCCTCGAGCGGCGCTTCGAGCGGCTCACCCCAGGTGAGCACGAAATGCAGATCGCGCGTGAGCAGGAACGGCGTGCCGTCCTGCACATAGGTCAACGGCGCATTCGTGGTGAGCCGCAGCGGCGCCGGTAGCCCCCCGTATTGCAGATGGTTGCTGCCCTGCCAGCACTGCGGCCGCAGACGCCCGTAGTCGTAGACAGGGTCGCAGCGCACGGCAATGCGCGGTTCGCCGCTGAGCGGCCGCACGATGCGCACGAGCATCGTCGGTCGATACCAGCGATCGAAGCGCAAGAACCGCGGCGCGAAGTCGAAGATCTCGAAGCCCCAACCCTCGCCGCGGAACTCCGTACGAAGAATATTCGTGTCCGGAACGTACTCGACGTGCGTCGTGCACTCGCCCACGCCTTCGATCGTAAACGTGCCGCTGCGTGGCCCATCGATGAGCTCTCCGAACAAACTGCTGCTATCGGGGCGAGGCCAGCAAAGCCACACTACGCGGCCATTTTCGACCAACGCGTTGAATGAGCAGTTGCCGACCAGTCCTGTTGCTGCGACCATGAGGCCTCCGTAGACCTAGTTTGGGAGGAACCTTGGGCACAAGCAACGACCGTCGCACCTTCATCGTCAGCAATCGCCTGCCGGTGCGTGTGCACCACGAACGCGGCCGCGTCGAAGTCGTGCGCAGTTCGGGCGGCCTCGCCTCCGCCCTGCGCAGTGCGACCTCGATCCAGGAGTGGATCGGCTGGTCCGGAGGCCCTGTGCCCCAGGCCATGCGGGCTCGCGTTCGCGAGTTGTTGACCGCGCAGGGGCTCATGCCGGTGTTCCTCACCGCCGAGGAAGAACGCCACTACTACGTGAACATGTGCAACGGCACGTTGTGGCCCCTGCTGCACTACTTTCCGGGCCGCGTCGAGTTCGACGACCGCAGCTGGCCAGCCTACTGCGAGGTCAACCGGCGTTTCGCCGACACGGTGCTCGAACGTACGGTTGCTGGCGACCGCGTCTGGATCCACGACTTCCACCTGTTCCTGCTGCCGCAATTGCTACGCGAGGCGCGGCCCGAACTCGAGATCGGCTTCTTCCTGCACGTGCCGTTCCCATCCTCGGAGATCTGGCGCATCGTGCCGCAGCGCGAAGAACTGCTGCGCGGCCTGCTGGGTGCCGACTACCTGAGTTTCCACACCGCGGACTACCTGCGTCACTTCCGCGATTCGTGCCTGCGCGTGCTCGGCCTTGGTGCCAATCCGGATTCGATCCAGAGTGAAGGTCGGCGCGTGGCACTCGGCGTCGATCCGCTCGGCCCCGACGTTGCGACCTTCCAGGCGGTGCTCGACACCGAAGCGGTCGCGGGACAGATGGCGCAGTTCGCGCAGCGCTGGGGCGATCGCCGGCTGCTGCTCAGCGTCGAACGGCTCGACTACACCAAGGGCATCCTGCACAAGCTGCGTTCGTTTGCGCGCCTGCTCGAACTCGAGCCCGAACGGTGCCAGGACACCGTGATGCTGCAGGTGCTCGTGCCGTCCCGCGAAGAGAACGAGAGCTACCGCAGTCTGCGCCGCGAGATCGAACGCGAAGTCGGCCGCATCAACGGCACCTACGGCAGTCCGGGCCGCATGCCCCTCGAGTTCCTGCATCGTTCCATCGACACCAGCGAACTCGCCGCCCTCTACCGCTACGCATCGGCCTGCCTCGTGACTCCCCTGCGCGACGGCATGAACCTCGTCGCCCACGAGTTCGTGCTCTGCCAGGGCCACGACGCCGCCGCCCAAGACGCCGCGCGCGGGGTGCTCGTGCTCAGTGAGTTCGCCGGTGCCGCGCTGTCGCTCACGCGCAGCCTGCCCGTCAATCCGTGGGACATCACCGCCGTCGCGCGCGCCATGGCAACCGCGCTGCAGATGCCGGAACCTGAACGCAAGGACCGCATGGCGGAGATGTACGAGCAGGTGCTGCAACTCGACAGCGCAGGTTGGACCACGCGCTTCCTGCGCCGCCTCGACCGGGCCGCCGAGCACAACCTGCAAAACCAGGTGGCGCCCTTGAATCGCGCCCAGCGCCGCGAACTCGGCGAACGTTGGCGAAGTGCCAGGCGACGCTGGTTGTTCCTCGACTATGACGGCACGCTGCGCGAGATCACGCAGCGCCCCGAAAACGCCGCGCCCACTGCCGCCCTGATCACGCTGCTGCGCGCGTTGAGCCAACAGGCTAATACACAGGTTCATCTCGTCAGCGGCCGACCACGCGGCGTGCTCGGAGTCTGGTTTGGCCACCTGCCGATCCACCTGTGCGCCGAGCATGGTTTTGTCCATCGGGCCCCCGGTGGCCAATGGGTGCAACCCGTCGAAGTCGACCTCTCCTGGGTGCCCGAGGTCGACGCGATCCTGCAGCGCGCCGTCGACGAAGTGCCCGGCGCGTTCCTCGAACGCAAACGCTGCGGGTTGGCGTGGCACTACCGACTCGCGGACGCTGGGTATGGCCCATGGCGTGCCCAGGAACTGCGCCAGCACCTCGACCAACTGCTCATGGATCGACCCGCCGCAACCCTCTCGGGCCACGCGGTGCTCGAAGTGCGCGCGAAGGGCTTCGACAAGGGCAGTTACGTGGCTGGGATCCTGCCGCAGATCGGGTCCGACGACTTCGTGTTCTGCGCCGGTGACGATCGCACCGACGTCGACATGTATCGCCGAATGCCCGAAGGTGCCTTCGTGACGAACGTCGGCGGGCCTTCGCCGGAAGCGGCACACGTGCTCGCTACCCCAACCAACCTGCGCGATCTGCTGCAGACCCTGCTCGACACCGGCACGGTCCAAGGCAACTGAGCTAGCCGCGGCAAGGCGCGGCGCTGGCCAACGACCCGGTGACGGATTTCGGCGGCCGCCGTCCACCTTGCACCATTGAATATTTAGATCATAATTCACTCATGAAGCTGAAGCAGGTTCGCAAGCAACGCATCGCCTACACGCCGATCGACCGCCCCGCGCAGCTCCGCGCCTTGGCCTCTCCATTGCGCCAGGAACTGCTCGACGTGCTCGAGTCGATCGGCCCGTGTGGCATTGCCGAACTCGCGACCCCACTGGGCCGCGCCGCCGACGCGCTCTACTTCCACATACGCCTGCTGCAGAAGGTGGGGCTCGTGGTCGAAGTCGAACAACGCAGGGTCGGCAGGCACACCATCACCATCTACGACGTGCCCGGCCGACCACTGCGCATCGACCGCGCGAAGGCCCGGCCGACCGATCTGCAAGCCGTCGTCGCCGGCATCCTGCGGCTCGCCATGCGCGACCATCGACGCGGCCTCACCGATCCGGCCACCATCACCACCGGCAAGGCCCGCAACCACTGGGGTGGTCGCGCCCGCGGTTGGCTCGACGCCGGGCAACTCGCGACAGCAAACGACCTTCTCGAACGCCTCGTGGCGCTGCTGCGCAGCGGTCGCCCGGGCCCCGGCCGCAAACCGATCGCATTGTCGTGGGTGCTGGCGAGCACGCCACCGCGCCGCCGCGCCCCGCAGCAGAAGCAGCCCTGACCACAACCACAGCCCACACCAACCAACCACAACAACGATGTCACCGACCAGCATCACCCTGCTCGCCATCTCCACGATCGTGGCGACCTTCGTCAGCTGCAGTTCGCCGGCAGCCCGCTCCTCAGCCTCGGCGGCACCGACGAAAGTTGCAGCCGACGCCCGCGCCGAACCTCCGCCCAGCAGCAGCATCGAGTTCGTTCCAGGCCACTCCCCCACGATCGAAGTCACGCGCGCCCCCACCGGACACCTGCTCGTGCAGCCCAAGATCCACGGTACCGACGCTGGCTACTGGATCTTCGACACCGGCGCTGGCATCTGCTGCATCGACCCAACCGCCATGCAGCCCCTGGGACTCCGCGCCACGGGCAGCATCGAGGCCGTGGGCATCGGTGGCGCGAGCACGCAGCAGACCTACCTCGCGGACCAGCTCGAACTCGGCCCGCTGCGCCTGCGCAACCACCCACTGATGGCCACCGACCTCGCGTTCCTCGAGAAACCTCTCGGCAGGAAGATCCATGGCATCATCGGCTACGGCGTGCTGTCGCAATGCGTGGTCGAGTTCGACTTCGTTCTGCCTCGACTCCAGTTGCACGATCCCGCCCACTACGAACTCACGGGCGCCAACTGGGCCGAACTCAACCTCGACGGGCGAACCCCAGCCGTCCGTGCCCGCTTCGAAGGCCACGAAGGCCTTTTCCAGATCGATACCGGCCAGAACACGGCGGTCGTCTGCCAGCACGCGGCGGTGCAGCGCTGGCAACTCGAACAGCGGCCCGGCTTGCGCGATGCCAAGGTGCGCGGCGTCGGCGGCGACATCACGGCGAAGGCAGGCACGCTCGACTGGCTTGAGTTTGGCGGAGTGCGCCAGGAACGGGTCGAAGCACTGTTCCTGCTCGAGGCCAAGGGGTCGCGCAGCGCGTCGGCGCGCGATGGGGCCATCGGCGCCGCCTTGCTGAACCCCTTCGTGATGATCACCGACTACAGCCACCACCGCATCGCCTTCCGCCGCAACCGCTGACTCCGCATCGCCCCCTTGACCGCGGCGAAGAACCCGCCGAGAACTCCACCATGCACAAGT
>JADZDL010000136.1 GCA_020851075.1 Planctomycetota bacterium | reverse complement strand
AGAACGACAGCAGCCACGCCTTCGTCGCCGCCGACGTCTCCGCGCCCGGCACGACTTCGACCATCAGGTTGCGTTCGGCCGGGAAGAAGTAGTGCACCACGCCGGTGCGGTCCTTCTTCTTCGCATTGGCAAAGATCACCTCGGGCTCGAGGTGCGAGCTGTTGCTGACGAGGATCGCGTCGGGCCCGACGAGCCCTTCGGCCTGGCCGAAGATCTTGCCCTTGAGTTCCTTGTTTTCGGTCGCCGCTTCGACGACCAGTTCGGCGCCGCCGACCTCTGCATAGTCACTCGTGAACGTGACCGACGCGACCATCTGCGTCTGCTGCTCGGCCGTGAACGCGCCGCTCTCGACACCCTTGGCGATCTTCGTCTCGAGCTTCGCTTTGCCCTTCGCGAGCGCGTCCTCGCTGACGTCGACAACGACGGTCTTCACGCCGAACGGGCTCAGCACCTTGGCGAAATAGAGGGCGATGTCCGGGCCAATCTGGCCCGAACCAATGACAGCGACTTTCGTAAGGTTGCGACCTGCGTGCGTGAAGCTCATGGGTTCCTCGAATCGGGGGCGGAGAGGGTACCGAGGAGCGGGGGGCGGGGGAAGGGTGCGATTGGGCCCAGGGGTCGCATTTGCCTCAGGGGGCACCGGGTCCGGTGGATGGGCTGCCTTGCCAGGGTGCGCCGGGCAGTTTGGATAGCAGTTCGTTCCATACCAAGGAGATGTAGTGGTCGAAGTTCCAGTGGGATCCGTTGGCCAGTAGCGGCGTCATGTCTGCGGCAAACGTAGGATCGGCGCGTTTCGCGGCGAGGTTCTGTTCGAACATGGCGCGCGTGACGCGTTGTCCGTTGGCACGGACATAGCGCTGAAAGCACTCGACAACGCGTGGAGGGTCGACGTGGTGCTGGGCGAGTACCAGACCAAGATCGAACAGGTCTCGTCCCTTCTTGCGTTGGAAGAGAGCTCGCAGCTTCGTTCCAATCA
This sequence comes from Planctomycetota bacterium, assembly GCA_020851075.1. Classification (GTDB taxonomy): domain Bacteria; phylum Planctomycetota; class UBA1135; order UBA1135; family UBA2386; genus JADZDL01. The sequence continues at coordinate 5,296 of JADZDL010000136.1, read as the reverse complement.
GCTCATCCAGGGCAAACGTGGTGATGGAACAACTGCCCGTGAACCACCGCGAGGAAACTTCGAAGTGGCGAGGTTGCGGTCCAAACATCGAGATGTGTTCGCGCGTGTTGATCTCGATCTTGAGACGAAGGGGAATCGCAGGCAGGCCCTCGGAGAGGAAGCGATAGTTCAGCGTGATGCCGCCATCCGTCTGCTTCCAGGCGGGGCGCCCCAGCCAAGGATCGAGCGCGTCATGGATTTCGTCGAGCAGAGGTCCAGCGGGCCCCTGGTTTGTCTGGACGAGATCGATGTCTTCCGAATACCGCGCCGGGGTTCGCAGATGCAGCTTGTAGAGGGCCGTGCCGCCGCGAAAGGCCAATCCTTCGGCGATTGGTTGCCGTGAGAAGAGTTCAACCAGTGCTCGGGAAATGACGAGATCCTGCTCCACCTGATGGTCCGCAACCCACGGTGCGTTGCTTCGCCACTCGGTGACGAAGTCGCGCGGGATCATGGTTCACGCGTGACTTCGGCGTTTACGACAAGGTTCCAACGCGCCGATCGCGGTGCGCCGGTGGACGAAGCCGAGGGCTGGAGTGGCACCGCCTGTCGCGAGCGTTCTGCAACCGAAGGGACTAGCGCATCTGCCAACTGGGGATGTTCTATCTGATCGAGCAGGTAGCCGAGGCGTTGCACCCAGACCGTTGGGCATACGGCGCTGGTTTCGACCAGTTTCGTTGGATCGATCGCCGGCGCCAGCTCTGCGAGTACGGAGGCAACGTGATCCAGCCCGCCGCATTGTCCCGCATATCCAACGAGTTCGAGGGCGGTCGCTTCGGCCGTTGCCACGCGAATGGGACCTCGCGGGGTGTTCTTCTCGAGCGTTGGCGTTCGGCGAAGATCTTGCCGGACGAAGAACTGCATGCGAACTGAGCCACACTCGATCGCGCGCAGGGGCGACTCCACCATCACCTGAAATGCCTGAGGCCGCTGATGTGCGGCGCCGTGCAGTTCGGCAGCTGACAGCAGTGCCACGTAGTAGGTGAGATCGAGGTAGTGCATGACTTGGTGAACGAATTGGTCAGGGGGAAGGCATCCGAGCCGCCGGTACTCCGGTGGCAGGATGACGTGGAAGCTGCGCAATGGGGACGCGAGCTCGCCACGTGCCTTCAGCCGACGCAGCACCGCTCGAGTCGCGACCAGGGAGCTACCCAACGCCGCCACCGCTTCCGCTGTCGTGAAGTGATGGCGACCTTTGCTGACGAGGTCATCCAGGAATGGGCGGCCCGAGGTCAATGCAGTGGGGTCGAGAGGGTGACAATTGGCGGTCCATCGGAGAAATCTGGCCGATGGATTTTGGCAATCGCAAAAAGTAACGGAAAACGTTACTTTCTGCAATCGCGGCAACTGGTCCAAAGGGGGTGCGGTCGACGGCGAGCCGGTAGTTGCATTCGGGTAGGGATGTTGACCAGCATGTTGGGGCGGGAGATTCTCCCGTGGCGGGCTGGGATTGCTCGGGCGTGCGGGGTTTCGGAACAACACCGCCTGCAAAGCCACCCCGGCAAGAACGCCGTGGACTCAACAGCGCCACTCTTGGACCAACTCGGATGAAGCAGATTCTCCTTCGGACCACGTTCGCCGTTTCGTTCGTGTTGCTCGGGTGCTGGGGATGCGTGGCTGCAAGTTCGGCCCGCGGATCGGCGGATGCGTGCGGCAGCGGAACGCCCCGCAGACTCGATGCCGCAAACACTGGAACCGCCTCAGCACCCGACGAAGTCGTGTTCTTCGGCCGTTGCGTCGACGGCGATACTCGTGCGCCGATCGCCGGAGTGAGAGCGGTTGTTCATCGCGATGTGCCACAGCGGGACGTGTGCGACAACGAACTCGTCGACGACCCTCCTGTCGCGCAAACCGTGTCAGGCGACGACGGCATCTTCCGGCTCGTGTTTGAACGCACCGCCGGCGCTGAGTACGCCGTACGCGTTGGCAACCGCGAGCACGTGCACCGAACACGGTCGTTTGGTCCGTACAAAGAGGCTGGCGAGATCGACCTCGGTGACGTCGTGCTTCAGCGCGGTGTGCAGGTAACGCTGTCGGTTGTCGATCGCCGCGGCGAGCCGGTGGGCGGCATTCGCGTAGGCGCCAGCGAACTACATCCCGAGGGTCGCCATGACATGCTGATGGTCGACACGGGGTTTCCGTGGCGCAGTGACCCACACGGCGCGATCAAATTGCCATACGCGATGCGGCCGGGTCACTATGGCATCGTTTGGCGGTCCGTAGGGTTGCCCGGGGACCGCAGCTCGGGGGACTTGGAGGTGCCAGCAAACCGCGATCGATTCGCCGCGGTGCTCGTCTGGCCGGTGGAGGACGAGCGCCATGCGATTCGCGGTCGAGTTGTCGATGTCGATGGCAAGCCGGTTGCCGACGTCGATCTCGGCGCCGAGGGTGGTGGAACCCGAGGCAACGCCAAGACGCGCGCCGACGGATCATTTCACATACCAAGGATCGGGCCGTACGACGCGAACGCGCTCGGGCCAGTCGCCTTCGGGTTGTCCAATCCGGTGTGCGGACTCGAGTTCGTCGGTCAACCGGCGTGCAACTGGGGCGATCACGAAGTCGTTGTCGTGTTGCGACCGACGGCGATGCTCGTCGTGCGCGCGGTTGACGCGATCAGCGGGGCCGTCGTGAGCGACGTACAACTGGCGTGCGCTGCGCATTGTGACGAAGGACCTCCTGTCGTCGTGTATGAACCAACGAGCCCCGTGGAGAGTCTGCCCGATGGTTCCGTGAGGCTTCGCGCGGCGCCGTGTCTCTACGACGTGCAGGTATTCCCGCGCGATCCGGGTTACGCGCCGAGCGCCATGTTGACCTGGGATGCTCGAAGCGGCGGAGAACTCGTGGTGCCGGTGGCGCGCACCCAGAGCGCGACCGTTCGTGTCGTCACCGCCGACGGCGAACCGGTCGTGGGTGCTGAGTTGTGGTCGCTGCAACCGATCGAAGCCGTGGCTGGGGCGCCAGCGGCAGCAGGGTGGCGAGAGGTACCGGTGCCTGGGAGACCGGATGCGGAACTCACTCCGTCGACGCGGTGGGTGCGGCAAGGCATCGACGACGCACCGCTCGGCACGGCGAGCACCGGCGCCGACGGTCGGGCGCAGCTCCGCGTGCCTGTGGACACCGACGTCGTCCTGGCGGCGTTTGGCCCTGGCCATGTTCCGAAGGCGATCGTCGGGCGCGCGAAGACTGGTGAGATCGAATTGCGAGTCGAACGCGGCACGACGGTGCGGTTCGTGCTGAAGCCCAAGGACGTGGTGGCTCGCCTCGTTTCGTCGGTGGCCCAGCAGCGCCTGCGCGAGGCCGGCAGTAGCGACGTCGTCTTTGGCGGCGTCTACCTGAACATCTTGCCTGCCGCGGATGCCGATCCACCGTTAGTGATGGAGACGGTCGTCGTACCTCTGACGGCTGATGGCGTTTGCGAGTATCGAGGGCTGCCGCCAGGCAAGTACGACCTCGGACTGGCAGGCAGCATCGAATCCGGGGTATTCGATGGCATCGGTACCCTGCGGATGTTCCCCGCCGTCGTGTTGCACGATGGTGCAACCAACGAGCTGGAACTGGACGTTGCGAACTTCGCTCTCGGGCACGTGCAAGGCCAGGTGTTGCTGAATGGGCAGCCTTGTGCACACGCTGCCGGAAGCCTCTGGTCGATGGACTGGCCTGCGCACCGGATTATTGTGCCCGTGGTTACGGACGCGAACGGCCGCTTCGACGTCGAGGCGCCGGCTTTCCGCGACGGCTATTACCTGAAAGGCCTGTGTACGTCGGCTGGTCAGATCGTGTCGTCCTGCGCGGAGACCGTCCACGTGACGCTTGGCAGCACCATCTCCGTGGTGATGACGGCGTGCAGCGTCACGGCCCGCGCACGCATCGTCGACGCGACGGGTGCGCCGGCGACGGGTCTGGAGGTCACTACCGACCGGGCGGTCCCGGACCAACAGCCGGTCTCGGCGGTGACGGACGGCGACGGCTGGGTCACGTTCCGTCTGGACTCGCCCGCGCCATTCCACCTGATCGTGAAGAACCCGAACGGAGGGGTGAAGCCGGGGCGGCGCACGACGAGCAGTGGCGACGCAGTGCTCGGTCCGTTCGAGGTTCCCGCGACAGGGGACCACGCCGAGTTTCGTGGGGTGCTACCAGAGGGCTGGCACTGACCAGCGCGGACCTCAGTGCGGCAGCATCTGGTTCAACCCCTCAAACGTCGCCGCGTACGTGCCATTCGCCGCCGCATTGCGCAGTGGCTTCACGCGCTCGACGAGGATCTCCCCGGACGCCGGCACGGCCTCGAGAATCTGCATCACCTCGCGCAGGAACTCGCCCAAGGGCATCGCGCGCGGATCGTTGGCCTGCCCTTCGCCCATGAGTTCGGTCGCCACATACGGCGGCGCCAGTTCGAGCACTTCGAGGTTGGAATTGCGGAACTGGTGGCGCATCGACTCGGCGTAAGAATGGATGGCCGCCTTGGTCGCGCAGTAGGTCGGCGCAAACGCCAGCGGGATGAAGGCGAGGCCCGAGGTGACCATGATCACCGTCGAATGCGCCTGCGCGCGCAGCACCGGTAGCAGTGCCGCGGTGAGGCGGATGGGGCCCAGCAGGTTGGTCGCGACGGTCGCTTCCGCCGTGGCGAGGTCGAACTGCGGCGCGGTCAGGTCCTCGGGCTGCATGATGCCGGAGTTGTTCAACAGCACGTTGGTCTTCGGGTAGTCCTTTGCCACCTTGGCGGCGAACGCGGCGATCGACGCGGGATCGGCCACATCGAGCACCAGCGACTTCATGCCCGGATTGGCGGCGGTCACCGCATCGAGTGCCTTCTGGCGGCGCCCGGCGATGATGACGGTGTTGCCCTTCTTGTGCAGCGCTTCGGCGAGCCCGCGGCCGATGCCAGAACCGCCGCCTGTGATCACGATCGTATTGCCAGTGGTTTTCATGTTGTTCTCCAGGGCGACAGGATGGAACGTGCGCACTCTCAGAGAAAGTAGGCACCCGAAAGATTCATACTTACCTAGCGGAGAGTGTCAGGTGGCCGCCAAACGCAAGACCAAACCAGCCAGGATGCCGCGCCCGAAGTCGCCTTCGCAGGCGGAGCTCGACCCCAAGATCGGGGCGTTGGTGCAGCAGATCATCGCCCGCGTGGCCGACCGGTGGACGATGCTGATTCTCGAGGCGCTCGAAGAACACGGCACCGTGCGCTTCAAGGAGCTTGGCCGGCTCGTCGTTGGTATCAGCCAGAAGATGCTGACGCAGACGCTGCGGCAGATGGAGT
>JADZDL010000135.1 GCA_020851075.1 Planctomycetota bacterium | reverse complement strand
CGGTGCTGTCGACGAGGTTGTCCCCATCGAGGTCCCAGGCCCACGAGGACGGCACCGGCGACGAGGTGTCCGTGAATTGGAACACGCCGGGCGCGATCGACGCGTAGGTGAACGACGGCGTGATCGGCGTGATGCCGATCTGGATGTAGCCCGTCTTCGTGGTCGTGTGTGCCGGGTGCGACGCGTCGGTCACGGTCAGCGACACGTTGTAGGCGCCGCAGGCCGTGTAGGTGAACGACGGGTTCTGGACGTTGCTGTCGATGATGGAGTCGCCATCAAAGTCCCACGCCCAAGCTAGAACACCATTGGGGTCACTCGTGAACGACGTGTCGGTGAAGTTGACGGTGGTGCCAATCGGGCCCGCGGTCACGTTCGCCGTGAAGTTGGAGTAGAGACCGCTAGCCGGAACGATGTAGAGCTCAACGCGACCAATCGCGCCCGCAGGCTCTTGCCAAACCGGCTGGTTGCCACCATTCGTGGCGATGTTCGACTGCGTGCCAAAGCGCGTCAGCGTGACCGGGTTGCCCAGGATGTCACTCACGAACGGACCCGCGGGAGTGCCGTAGGAGCTGTAGGCCGAGCCGCCGCCCTGGATGTTGTTGCACGGCGCCATGACGCCATACACATTGCCGGCCTGCAACACGATGTTGGTCGGCACGATGCTGCCACCAGCCGAGGTGTTGTCATAGAACATCTGCGTGCCGACCACCGTCGCCGAATACACGGGCGGAGGCGTCGTGCCGAGGTCGATGAACTCGATGGTCTGGAACGGCTGGTTCTGTTCATTCGGCCCAGCAATGCCCTGCACGATGCAAGGAACGGGGCAGGTGAACCAGAAGCCGCGCGAACCGGCAGTCGAGGTGAAGGTGCTGCCGTAGTTGGGCAGGGCGATCTGCGCCGTGGCCGCGGAGGCCAGGACGAGACTCGCGAGGAGAGTGAGCTTTTGCATGATGGAACAACGAGGGAGCAAGAACCAACCAGTCTGCCGCGCCGACGAGACGTCGGCAGGGCTGGTGCGGTAACGAGTCGGTACGAACCGAAGGCGCGATTCTACCCCTCCGCCCAAAAAAGTGCTGCCCCCCCCCGATGCTGGCAGTGCTGGCAAGAATGTGCCTTTCTCGCGATTGCCTGTGGCCGCCGAGGAGGCCCGAAGCACAGGGCGCTCGCCCTGGTGCGAAGATGCACCGGGCGAAGTTCCGCAGGGTTCGCATTCGGTCAAGTGCCGTCGCGAGCCGGTGCCGCGCTTCCGCTGCCGGAGGTGCCGCAAGGCCTTCCAGGGGCTGCCGGACTCAGATCCTGCCAGCAGTCAAGGCGAGGGACCGTTTGCGGCGGCGAAGAACCTTCGGCCACAACCACATCACATAGCCCGAGACCCCCAGATACAGCAGCGAAAGGGCAATCGCCGGCATCAGCCACACGTGCACGACCTCGCCAAAGAACGACCCGTCGTGAACCTGCTCGAGCCAGTCACTGCGCCGCGGATTGGGGCCACTGGTGCGCAGGGTCGTAGCACAGACCTGCACCTCGGTGTGGCCGTGCACGCTGATCACCTTGTGCACGCGTTTGGCCGGACGGAAGTCGATGCGCGCGATGTCCTCCTCGCTGCGGAACTCGGGCAAGCCGAGCGCGAAGACCGCCGCGTAGACTTCGGACAGCGGCCGCAATGCGGCTGCGGGCCCTGGCACTCCGGCCACGGTTGGAGGTTGCAGCCAGGCATAGTCCTTCTTCACGAGCAGTAGGAAGCCCGTCGCAGCCGTCAGCAGCAGGACGAGCCCCGCGGTGACGCCAATCCAGCGGTGCAGAAGCCAAAGCCAACGAAACCAAGGCATGCCGGCACGATGCCAGACACCGTTGGCAACCGCCAGCGTTGGCTGCGTTTGCCTGACACTCGGAAGACCGCAGGCGGTCGTGACGGCGAACGCAGGGGCGCAGCTTCAACGCGTCGCGAGCAGCGCCGCGAGCTCCTGCCAAAATGCGCGCCAGGCATCGGCTTCGACGGCGGGCAATGCGGACAGTGCTTCCGCCTCGCGAACGCCCGCGAGTTCTGGATCGCGCTCGGCGTGGCCGGCCGCCCGCCGCGCCGCCGCCGCGACCGCCGGTTCCCGGCCAAAGTCGCGGCGCCAGGCGCGCAGTTCGTCGGCTAGCCAACGACGCGCGAGTTCGCGCCAGCGGGCCCGCTCGGCGGCGGTGAGCTCGGCAGTGCCCGCGCCCTTGCCGCAGCCCGCCAGCACTGCCACGCACGCAGCGTTGTAACGATGCGGAACGGTCTCCAGCAGCGCAGGGAACGCCGCGAACGCGCGTTCGTAGGTGGCTGTGGCCAGACCATGCTCACCGCGGCGATAGACCAGGTTGGCGCTAGCGACGAGCTTCTGCGGGTCATTAGTCGCCCCACCGCGCGCAAGCGCCAGCAGTTCGTCCTGCATGCCGAGTTCGGACTCCGCCTTCGCGATGGTCGCCAGGACCTTGCCGTGCCACTCGCGGCCAAACGGGTCCGTCGCCGCGCGCCACGTCGCCTCGGCGCGGCGCCAGTACACCAACGCCTCCGCGAGGTTGCCGGTCGCTTCGAGTCGCCGACCCAGATTCAGGTTGGCGGGGCCGTTCCGCGGATCGACTTCGAGCAGTCGACGCAGCATGGCCATGGCGTCCTCCATCTGCCCCAATCGCTCGAGGGAGAGCGCCAGATTGTTCATGGTGAGCACATCGCGCGGCGCCAACGCCAAGGCCTCGCGATAACACACGATCGCCTCCTCAGTGCGATTCTGTTCGATCAGCGCGTCACCGAGATTGTGGTGCGCCTCGGCAAACTTCGGCGCGAGCTCGATCGTGGTGCGAAAACACGCCGCGGCTTCGTCGGCCTCGTTCTTGGCCAACAAGGCCACCCCAAGGCTGTTCCAGCTCAGCGGGTACTTCGGGTCGACGACCACCGCGCGCCGCAGGCGCACGATGCCCTCGTCCACCTTGCCCACCTGCACGAGCACGTTGCCAAGGTGGTTCAGCACCTGCGGGTTATCGGGTTCGAGCGCAACGGCCTGCTTCGCATTCCCCAACGACGCACTGAGCTGCCCCATGCCCAGTTGAGCCACGGAGAGGTTGTGGTGCGTGAGCGCCGAGGTCGGCAACAGCGCGCGAGCCGTGCGCAGGTGTGCTTCGGCGCGATCGGGCCGCTCCGCCATGAGGTAGAGCGTGCCGAGATCGAAGGCGATGCCGAAGTCGGTTGGATTGCGGTCGCAGGCCTCCTCCATGATCTGTCGCACACGATTGCGCTCCCCGATCCCGTAGAGGGCGAGCGCCAACAACTGCACGTTCACGACCGGCAACGCGCCAAGGTCCGTGTCCGCGCAAAGCGAACGCACCGCTTCGGGCTGCAACTGCGTGCTCGTCAACAGTGCGCGCAGTCGGTTGCGCCACGGGTCGGGATCCAAGGCCATCGCAATCGCCTGCAGATGGCGACCGCGTTCCGGCATCGATTGCGGCTGGCTGGCCAGATAGTGCGTGGGCCGGATCGCCCAATTGTCGAGCGCCGTCGCCAGCTCGACGGCCAGCGGGCCCTGCAACGCCGCGATGGCTTCTTCGCGCGGCATGACGCCAGGATCGCGCCCATCGAGGTACTCGGCGAACGCGCGGCCATAGACTTCGTCGTAACGCCGCGTCACCGCCGCACGCGCGCCCGCCGCGTCCGCCGACTCGCTCGCACGCATCGCGAACTCCTGCAGCGCCATGCGCGCATCAACCAACCGCTGGCGCATGACTGCGTCTTTGGCCAGGCGCGTCGCCTGGGCCGCCGCCACCTTCTGTTCACTCTGCACGATGGTGAGCAACCCAGCAGCCTCGGCTCGTTGCTCGCTGGAGACATCGGCATCGTGGGCCAGGCTCTCGGCCTGCTGGGCGGCATCCACCGCGCGCGTCCACACCGCAAGCTCCGTCACGGCCGCCGCGCGCGCGGCGCCGAGGCGTTCACTGGCTTCGCGAAGGGTGGCGACAACGCGCTGCTCGGCGCGTTCCCGGCGTCCTGCGGCTTCGGCGGCGTACAACCAATACCCCGCGCCACCGAGCGCCAGCACCAGAACAGCCCCCATCGCCAGCAGCGCCGTCGAACGCGCGCGCATCTTCGCTTCTACGGCGCGAATCTCCGCGTCGTGGGCACGCTGCTCGACACTCGCCAGATACGCGGCAGTGGCATCGGCGACCTCCTTGCCCGAAGCTGGGCGCGCTAGCCGGGACGGCGCGAGGCACTGCCTGCAGAGCTCCACGAGCGCTTCGTCCGCACCACAGCGCAGCAGCCGCTGCTGCACGCCCTGCAGGTTGCAACGCGCAGCCTGCGTGAGCAGATCGCCGTCGCGCTCGAGGTACGGCGGTTCGCCGGTCAGGATCTCGCAGAGGATGCCGCCGAGGCCGAACACATCGCTGCGTTCGTCCATGTTCTCGACGTCGCCCATCGCTTGTTCGGGCGGCATGTAGGCCGGCGTGCCCATCGTCGAGCCGACGATGGATTGCGAACCCCGCTGCGGGTCGGACCGCAAGGTCGAGATCACGCTCAGGGTCGCCGGCTTCTGCGTCGCATCGGCGCGCTTGACTTCACCGCGCTGCAGCACCTTCGCAAAACCCCAGTCAACGACCTGCACTTCGCCAAACGAACCGAGCATCACGTTGGCAGGCTTCAGATCGCGGTGCACGACGCGGCGCGCATGCGCGTAGGCGAGCGTCTGGCAGATCTGCGCGAAGATCGCGAGAAACCGATGGCGGTCCTCCACGGGGCTGCTGCGTTTGCTGAGCAGCGTCGCCAGGGTATCGCCCTTCACGAGCTTCATCGCGAAGTACGGACGCTCCCCCTGCTGCAGGCCGAGCTCGTAGACCGGCACGATGCCCGGATGCTGCAGCTGGCCACCGATCTGCGCTTCTTCGACGAAACGTTCGAGGATCTCGGGGCGACTCGCGTACTCGGCGCGCAGCACCTTCATCGCAACGTCGCGGCCGAGGTCCTGATCGCGGCCCTTGTAGACGATGCCAACGCCGCCGCGACCAATCTCCCCGAGCACCTGGTAACGGCCCGCCGGATCGCGCAGCGCCTTCGTCTCCTCGTCGATGCGCACGGGCAGGCCACTCTCGTCGTTGGCGTCGAGGTGCAGGTCGAGCCGCGAGCCGGTGCGCTTCTGCAACAACCGCAGCACGCTCGGCGTCGACGGCGAGGCTTCATCGCCAAAGGCCGCGCGCAGGCCGGCATCCATATCATCGGGGGGCTGGGTAGTCGGGTGCACGGGAGGTCCTCGGTATTCCTTCTTCCCGCGAAGTCCGATTCTACTCGCGCAATTCCCGAGAATCCGCCTCCCAGGTCCGAACGCCCACCTCGTCCCTCTTCAGCCGAGCATCGCCAACAGGCGTTTGCACTCGTCATCGAGTTCGGCCTCCGTACGCACGAGGTGGAACGCCACCACCTGTCGCAGGCACAGCCGGAACTCCTCGCGCGCCCGCGCATACGCACGATGCACGGCATCGGGCTCGAGCTGCCACCGCACCGCGATATCGCGGATCGGCAGATCGGCGCCAAACCGCAAGCGCAGCAGCTCGACGCGCAGCCGCGCCGCATCGTCGGTGGCGCGCTGCTGCATGAGTTCCCCCGCTTCTCGCATCAGGGTCATCGCCCATTCACGATCAAACAACTTGGACACGCCCGCCGCCGGGTCGGCGAGTTCTTCGAGCGGCGCATCGTCCCCACCCAAAGCCCGCGGGCGCGCCCGGCCCTCGACCCGCAGCGCAACGTTGCGCACGACGCCGTACAGGAAACCACGGAAATCGCCAGTGCTCGCATCGGCCCGACTGAGTGGCCCACTCGGCCGGAAACACTCGAGAAACACGTCCTGCACGGCATCTTCGACTTCCCCGGCCAACGCCGTACCGCGCCACCGGGCGCCCAGAAACGCGCGCACCATCGGCAGGTAACTGCGACCAAACATCGAACGTGCGTTCCCATCGCCAGTCGCCGCGCGACCAATCAGGCTCCAGCACGTCTCATCGCCGCCACCAGCGTTCATGCGCGGATCATGCGCAATCGCCCGAATGGCGCAAGCGGGGTCATTGGCGCGATTTCCCGGAAAGTCGCGAGGAACCCGCGCCACCGCCGGAAGGACTGGTCGAGCCGCAACGGGTGCCACTCCTGCAATCGCGCAACCCACCCGCTGCGGCCCGCACTTCCCCTCCCGCATCCGCAACTCCCGAGGTTCCACACATGGTCCCCACCTCTTTCTCTCGCACCCTCTTCACGCTCGCGCTCGTCGCCACCTCCCTCCACGCCCAGAACATCACGAGCGTCGGCGTGCTGCCCGGCGGCACCTTCTCGCAGTGCTCGGCCACGAGCGCCAACGGCCACGTCGTCGTCGGCATCAGCTTTGGAGAGTGGGGCCAGACTCCCGACCGCAGCTTCCGCATCGTCGGCAACGGCCTTGCTCACGACATCGGCGTCTTCCCCGGCGCCACCGACATGTGGGCCACCTCAGTCTCCGGCAACGGTGCGACCACGGTCGGCCTCGCGTTCACCCCCACCGGACTGCGCGCCTTCCGCCTCCGCAACGGGGTCTTCGACGATCTCGGTGTCTTGCCGGGCGCCCCGTACGGCGCCGAAGCTTATGGCACCAACCAGGACGGGTCGGTCGTCGTCGGCACCAGCAGCAGCCCCGGCGACCAGTTCCGCGCCTTCCGCTGGACCCAACCGACGGGCATGGTCGATCTCGGCGTCCTGCCCGGCGGCAGCTATTCGTTCGGCAACGCAGTGAGCGCGTCGGGCACCGCAGTGGTCGGCTCCAGCAGCTCGTCCAACGGCGAACAGGCCTTCCGCTGGACGCCCAACGGTGGCATGCGCGCACTGCAATCCATCGATCCATCGTTTGGTTCGGGCGCCTACGCCGTCAGCTCGACGGGCACCTGGGTCGCCGGCTACAGCGGCACCACGGCAACTCGCTGGAACGCGAACGGCCAGGTGCAGGACCTCGGCACGCTGACCGGCGGCGAGTTCTCAACGGCCTATGCGATGTCAGGCAACGGCCACATCGTCGGCGGCTTCAGCGAAGACGCCAACTTCAACGCGCTCGCCATGGTGTGGGCCCCAGCCCTCGGCATGGTCGACCTCAATGAGTTCCTGCCCGAACTCGGCGTCGATCTCACCGGCTGGGAACTGTCGATCACGACCGGCATCTCCGCCGACGGTCGCACCCTGGTCGGTCTCGGCAAGTTTGAAGGCGAAGACCGCGGCTGGATTGCGCGCGTGCAGAACCCCGGTCCCGGCGGCATCGGCTGGTGGATCACGGCGTGGCTGCACCGCCACTGCCACCACTGAGGCGCCGCGGGTTCCTGCATCTCCGGCGGCAGCCCTACTTCAGTGTCGGAGATAAGCGAGACGACCTCCTTGCTCGCTGCGCGACAGGAATCGTATGCTCCGTTTCCGACTTCTGAGGCGTTTGGCGGAAGCAGCGCACCAACTGGATGACCTACGATTTCACTGACGCTTTGGGATGGGGCAACACGAGCTACTCGTCGTCCATCGTGCTCGGCGACATCCACGGCGATGGGCGATGCGATCTCATCGGACGCAACACTTCCGGTGCCATCTTCTCTTTTGCGCCATAGCCCATGGATTGCTGCACATCTCCTGGCTTGCCCTTCCTCAACACGCCTTCCATCAATATTACCCAATGCCCTGGGTGTGGCACGATGTGGGGCAAACACACCAGACAGGGGGATGGCCGCGCCTGGGATGAGTCCTATGTCCCAGAGAGTTTTGCCCGCGCGCTTCGTTACCGGCGAGAGAAGCAAGCTGGCAGAGTCTGCGACATGCTCTCGCGGGAGCTGGGAGCTGGGAGCTGGGAGCTGGGAGCTGGGAGCTGGGAGGAGAATACTCGACTATGGATGCGGCCAAGGTGTATTTCTCATGTGTGCCCTCGCCAGGGGTTTTGACGCATTCGGATGTGATCTCGACTTGAATGCACCTCTCGCAGTTGCACCTCGCGAACGCCTGACCGCTGTACCAACACCTTGGGCCATGCCCGAGGGCCACTGGGATTGCCTGGTTCTCCTCGACGTTCTGGAGCACCACCCGGAGCCGTGGAACTTCCTCAAAACGGCGCCTGCCACCCACGTATTGCTCAAGGTCCCGAATTGCACGGGTCCGGCGGCACGCGCTGCTCGTTTCGCGGCCCGGCGAGGGCGCCCATCACTGATCGAGCAGCTGTTCCTGGTTGGAGAGAATTTTCCGCATCATTGGCTTGCAACCCGCAAGGGCATTCGCGCCATGGCGCTTGAGGCTGGGTATGACGTGGTGCGCTTCGGGTCGATCCCCGAAGTGGGTGCGGAGTTGGCGGACCGGGTACGATCCGCCCCCGCAAAATGGAAGCGTCCGCTGCTGTCGCTGGCAGGCGCGGCACTCGGCGCACTTGGGCCGGTGTGGTCCGATGCAACGCTCGTCCTTCTAAAGCGAAAGGGCGTACAGTGCTCTTGAGGAGCCACTCAACTCCACAAGCAAACTTCAGCCCAGACCATGAACACACTCCGAATCGTCGTGACCCTGCGCTACCTGTTCACGACCACGGGAGTGGTCGCAATCTTGCTGCTGACCCTTTACCCGGCGTGGGAAGTTCGACTGGTCGGCGGACAGATGATGCACCCGCGTGCTTGGATCTGGCAGCAACCCGACCTGAGCCTGGTAACATCGGCGTCTTCCACGGTCGACTGGGGGGCAACCATCGGCCCGGCCATCTGGATCGCAATATGCACCTATGCATGGTGGCGCATTGGCGGCCGAGACCTCCAGAGGTTGAAGGTATCAACAACTGCCGTCGCAGCAGACGAGCCTGAAGCGGCCAGCAGGTGAACAATCGACCGAGGGCCCTTGCCCCCACCAACGAACCACCCCACGCTCACGGACTTGGCCATGACGACAAGAGACGAGGCCGAACAAACTCGAGTCGGGCGCACGGAGACCTGGATCCTGCTCGGATACTGCTTCCTGGTCTTCGGCGGGCTCGCTGGGGCCGTAGGCCTCCTTTGGTGGGTATGCATGAACTTCTGATGCATGCGGCAACAACCTCGACGCGTAGCCTGCCGGGCCCAGCGCGGCAGATCCGCAGAACCCGACTCGAACCCAGAATGAAGCCCTCCGACCTTGTGGTCTACGTCGACGTCGATGACACCCTGGTGCGCCAGACTGGCCAGAAGCGCATCCCCATGGTTGCGGTCATCGAACACGTGCGGCAGCTTCACCAGAATGGCGCGACCCTGTACTGCTGGAGCGCTGGTGGTGGTGATTACGCGCGGTCGACGGCGCGCGAGCTGGGCATCGAGTCGCTGTTCGCTGGGTTCCTGCCCAAGCCGCATGTGCTCGTGGACGATCAACCGCCGAGTGAGTGGCCCAACTGCATCGTTGCCGTGCCCACGGGCCTCGCCAGCGCAACGGTCGCAGGCCACATCGAAGCGCTTGCGCGCCGAGAACGGGCCAGCCGATACTAGGCCGAACCACCCGCGCGCAGTGATGCGCCAAGGAACCCATGCGCGCTCGCCGCTGCAGCCCTGAGAGAGTCGTCCGCTGGCTGTGGGTGTTATGCCTCCTCATGCCGCTCGTTTGCGTGTGGGGCGCAGGAAGCCTCTTCATGATCCTCACCGAACGCTCGCACATCATCGCGCAGGTGGCGGAAGAGTGGATTGTCCACTCGTTGATGGTTGCCACTCCGTTCGCGGGCCTTGCCTATTGGACGCAATGCCGTGGGCCCAAGGCGCCGACGGAGCACCTTGGGCGACCGCTTGCTGCGGCGAGTGTGCTCGGGGTGATCTGCACCACTCT
>JADZDL010000134.1 GCA_020851075.1 Planctomycetota bacterium | reverse complement strand
TCGCCGCTGCGGTGCACTTCGTGACGCAGCGGGCGGCCGGTTTTGGTGCCGCGCGCTGTGTCATCGACAAACTGCTGCGGGCGCGCGGCGCCTGGGATGAAGTTGTGCGCAAAGCGGGGCTCCCGTGAAGCGGGCCCTGCTGTTCTTCGTGCTGCTGGCGCTCGGCTTCGTGGCACTGCGTCTGGCGATCGGCGACGACGAGATCGTCACCGCGAGTGGGCCGGTGGCGACCGACACGCAAGAGCCGGACGAGCCCGGCACCCATGGCGCCGGGGTCCCCATCCAGCAAGGCCAGATCGGCGCCACCTGGCAGACGCACGGTCGCTTCCATTTCCGCAAGGTCAAGACGATCCCCCAGCCCGACGGCAGCGAACGTTTCGAGCCGGTGTTTGACCTGGACGCAAACGACAGTGCGCCCGTGCGCGAAGGTCTCCAGCGACTCGATCAGGTCACCGTCGTCTTCTACGACCGTGGGGTAGAAGCCGCGACATTGACCAGCAAGCAGGCTTTCGTCGAGCTTGGGAAGGATCTCAGTGGCAAGCCGAGTCTGCGCGAAGACAAGGAAATCGACCTGCGCGAGGCCATCTTCGAGACCTTGCCCAATTCGCGCGCCGCAGGACTTCGCCTCGAACTCGAACGCGCCCTCGTGCTCGTGCGCGAAGACTACATCCAGCTGCGCACCCCGAACGAAACCGACCCGGTGCTGCTGGTGCTCGATGGCAGGTCCACCGGTTCGCTGCGCGGCAAAGGCCTGCAATCGCGTTTTCCACGCGATCGGCGCAGTGCAATGCAGCGCGCGGATATCGATATCCTGCACGACCCCGAACTCATCGCCAACGGCCTTGCCGTTCGCGCTCGCGGTCGCATGCACTACGCCGAGGACATGACCTCGGGCGCCGCACAGATCACCGTCGACGACGATGTGGTCGCCGATTTCACGCAGGCCGGTGGCCTGCGCCTGCGCGGTTTTGACGGCAAAGGCGCCACTTCGCCCAACGATGGCAAAGCGACGGTGCGCGGCGATCAGTTCACCGGTTGGCTGCAACGCCACAAGGTCCGCAAGGACGACGGCGGCACTCGCGAAGAGCTCGGCTGGCATTTCGTGCAACTGCGCGGCGCCCCCGCCGTCATCGATGCTCCGGGCCTGCACCTCACGACGCCCGATCTCACGCTGCAGCCCGGCATGTCCGGCGAGCCGTTCGTGGTCACGGCCTCGGGTGGCCAATCGCGCCTCGAACAGGTCTTGAGCCCCGAACAGATCGACAAGGGCGAAGTGGCCTTCGTCGGCGAGTCACCGCGGCGCATTCACCTGCTGCGTCCGGGCAGCCAGGCCAGCGCGCTGCTCGGCGCCTACGGCTTCCCGCAGTGGACGCTGCAACAGCTCGAGACGCAACAGGCCGTCGCCTTCGAAGGCCGCGCCAACGTCCACGGTGGCGATCGTTCGCTGCAGGCCAGTCGCGGGCTGCAGATCTTCCGGCCAGGTTCTTCGGGCAGCAGCGCCGTCGTGCAGGGGTTTGGCGACGTCCACATCGAGCAGCGCGCGGGCAAGGAGCTCAAGAAGGACCTCATCGCCAACGGCAGTGATGGTTTTGTGATGCGACTGCTGCCCGACCATGAGACGCTCGATCTCGGGCCGATTCGCGACGCCGCGACCGCCGCCAATGGCGCCTGGCACAACCACCGCTACGACATCCGCTACGGCACCGCGAAGATCGACGGCACAGGCGCGTGCCATGTCGAACGCCGCGGCACGATCACCGAACTGCTGTTGCGCGCCCCGGGCAGCGAGATCCGCGGCCAACTGGGAGAACTGGCGGGCGAGCTATCCCAGGTGCGCAGCTTGCGCGCCGAGCTCGATGGCGAGGAAGTCAAGAGCTTCGCTCTCACCGGTATTCCGGCGCTGGCGACGTTTGTGCACGAGCAGGACCACCTCATCGCCACCGCCCCGCGCCTCGAGCAGAACGGCCCCGCAAGCCTCAGTTTGCTGCCGCCGGCCACCGATGGCGACCTCACGCTGTGGCACGGACTCTCCAGCGAAGATGCCCTGCCCAAACTGCGGCGCACCTCACCGGCCACCACCACGCGCGGCGCCGAGGACGTTGCCACCAGCGCGCCGCGGATCGATGTGCACTACCTCGGCGGCCAGAATGTGCTCGTCGATGCGTTGGCTGATGGCACGACGCCCGCTCGCGCGAACGGCACCCTCCAGCGCCTCGACCAGCCCAAACCGACGACGCTCGCGCTCGACGCGCAGCGCCTTCGCCTGCTCCCATACGCGCTGCCGCCACAGGTGCTGAGCGCACACCAGAGCGGCACCACGGGCCTGCTCGCACAGCTGCCGGCCTTTGCCTTGGGCCAGGCGTGGGTCCTCGCGGATCAGGTCGCGCAACTGACCATCGACGATGCCGAACATGGCCACGTGGAAGGCCGCGGCCGCACCTTGCTGCTCTCGCGCGGTGCAGATGCCGCGCTGTTCGTTGGTGACCCGGACGCGATGACGCCGGCGTTCGTCACCCGCAGCAACGAGGGCCGTTCCATCACCGCCACGGGTGCGCGCATTCGGGTCTTCCGCGATACGGACGTGCGGCTGCAGGCGCTGCGCGCGTTCCCCGGCCATTCGATCTTCCTGCTGCCAACCGTCGTCCTGCACGAACCCGGCTCGAGCAATGCACTCGCTCATGTGCAGGCCACCTGCCGCGGCGACATCGAAGTGCTGCCCGAAGCCGTGGTCTTCCTCGGCCCCGTGGTCGCCAACGGTGTGACGCCTGAAGATTCGATCGACCCCAACGGCATCCACATCGAAGCCAACCAGCTGCGCCTGAATCGCAAGGCGAAGGGCGAAGTGGTGAAGATCCTGGGGCAGGACGTGACCATGGCGTGGCGCGACCTCACGGCGGTGAGCAGCAGCGTCGAGGTGGACCTTCGCGAAGGGCACCATCAGCTGCTCGCGCGAGACCCGAACGGTGCCCGCCTCAACTTCGCCGACGGCCGTCGCGTCGTGGCCGAACGGCTCGATGTGAACTACGACACCATGACCATCGACTACGCGTATCGGCTCATGTTCGACCGCGAAGCCACGGCCGCCGGAGACAAGCGCTGATGCGTGCTCGCAGGATCCTTCACGGCATCGCCGTTGCGGTCGCCGCCAGCGCCTTCCTCACCGCGCAAACCAGCGAACCCTCGCCGATGCGCTATCGCGTCGAAGCGCAAGGCCTCAACGACATCGATACCGGCGACTACCGCGAAGAACGCCTGTTTGGTGGCTTCCGCTTCGCGATTCCGGCCATGCAGCTGGAGATCCGCGGCAACAACGCGTTGCTGCTGCTCGATCTCGAGGCCGTGCGCGCGATGTTTGCAGCGCCGTCCAACAGCGGCCTGCCCCGGCGCGGCATCGGCCTGCCAGCGCCGCGCCGACGCCTTTCGCCGGAAGAACTGCGGACCCGGCTCGAGCGCACCCTGCGAGCCGTTGGCCAGGATGCTACGGCGCCCGACGATGGCACTGCCGATCGTGCGCTCGACCTCGTTCGCTACATCTACTTCGAAGGCGGCATCACCGTCGTGCGCGATGGCGTCGAGGTGATCCGTTGCGATCGCCTCTGGATCAGCCCAATCGACGATCGCATCGTCATCGAGAATGCCGAGATCCGCTACCAAACCGGCACGGACGCGGCCAGCAGCACACTGGTCGTGCGCGGGCCACAGCTCGTGAAGAGTGGTGGTCGCTGGACGGGTCGCGAGGTCACGATCACGACCTGCACGGCCGGCGAACCGCACCTTGCGCTCGCGAGCGGCGAAGTGGAGATCCTCGAACGACCCGGCGAGTTCGAAGTGATCTCGCGCGGCCAGACGCTGCAGATCGGCGGCACCAACATCGTGCCGCTGCCCGACGCGCACTTCTTCACGGCCAGCCAGAGTGAGTTCCCGATCCGCAGCGTTCGCGGCGGCTATTCGTCGACCGAAGGTTTCAATGCCGAAGTCCTGCTCGGCACCACGTGGAACGGCACCGGCGGCGCCATGCACGAGGCGATCACCGGGCGCCCAGCCAGCGAGTTCCGCGGCGATTGGGAACTGGGCCTGGGCTGGATCCAGGAGCGCGGCGAACCCGTCTCCGCGGCCCTCGAGTATCGCGTCGAGGGTCTCTACGAAGGTCGCACCGAGGTCTATGGCCTCGATGACTCCGGCCGCAACATCCGCGAGGTCCTTCGCAATCTCGATGGTTCGCTCATCGACAACAATGGGCGCGGCATGTTCCGCACGCGCAATCGGGTGCGATTCGGCGCGGACACGCATCTCGATGTCTCGGCGTTCGCAGCGACCGACCCGGCGGTGCTGCCTGAGTTCTTCAGCGGCGACTACCGCGGGGAAGAGTTGCCCGAAACGAGTGTCTACCTGCATCACGGAGTCGGCAACCACCTCTTCACCGTTGGCACGCGGCACAACCTCGACGACTTCAGCTATCGCGACAATCGCGCCCTGGCGGATCGTTTCATCGAAGAACAACCCGTAGCGACCTGGAACTGGGTCGCGCAGCCGATCGCCGAGACACCGTGGGAAACCCCCGTGATGCTCGACACTGCGACCGAAGTAGGCGAACGCCGCAGCAAGTATGACCCGCTCGCCATCGCGCCGATTGGCGATCGCACCCTGCGCGCCGACCAGCGCATCGAGATCTCGGCGCCGTTCCACCTCGGCGAACTGAACTTCCGGCCCTACGTGGCGGTGGGTGGAACCTGGTACGACCGCACCATCGACGGCAACAGTGATGGTCGCCTCGCCTGGGAAGCGGGGTTTCAGGTCGGCACGCGACTGCAACGTTCCTGGCACTGGACCGACGACGAAGGCGAACAGGGGCTGCGGCACGTGATCGCGCCCAAGGTCACCTTTGCGAATCGCTTCCGGGTGGACGACTCACCGAGCGAATTCCATCAGTTTGATGCCACCGACGCGCTCACCGAGCAGAACCTGATCCGCCTCGAAGTGCGCAACCTGCTCGAGCGCATGGAGCCCGTGGACGGCACCCCACAACCGCGCGATTTCCTCGTCGTCGATCTCGCGCAGGACCTTTGGCCCAACGCCGGACGCGACAACCAGGGCGAAGAACTCGGCCTGCTCTACTACGACGTGATCGTGCGCCCGCGGGCCAACTGGCTGCCGCTCGACAACTTCTCGTTTGCACTCTACGGCGACCACGACTGGAAGACCGGCCTGCGCACGCTCGACACCGAAGTGCGTTTTGGCCCGATCGCCGGCATCACCTGGGGCGCCGACTACCGCACCGATAGTGAGACGGAGGGAGCGATCGGCGTCTCGGCCGGAACCCAGCTGTTTGGCCGCTGGGGCGCTTACGCGCGCAGCCTCTACGACCTCGAACTCGATGAGTTCCGCACCTACGGGTTTGGCCTGCGTCGCACCGACCACGACTGGTCGATCGCACTGAACATCGGCTACAACCCGTTTACCGAGGAGACGTCGTTCCGCCTCGACTTCGAACCGCGTATCGGCGGCATGTCGCGCCGCCGACAAGATCGGTTTGGCGGCTCCGAACTGCACGACACCGGCCTCGCGGCGCGCTACTGAGATCTGGCGAGGGATCCCAGCGCGCAGCCAGCGAGCCCCGGCTTGCGGCCAGCCGGGCCAGCGTCGGTCAGAAGCTCCAACCGATCGAAAGCAGCACGCGATGGTCCGCGCGATCGCGACCCGGCGCCGGCGTGTTGTCGTAGTCCATGACCCAGCCCAACGAGGCGATCATGTTGCCAGCGAGGCTGGTCACGACTTCCGTCTTCATCTGCAGGTAGACGTCGTCTGCCGTCTCCAGCGACGGGAACGCTTCGACACCATGCGCGAGCTTCGTCTTGTCGCTGATGGCGTGCGTCAGCTTGTACGCAACGCGCGCGGCGAGGTAGTTCTGCGACGGCGTGTTCGAACGGTAGTTTTCGTCAAAGTACGAAAGACCAACTTCGGTCGACAGCGTCGTCGTGTCGTTGTCGATCACCGTGTAACCGACACCGACACCGCCCGTGAAGCGGAGGTTGATGTCCGCCAGCGTGTCGCCGAGCACACGACCGGTGCCGAGCAAGTACCAACGCTTGCTCATGAAGTAGTCGTACTTGAGACCACCGCCAACACGGCGCTGGTTCAGCTTCCATTCACCAAACGTCGCCGAGTTGGCGTCGAGGTTCTTGTCCTCGCTAAAGTCCCACGAGGCATCGAAGCTGATGCGATCGACCTCGGTACGCCGACTCGCGTCGACGGACGCGCCGACCGCGCGACGCTTCGTGTTACCGTCGGTCCAGCTACCGCCGACCTGCATCGTGCCGGTCCAGTGCGGAACCTCTGGCGGCGGCGGATTGATCTTGCCGAGGTTGTCGATTGCCAGGGCCGGCACATCGCCATCGAGGCGCAGACGACCGCTTTCGATGCCAGCGATGCGACGCTTGAACGTCTCACCGTTGACGGTCTGCAGTTCGACCTGGGCCTGAGTCACCATGTCGGTGATGCTGGCCATCGGCACCGTGACATCGCCGAGGACCGGCGAGTTGATGGTGACCTTGCCATCCGCCATGGTCTTGATCGAGCCGGTCAGGACGTCACCGTTGGCGAGGGTGATTCGGTCCTGAGCGAGCACTCCAGTCGTGAGGGCCGCGAGGATCGCAGCTGTGTGTAGAAGTCGCATCGTTCTCCAGATTGAGGTTGAGGGCGGAGGAGGAAAGCGGGTTACCCTCCACCGCTCAAGGGAAAAGCGGCGTCGCAGTCGAACCAGAAGCGGGTAAAAGGATCTCGCGATGGAAACCACGACCGAGAAGCCCGTAAGCCCCGCCGAACGCAGCTTCGGTTCCTGGCTGCGGGAGATGCCCCGCTGGAAGAAGATTGCCCTGGTCGCGGCGAGCGCCGCACTCGTCACCGGCGCCGTGATGAGCCTCGTCGGCCCAGAGGCCCCGGCCGCGGTAACGACGGCCACGGGCAGCCCATCCGGTGCGAGCGGACTGCAGGCCAGCCTGGTGCCTGACGGGCAGAAGACCGGGCAGGGCGCAGGGACCGCGGTCGCCACCGCCGAACCTGCAGCCAAGGGCGTCTTCCGCCTCGGCTTCAGCTTCATCGCCGGCTTCTGCCTCGGCAGCTTCGTGCGCGCGGCCATGCGCGTCGTCTCGATCGCGTTCGGCTTCTGGCTCGCGATGACCGTTGTGCTGTCCTACTACGGGCTCGTCGTTGTCGATTGGAACGCGATCGATGCCGTCTGGAACCGCTTCTGCGTCAACGTCGAAGCGGAGTGGGGCAACTTCCAGACCTTCATGACGGGCAGTCTGCCCGCAGCCGGGCTCGCCGTTGTCGGCCTTGCCGCCGGCCTCAAGCGTCACTGATCGACAGCTCCTGTCGAACTACAAGCTGTCGAGGTACTTGCCCGGCTCGTAGTTGCCAAGATCGATGATCTTCGTGCAGATACGATCGAGGAAGTAACGATCGTGGGAGACGACCACCATCGAACCAGGGAATTCCTGGATCGCTTCTTCGAGCACGCGCAACGTGTCGAGGTCGAGGTCGTTGGTCGGCTCGTCGAGCAGGATCACGTTGCCACCGCGGCGCAACATCTTGGCGAGCTGCACACGATTGCGTTGACCGCCTGACAGCGAACCAACGAGCTGCTGCTGGTCGGGGCCCGTGAAGTTGAACTTCGCGACGTAGCTGCGGCTGTTCACCTCAAACTTGCCGAGCTTGATCAGGTCCTGGCCTTCGGAGATCTCCTGCCACACCGTCTTCGCAGGATCGAGCGATTCGCGCTCCTGGTCCACGTGACACAGGTCCACCGTCTGGCCGACGACGACGCGGCCGCTATCGGGCTTCAAACGGCCCGTGATGAGCTTCAGGCACGTGGTCTTGCCGGTGCCGTTCGGACCGACGATGCCGAGGATGTCGCCGGGCTGCATCTCGAACGACAGGTTCTCGACGACGTTGTGTTCCTTGTCGTAGGCGAAGTTCACCTTCTCGAAGCGGATCACGGTGTCGCCAAGGCGCTTGCCGGCCGGAATGTGCAACTCCACGGTCGAATCCGTCTCTTCGACCTCGGTCTCGAGCATCTTGTCGTAGTTCTTGAGGCGCGCCTTGTTCTTGGTCGTGCGCGCTTTCGGATTCATGCGAATCCACTCGAGCTCACGATCGAGGAACTTCGAACGCCGCTGCTCCTGCACTTCCTGCAGCTGCATGCGTTTGCTGCGCTGGATCAGGTACTCCGAGTAGTTGCCCTCGTACGGGATCGTCTTGCCGTGGTAGACCTCGAGCATCCACCCGACGACGTTGTCGAGGAAGAAGCGATCGTGGGTGATGACCACGACGCAACCCTTGTATTCATGCAGCGTCTCCTCGAGCCAACGCACGGTATCGACGTCGAGGTGGTTGGTGGGCTCGTCGAGCAGCAGCAGGTCCGGATGTTCGAGCAGTGTGCGGCACAAGGCAACACGACGACGTTCCCCACCGGAGCAGGCGTTGACCATCTTCTCGCCCGGCGGCAAGTGCAGCTTGGTCATCGCCGTCTCGACGTGCCGATCGATCTCCCACGCATCCTTGGCTTCGATCTCGTGCTGCAAACGCTCGAGATCCGCCATGACCTTGTCCATGTCCTTCGGCGACAGGTCTTCACCGAGCTTGATGCTGAGCTCTTCATGTTGGCGCAGCAGCATGCGGATCGGCGCCACCGCTTGCTCCACGTTGCCGCGCACGGTCAGGTCCTCGAGCAACTTCGGCTCTTGCGGCACGTAACCGACGGTCTTGCCATCGGCGAGCCGAGCGACACCGTCATATTCCTTGTCGACGCCGGCCATGATGCGCAGCAAGGTCGACTTGCCGGCACCGTTCTGGCCGATGACGCCGATCTTGGCACCGTCCAGGAAGACGAGGCTGATGTCTTTCAGGACCGGCTTCTTGCCTTGGTAGCTCTTGGTGAGCCGTTCGACAGCGAAGATGGGCTTGTCACTCATGGGGGGCAAAGAAGGTATGGCGCGGACCCCGGCCAGTCCAGTGCTCCTGTGGCCGCCGGTAGCCCACCTTGGCAAGGCGAGCAGGAGTCTCTGCAACTCTCTCTGCGCCAGGCGGCCCGATCTCGTAAGCTGTCGCCCGTGATTGCCTTCCTTCCTTCGCTTGGCTTCCCGGAGATGGTCATCCTGGTGATCCTCGGGCTACTGCTCTACGGCAGGAACCTGCCCGAAGCCGGGCGGGCGATGGGCAAAGTCGCCGCCCAGTTCCGACGCGGCTTCCAGGACTTCAAAGATCAGCTCGACCGCGAAGGCGATCTGCGCGACATGAAGAAGACGCTGCAGAACACCGCGCAGGAGCTGAAGCGCGTCGCCGAAGTGCCGCGTGCCGGCGTCGATCCCAACCGCGTGCTGCGCGACCTCACCAACGAGGCTTTGTCCTCGCCGGTGCCGCCGGAGCCGGCGACCCCTTCGACCACTCCGCCGCCGCCTGCAGCAGTTCCACGTTCGCCCGAGCCTCCCGCATGACCCAACCCATCGCCAGCGTCGTTCGCATCGCGACCACCCCGGAGCAGGCCAAGATTCTCGTCGCCCTGCTGC
The DNA here is from genome assembly GCA_020851075.1 of Planctomycetota bacterium. Taxonomy (GTDB): domain Bacteria; phylum Planctomycetota; class UBA1135; order UBA1135; family UBA2386; genus JADZDL01. The sequence goes on along the minus strand of JADZDL010000134.1, from coordinate 34,509 downwards.
AGGCGGATGGCATTCCCGCCACCATCGAAGGGGATTCGCTTGCAGATGAGGTGGCGGTGAGCCGTCGCCTACTGAACCTGAACGGCACACGCGTGATGGTGCCAACCCAATCCCTGGACCGCGCCAAGGAAGTCCTCGCGAGCGTTCAGGTCGAAGAGGGCGAACTGGAGAACCAGGCTCTCGCCGCTGAGAACCCCGAGGCGATCGTGCCACGCTTGCCCAAATCAGCACCTTCGCGGTGGCCACTCGCAATCACGACGTGCACTTCCGTGGTCCTGCTCGGCTTTTGGATCACGAGAATCGACGTCGAGGCGAGCACGTTGGACCCGCGATTCCGGTATGAGCCGACGACGAACGGCATGCGCGAGTTCCGCCGGAGTGATGGTGAGCTCCTGCGCGAACTCGAAGACCTCGACAAGAACGGTTCCTACGAGCGCATCTCGGTGTTTGGCAAGGGGACGGTGAGCACGTCCCATGATGACGACAACGACGGTCTCTACGAACGCGTCGAAGAGCGCCTGCAGGATGGCACTACGACCATTTGGATGGACACCAATGGGGACGCCCTGTTCGACCAAGGCGTCGTTCGCGACGCGAGTGGCAAGGAACTCCAGCGCCTGCAGTGGACCGCCGGCGTAGGGTTTACGATCCAACCACGCTGAGCTTCGCCAGTCAGGCCTACTTTTTCGCCTTCGGATCCGGCGGCGGCGGTGGATTCGAGGTCGGCTTCTTGCGCCCCGTGTCCTTGGTTGCCTGATCGCCGGCGTCGAAGATGCTCATCCAATCGCCGGCCTTGTTTGGCGTCTGGGAGCGCTTGGCGGCCGCATCCTCGCGCCGCTTGCGGTCCTCTTCCACCCACTGCGGGTAGTCCTTGAAGAGCTCCGTGAGCACCTTCTTGTTCTCGGTCACGAGACCGACATAAGGAAACAACTCGCAGTTGTGTTCCTTCTGGATCTTCGTGATCTCGTCGAAACTCAACATGACCGGCATCGACACGCACACGACATCGTCGAAGACGTCGAGCGGCACGATCATGTATTGAAACAGCACTTCCTTGGGAAACCGCGTCTTCGCCGCCTCGCTGATCTGATAGCTGCTGGCCATCAAGAACGGCAGGTTGAAGTTCTCGGTGACGAGCTTCGCGAGGTCCCATTCCGTGATGTGCCCGCCCGCGATCAGCACCTGTGCGAACGGATCTCCGTGCTTGTCCTGCGCGTAGAGCGCATCGGTGATCACTTCTGACGACACCACCGCTCGTTCGGTGAGTATCTCGGCAAGCCGTACCGATGTGATCTTCTCGATGCCTTTCACGGTTGGCTCATCGGCCATCCCATGACCCCGGCTTGAGGTCTCGATGGCCACCATGCCAGCGCGATTTCAGGTGTAACACCAGAACGTGAGGATCGCGTGGACGAGCAAAACCACGCCCATTCCGAGAACAATGGCCGAATTCGTCGCTTCGCCGACGTCGCCGCCCGAGCGTTTTGGACCGGTGCCAAGGTGGTAGCAGACAAGAGCCACGAGATAGCCGGACAACATCGACTTGCCGAGCACGACCAGCACGTCACTGGCCCGCACCGCGGAGAAAAAGGACGATGCCCACCCGACCGTCGAGAATCCCGACACTGTGCTAGCCGCCAACCACGAGGCTCCGGCCGCAGCCATGGTGCCAGCCAGAGCCACCACGGGCATCGCCAAGGTCATGCCCCAGACCAGCGGCGTCAGCAGATAATCCGCCGGCCGGATACCAAGCATCTGCAGGGCCGCGATCTGGTTGGTTCGCTTCATCGTGCCGAGTCGTGCCGTAGCACCGGCCACGATGCGCGCTGTGAAGAAGAACCCGCTCAACAACGGAATCAGCACCGCGACCGCGACCTTGCCGGTTCCGGTCAGCAACGCCGATTCGAAACTACCTTGGATCGGGTTGTTGCGCAGCGCGAAGAACGTTGCGAGGCCGCCGATCACGCCGCCGCACAATGCCACAAACGGCGCCGACACGACCGCAAACCGCACCGTCGTACGCAGCACGAGCCCCAGCTCCACGGGCGGCAAACGGCGCAGCGATTCGAGCACCGTTTCACTGATCGCCGCAAGCTGCAGCAGCCAACGACGGAAACCGTGCAGGACGGCAAGTTCCCCTTCGCCAGCGACAGGCAACACCGCCGGCGCCGCGGCGACAAAGCGGCTGTCGGGCCCTTCGAGGCGCAGTTGCCGCGCCGGTCGATCGAGCACCAGCACACCATCCGTGAGGCCATCGAAGGCCGCCACATCGTGCGTGATCACGATCGTGCAGCGACCCGCCGAGGCATCGTGCGCCATGCGCAACAACTCGGCGATCTGGCGGGCCGCCGAGGCATCGAGACCCGCCGTCGGTTCATCGCACAACAGCAACCTCGGTTCGGCCGCCAACACGCGCGCCACCGCCACTCGTTTGCGCATGCCTCCCGACAACTGCGAGACACGTTCGGGAGGATGCTCGATGCCAGCCTGCGCGAGCAGACCCGCGGCCAACAACGGCGACCTCCCCGCGGTGCGCAATGCCAGCTCGACGTTCTCCCGTGGACTCAATTCGTCGAGCAGACCTTCGTCCTGCAGGATCGCCGCCGTGCGACCTCGCAACGACGCCGGGTGCTCGCCGCACAACGATTCTCCCCACGCCAGCAGATCGCCCGAGAGCACGGGCTCTGGTTCACGCGGCTCGACGAGCCCCGCGAGCAGGCGCAACAGCGAAGACTTGCCACCACCGCTCGTGCCGACAAACAGGTAGAAGCCGTGTTCCTTCAGCGAGAACGTCGCCCCCGCAAACAACACGTCGGCGCCTTCCGGCCTCGGATGAGCGAGGCCGAAGTTGCGAAACTCCAGCGCTGGTTGCATGGCGGTCACTGCGGGCGAAGGTCTTGGGGCAGCAAGTCGATCGAGACCACGACCGGCACATCGCCGGTCGCGACCGCCCGGCCATAGATTCCGACCACCTTCTCGCCGCGCATCACGGCCGCACCGAGACTCTCCGCCAGGCTCACGGACTCCTTGCCATCGAGTTCGACCGGTGGCATCGGCGCACCATCGGCCCCCGCGCGACCCAACGTGGTCGGCGCACTCGCCTCACCAACTCCGCCAAACTGCATCCGCGCCGTCGGCGTGCCCCGCAAGTCCGGTGGCACTTCATCAAGAATCAGCGTCGCAAGGTCTGCGCCGTTGGGATCGACCCATACGCGCGCCGCTCGCAGCACCATGCCGTCGGGCAGCATCACCTTGACCTGCTCCTCGGCAATGTCGGGCCGCGTGCCAAACAGGTCCGTCTCGGTATAGGAGCCATCGACAGCGCTGCGGGCCGTTGCCACGACCATGCGGCCGGCGCGATCCTGGAACAGGATGCCCGTGCCTTCGTGATGCACCGGATCATCCGCGCTGAACGAGTCCTTCTCGACCGCTGCGTAGACGATCCTGACCAGCACGACATCATTGCCAGGCGCCGCGTTCTTCGCCGCCGCGCGACGAAGTGCCTCCGCCGGCACCGCCGAGACCTCGATGGTGGGCCGATTGGCTTCGGCGGCGGCCCGATGGCCGTCCTGGACCATCACACCTTTGCCGGGCTCGCCGTAGTAGGCCACGTAGGGCGACAACAGCGCATTCATGTCCGTGACCGTGAAGCCGCTGAACAGTGCCCCCGACAACGCCGGCCGAGCCACCCAGAACGCGCACTTGTCGGTCACCGTCTGGCGGAACCGCCGCGCGATGCGCAACTGCACCTCGACATGGGTGCCTTCCTTGGCGAGTTCGACGCTGCGCACATCGCCAGTCTGGGTGCCGCGGAAGATCACCGGCGAACCTGCTCGCAGACCGTGGTTCTCGGGCACCATCAGGGTCATCAGCAGATCGCCGTGTTCGACCTCTTCGAGCGCGTCAGGTTCGATCTGCGCCGGCGGCTTCTCGCGACCCGTGAGCAGACTGCCACTCGTCAACGGCGAGCCGTGTTCGAGCGGCGTCTGGAACGCGATGTAGGCGTCGCGCACGAGTGTGTCGAGGCCGGTGGCTCCGGACGAGAGCCCACCAAAGCGCGGCGTCACGATCCAGAACGAACTGTTCAGGCAAGCCTGTGCCGCCCCCGGAGCGTCGAGCAGCACGTTTGCAACCGACTTGCCGCCATCGCCGGCGATGGTCACCGATCGCACGGTGCCGACCGAAACCCCGCGATACCTCACATCGGCACCGGCCCGCAGACCACGCGCATCGCGAAACTCGATCTGCAGCGGCAGACCCGGGCGATCGTCGAGATTGCGCAGCAGCCGCACGACCCAGATCGCGCCGAGAACCGCGGCCAGCAGCGTCAGCGAACCGATGAGATAGCGGACACGATGCATCGCTCGTCCTGGTTCAGGTTCAGGGGACCGGAGTACCGGTGCCGGGCGGCCGGGGTCACCACCGCCACGAAGGCACCGGCGACCCGGGCGTGGGCCACCAGTAGCCGAACCGACCCCTGGTCCGTCAGCGGAGCCGGCCTAGATGTCGATATTGGTCGCTTCGAGCGCGTGCAATTCGATGAACGCACGGCGCGGTTCGACCTCTGGCCCCATCAGCACCGTGAAGATGCGATCGGCCTCGACGAGGTCGTTGACGGTCACGCGACGCAGCATGCGCCGCGCCGGATCCATCGTCGATTCGAACAACTGCGACGGGTTCATCTCACCCAGGCCCTTGTAGCGCTGGATATCGAGGTCCTTCTCGCAGGTCTTCTGGATCGCTTCCACGGCTTCGAACAGGCTGCCGGCGGTCTGGCCTTCGTCCTGATCGTTGGCGTGGATACCCCATCCCTGCGAAGCCCCTTCGCTCGGCTGTGTCCAGCCGACCGGCACGCCGGTGGCATCGATCTGCTGCAGCAGTGGCTGCACTTCCCCTGCGAGGTGCAGCGCATAGACCTCGACATCGGCCTTGTCACGGCGACACGGCGAATCCGGGCCTTCGTAGACGACGAGTTCGCGGCCCTTCTGCAGCTTCATCTGCTCGAGTTCGGCGCTCATCTGCGCTTCGGTGTCGACGAACTTGCCCTTGCCGCCAACCATCACGAAGTAGGTTGGCAACGTTCGCTCAGGCACCGTCGCCGCGGCGAGGTAGCTCAAGAACGGCACCGCACCTTCGGCCGGCATGCGCACTTCGAGCCCGCGCAGCTTGTGCACGAGATCCATCAGCGTGCGCAGTTCGCGACCCTTCCACTTCTTGCCGGTGCCGACCGTCAGCGTCGCCGCGCCAAGTCCCATCTCCGACATGATGTCGAGACGGTCGTCCTCGGTAACCGCGTAACGCTCGGTCTTGCCCTTCTTGATGCGATACAGCGGCGGTTGCGCCACATACACATGGCCGCGCATCACGAGCTCCGGCATCTTCCGGTAGAACAGCGTGAGCAGCAGCGTGCGGATATGCGATCCGTCGACGTCTGCGTCGGTCATCACGATGATCTTGCCGTAGCGCAGGCGCTCTGGTTCGAACTCCTCGGTCACGAAGCCCGTGCCGATCGCGCGCACGATGGTCTGGATTTCCTCGTGATCGAGGATGCTGTCGACCGCGGCCTTCTCGACGTTGAGGATCTTGCCGCGCAGGGGCAGGATCGCCTGATGGCTCATGCGACCCTGCTTGGCCGTCCCACCTGCCGAGTCACCTTCGACGAGGAACAGTTCGGCTTCGTCGCGCGGCGTCCCCTTCTGGCAGTCGGAAAGTTTGGCCGGCAGGCCACCACTCTCCATCGCGGACTTGCGCACGAGGTCGCGCGCCTTGCGGGCTGCTTCGCGCGCGCGCAGCGCATCGAGCGCCTTGCCGAAGATCGTCTTGGCAGTGTTCGGGTTCTCTTCGAAGTAGGTGCGGATGCCATCGCCAACGACCGTCTCGACAATCGACTGCGCTTCGCGATTGCCGAGCTTGATCTTGGTCTGACTCTCAAACTGCGGATCGGGCACCTTGACCGAGATGACCGCGGCGAGACCTTCCTTGAAGTCCTCACCGGTCGGCACCGGGTCCTTCTCCTTCAGCGCCTTCTCCTGACGCGCCCAGTTGTTGAGCGAGCGCGTCAACGCCGTGCGGAACCCGACCAGGTGCGTGCCACCCTCGATCGTGTTGATGTTGTTGACGAACGAGTAGACGTTCTCGTGGTAGGCGTCGCTGTATTGCAGCGCGATCTCGACCTCGTAGACCTTCTCGGGATCCTCTTCCGTCGGCATGCGACGACGGAAGTAGATGACGTCCTTGTGCAGAGCCGTCTTGCCGGTGTTGAGGTCCTTCACGAACTCGACGAGTCCCTCCGGGAACAAGAACTCTTCGCTCTTGTCGGTGCGCTCGTCGTGCAGGGTGATGTGCAATTGCACCGCACCCATCAGGTACGCGAGTTCGCGCAGGCGCTTGCGCAGGATGTCGTAGGAGAACTCCGTAGCCTCCATGATCGTCGCATCCGCCTTGAAGCGCAGCATCGAGCCCGTCACGCCCGCTTCGACCGACCCGATGACCTTGAGCTCGCTGGCCTTCTGTCCGCGCACGTAGGACTGACGATAGATCTTGCCGTCGCGGTAGACCTCGACGTCGAGCACTTCCGCCAACGCACAAACGCAGCTGATGCCGACGCCGTGCAGGCCACCGGACACCTTGTAGCTACCCTTGTCGAACTTGCCGCCGGAGTGCAGCTTGGTGAGGATCACCTCGAGCGCGGGCTTGCCGCTCTCGTGCATGTCGACGGGGATGCCGCGACCGTTGTCCTTGACCGAGACCGAGCCGTCCTTGTGGACGCGGACATCGATGCGGTTGGCCTTGCCGGCGAGCGCCTCGTCCACGGAGTTGTCGACCACCTCCCAGACGAGATGGTGCAAGCCCTTCATGCCGGTGTCACCGATGTACATCGCCGGGCGGGTGCGCACGGCATCGAGGCCTTCGAGGACCTTGATGGAACTAGCGTCGTAGCGTTTTTCGGGGGGGTTCTGTTCAGACATGTCCCGTGCCTCCCAGTCGGAATGTCAACTGGGCGATGGGTTGCTCAGGAAGGAGTTGGTTGATGCGAAGACGGATCTCTTCGCGACGAAAACCGGACAGCTCAGCAAACAATGGAGCGGAATCGACCTCCAGGACCAGCTTGCCGGCACGACAGCCGAGCACTTGCACGTGCGGGCGCTGCGGTTCGGTCAGGATCTGGTCGAGGGCTTCGTTGTAACCGCTGCGCTCCTTGCTTCGTCCTGCTTGCCGCAGGATGTCGCGCAGGAAGTCCCCAGCAGGTTTGGGTTCGGTCACGGGAGGCACGCCGGATCACGTACCGCTGATGGGCATCACCACGTAGGTGAACGACTCGCCGAGCGTGAACTTCGCCGGCATCGAATCGTCCGACATGTCGAGCCGGATCGAGTCCAGCTGCGAGACGCGCAGAGCCTCGAGGATGTAGTCGGGATTCAGGTTGATGCTGCCTCCCGAACCCTTCACCACCGCGTCGATGCTGACGTCGGCGCGACCGCGCGTCGAACTCTCGGCCACCATGCGCAGCTGCTGTTCGCCGACTTCGAACCGGACCATGCGCATCTCGCTGGCCGACAAGATGGCAGCCCGACGAAGCGCACTTTCCAGCACGGCCTTTTGCAGTTCGACCGTGGTGTCCGCCGCCTTCGGTAGCACCCCTTCGTAGTCGGGGAACCTGGTCTCAAGCAGCTGACTCACGAGCTGCATCTTGCCGGTCGTGAACACGATCTGCTTGTCGCCGACCTCGACGCGGAGCATCTCCTTGCCGCCTTCCGGCAAAGCGCGAGCCAGGGTGTTGAGCGCTCGCAGCGGTGCTACGACCTTGAACTCCGTCTTGGTGTCGACGTTCTCGTAGCTGATCGACAGCCGCCGACCATCCGTTGCCACCAGACGCAAGCAACCCGCAGCGCAATCGAGCAGCACGCCGTTGATCGCGTAACGCGTCTCTTCGCGAGCCGCCGCGAAAACGGTCTCCTGGATCATGCGCAGCATGTTGCCGCACGCAATCTCCATGTGCTTGCCGGACTTGGCCTCCGAACTCTCCGGGAACTGCTGCGGGTCTTCGCCGAGCAGAACGAACGAGCCGCCACCACTTTCGATACGACAGCGCTGGTCGGTGCTCTCCAGCGTCACCGTGGGGTCGCTGAGCTCGCGAAGCAGCGCGGAGGTCTCCCGGGCCGGCAACAGCACACTGCCCTTCTTGATGACCTTTACGGCGTCCAGGTGAACGCGGGCGGCCATCTCCAGGTCGGTGGCGAACAACGTGATGCCATCCCCGTCGGCTTGCACGAGGATGTTCTGCAGGATGGGCTTGGTGGTCTTGGCCGGGACCACCGACGAAACCACGTTGACGGCTTCTTGGAGCACCGTCCTGTCACAGAGGATCTTCATCGTGGATGCAGCTGCTTCGAAGTGCGGGTTGCCGGGTGAACGGGTAGCAGGCACGGTGAAAGTCCAAACGACGCGCGGTCGGATCTTCGCTGGAGGCCTGCGCAACGAAGATGCTGTGCAGATGAGAATTCAATCTCTCTTCACAGTCATCCGTGCCGTCACGAGTGTGGAAAGAGTAGCCACTGGAAGCCCGGAGATCGACGTAGAAACCGGGCTCCAGGCCCATTCTCACGTTCTGGAAAACCTGGTCAGAAGACCCCGCGAAGAATGGACATCTTCGCATCGGAGCGGGGTCCGGCGTTCGACTGGCCAAAGTCGCCCGAGAACCTTGCAGGGGTCTGCGCAGGTCTTCCCGAGGTTGCTCCAGCCTTGTGCACAGATCTTGCGACGGTGGCCGCCACAGCATTTGCCACTGGTCACCGGCGACGAGGGGCAGGCGTCAAAAGATTGCCGGAGCAGGCAGGGGCTGGGCGCGGAATCGAGCCGAAACCGGACCGCCGATCAGTTGCGGAAGCTGCGGGTCAGCAGACGATTGCTGAGACCTTCCAGCAGTTCCTTGAACATCCGGTCCTTCTGCGCACGCTCGCGGATCTTGGTGACCGCGTAGAGCACCGTGGTGTGGTCGCGGTTGCCGAAGATCCGGCCGACGTCCTCGAGCGAACTCTCGGTGTGGTCGCGCAGCAGATACATGGCGATCTGGCGCGGCAGGCTCACGGTCTGCGTGCGGCCCTTGCCGGTGAGTTCCCGGGCAGAGATCGCAAACTCCGTCGTGATCAGGGTCATCACGTCGTCAGCCGATACCTGGTTGTGGCGAACTGGCATGCCACGCATGCAGCTCTCGGCCAGGGCCAACGTGATCGGTTGTTCGGTGATCGCCGCGATACCGACGACCTTGATGACCGCGCCCTCGAGTTCGCGGATGTTGGCGGTCACGCGTTCGGCAAGGAACGCCGCCACTTCTTCAGGCAGGTCGACGCCACGGCCCTTGGCCTTGCGCCGCACGATCGCTGCGCGGGTGTCGAAGCATGGCGTCTCGACTTCGGCAACGAGCCCCCACTTGAAGCGCGAAACCAGCCGTTCTTCGATGGTCGGGATCTCGACCGGCGGGCGGTCCGACGACAGGACGATCTGCTTTTGAGCGTCGTAGAGCGCGTTGAACGTGTGGAAGAACTCGTCCTGCGTCTTGTCCTTGTTGGCAAGGAACTGGACGTCGTCGATGACCAGCATGTCGGCAGTCCGGTGGAATTCGCGGAATGCATCGAGCTGGTGGCTCTGGATCGCCTGGATGTACGAGTTCGTGAAGTCCTCGCAGCTCATGTAGAGCACCCGGGCGTTGGGATCGCGCTTGGTCACCGTGTGGCAGATGGCCTGCAGCAGGTGCGACTTGCCAAGGCCAACGTTGCCGTGCACGAACAACGGGTTGTAGGCACAACCTGGGTTTTCACCGATCGCCAGCGCCGAGGCGTGGGCCAGGCGGTTGCACGAACCGACGACGAACTTGTCGAACGTGTAGTTCGGGTTGAGCTGCGAACTCCGCTGACCACGCACCGCGGGAGCCGCAGGAGCGGGTGCCTGGGGGACCTGGCGGCGCATCGGTTCCAACACCGAGTCGAGGCCCGTGGACATGCCAGTAGGGTGGCCCGCAGCAAAGCTGGCGCCGAGTCGGCCGCCTGGGGGAGCACTCTGTGGCTCGCCAGTAGGACTGCCAAGGGGATTCGTCGGATCCAGAAAGCGCAGGCTGTCCCAGCCATCCTCTTCGCGGTGGCTCAGCAGCACGCGCCGCCGGGATTCCCCAGGCGAGCCGGCGTCGCCCAACGCACTCACGGACTCCTGGAGGATGCCGAGGTAGTTCTTCTGGAGCCAGTCGCGAACGAACTGGCTGGTGACGGAGAGTTCGATCTCCCGGTCATCGGCGCGGACTACGTCCAGCGAACGGAACCAGGTTTCGAGCTGTTCACGACGGACACGCGCACCAAGTTGCTGGAGCAGGGATCGCAGCAGGTCCCGATCTGCCACGGGCAGCTTCGGGTCAGGGGCGTAGGCGTCGACCATGTCGGGTGTGTGGGGTGACAGGGGTCTGTGGGGATGGGTGGTGGTTGGGAGCGTACAGACCTCTAGCCGGATCGAAGCTTGCGTTGCACCGGTGTGGCGGTGCTACCACTTTCGCGACCCTCCGCTGCTGAGCAGGGTCCCAGGGCATGGGCCTGCAGAGTGACGGAAGGATACCTTGGCTTGGTTTAGGCAACCCAAGCGTTGGCAGAGAGTTAGGTCTTCGGAACGAGACGAGAGTCCTGAACGAGAGGCTGACTACTTGCGCCGCTCACCGGCTAGGCATCCGATGTGCGGCTCCTCGATTGACGAGTGGTTTACTTAGCGACCCTGGCGAGTTGTGCAAGAGACGTCGAGCAACTTTGCGCAGTCACTGCACAGGTTCGTTCACACAACGTTCGCAGGTTCTGCACGCTCCTCCACGAATCTCAACGACTTGGGGCTGGTGCGTGTAGTCGCGATGCGCCTCGAAAGGGCGTCAGATTTTTTTCTGTCGAGCGAGAACAAGGTCACCAACTCGGCGCCCGACGAGCTCGAAATTTTCGGCGTGATCGCGCCAACCAAAACTGAAGCGCACGCAGGTGCGTGCCGCCGCCTCACTGAGTCCCATCGCGAGCAGGATGCGCGGTGGCGTTGGTGCCCCGGAGCTGCATGCAGAACCGTGCGACGCGTGGATGCCAGCGAGATCGAGCGCGGGCAGCAGGTTTCTGCCATCGACGTGCGGGAAGCGCAGCATCACCGTGTTCGGCAGACTCGTCGCGAGTGGCGTCATGACTTCGTGGTCGACGAGACTCGCGCGCACGCCGCGCACGAACGCATCGCGAACAGCTGCCATGTTGGCTGCTCGCATCGCGACTTCGTTCGCTGCTTGTTCGATTGCGAGTGCGTTCGCGGCAGCCAACGCCGGACTCTGCGTGCCAGGACGAAGGCCGTGTTCCTGTCCACCACCGCGTGCAAGCGGACGCAGTCGCGAGGTGAGGTCGCGCACGATCAACACGCCGTGACCGCGCAGTCCTCCGCACTTGTGCGGCGACAGCGAGATCGCGTCGGCGGTCTGCATCACTGCGTCGAGCGGCACGCGTCCCAACGTCTGCGCGGCGTCGACGAAGATTGGTACTCGCAACTGCTTGGCTAGCGCCGCAGCACCAGGAACAGGCTGTAGTGTGCCGAGTTCACTTTGCGCATGCACCAGGCAGAGCAGGCCGACTTCGCGCGATGGCGCGCAGACTTCGATCTCGCCGCCAGCACCGAGCTTCCAGAGCACGAGGCCACGTTCGCGCGCGGGCTCCATCACGGCGGGATGTTCGACTTCGCCAAGCAACACGGGGAGGTTCGGGTCACCAAGACCTCGCACCGCCAGGTTGGCAGACTCGGTTCCGCCACTCGTGAACAACACGTCGTCAGGCTCGACGTGGAGCACGTTGGCGATGCGCGCGCGCGCTGCCTCGAGAACGGCCCGCGCGCGTCGACCAGGCGCGTGCGAGCTCGCGGGGTTGCCTGGACAGGTGCGTTCCACTTCGAGGAAGCAGGCGAGCACCTCGGCATCCACAGGGCCGCCTGCATTCGCGTCGCAGAAGATGCTGGTGGCGGCGTCGGGCACGGCTCGTGGTCTCACTGCAGCACGCGTTCGTACACTTTCAGGTACTGCTGAACGACCCGCTCACTGCCGAACAGGTCCACCGCGCGAGCGCGCGATGCGGCAGCGTGCACGGCGTGCAGTTCGGGGTCCTCCAGAAACCGGAGTGCCGCGCGGGCCAGAGCCTCGGGATCGCCGAAGGGAGTCAACGCGCCGGTGTCGCCGAGCACCTCGCTGACACCACCGACTGCGGTGCTCACGCAGGGTACTCCACAACTCATCGCCTCCAGCATTGAGAGGCCAAAGCTCTCAGTTTCGGAGGCGGACAAGAACAGGTCGGCCTGCGGCAGCACGTCCTCGAGGTGGTCGAGCACGCCGTGGTACTCGACCTTGTGCTGGCAACCAAGATCCGCGGCGACCGCCATCGCGTGTTCGCGATCGGGACCATCGCCGACCAGCCAAAGCCGGGCCGGCACCTTGCGCAGCACTGCGGCGAAGGCGCGGACCACGTCGGCGATGCGCTTTACCGGCCGGAAGTTGGAAGCGTGGATCAGGATGCGTTCGCCGTCAGGGCGTTGGTGCCAGCGCGGCGTCTGGGTCGGCTTGAACCGGTCCACATCGACGAAGTTTGGCACGACCTCGACGGTGTTCCGCACCCCGAATACCAGGTGGGTTTCGTCTGCAAGGTATTTACTCACCGCCGTTACCGCATCCGACTGCTCGATCGCGAATCTGGTGGGCCGCATGTAGGCACGGTCGCTACCGACGACGGTGATATCGGTGCCGTGCAGGGTCGTGACGAACTTCAGGCAACCGCCGCACATGCTGCGCGCCAGGAAGGCACTGACGGCGTGTGGGATCGCATAGTGGACGTGGAAGAGGTCCACCTTGGCTTCCTCGCGCACTTCGAGCATGCGGGTGGCGAGCGCAAGGTCGTAGGGCGGGTAGCGAAACAGCGGGTAGGCCGACACCGCCACCTGGTGGAAACGCAGGCCGGGGGTGCCGCGGCGCAAGCGGCTCGGGCGGTCGTAGCTGAGCAGGTGGATGTCGTGACCCTTGGCGGCCAGGGCGTGGGCCACCTCGGTGGCCACGACTCCACTGCCGCCAACGGTCGGATAGCAGACGATGCCGATGCGCATGGATGGAAGACTAGTCCATCGACCGATCGCGTGGCAGAGCGGATCTTGCCGAGCCTAAGAGTCGTCGATCACGAGCGCGGTTGGCAGCTCGAACGCGATGAGCAGGGTGCCGTGCGCATCTTCATCGACGCGGCAGAGGCCCTGGAACCCGGCGACGAACTCGCACAGCGTCGTTGCGCGTTCCTGGAGGTGTCGGTCGCGTCCGGCGCCGTTGCATTCGAGCTCGACCACGGCGTAGTTGCCGTCGCGGCGCGTCGTGATGAGGATGTCGCCGCCGCGGTCGACTCGGCTCAGCGCCAGCATCATGGCTCTCTGGATCGCGAAGGCGAGCTGCCCGGCGCGGCAGGCAATCGGCGGCAGGTTGGCCGCCAGCCGCTGTCGCACGACCACCGGCATGCCGAGTTCGGCGATGCAGTCGCGGACCGCGGGTTCGACGATGCGGTTGAGGTCGGCCTGTTCGGTGTCGACGTGCTGGTCGATGAGCGAGCCGACCAGTTCCTGCAGGGCCGCCGCTTCCTGTTCGAGAACGTCGGCGCTGCCGAGTTCGTCGAGGTCCTGGTCTTCATTCTGCAGACGGAACGCCTGCTCATCGATTCGTCCGAGGCACTGGCCGAGCAGTGTGGTGATTCGATCCAGGTCGCGGTCGCTCATGGTTCTGCCCGGATATCGACCGGACAGTCCCGCGGCATGAGGCAGATCCCAACGTCTGCACGGCCGGCAAGTGCCGTTGCCGTCGGAATGTGCAGCGGTGGGTCAGGCCCCGGCTTCGAGTTCTGGCGGCGGAACGTCGGTTTCGGTCGCGGCAGTGTCCACTGCGGGCGCCGCCTGGTCGGCGACAGGCGTGGTCGTCGCAGCCGGCGCGGCCGCGGTGTGACCCTTCGGGGCGGCGGCTCCGATCATCTGCAGGAACTCGTTGCCGAACGCTTCGTAGTCGCGTGCGCCGTTGCTGTCCGGGGCGTGCTCAAAGATCGTGCGACCAAAACTCGGCGCTTCCGCCAGCTTGACGTTGTTGCGGATCCGGCTCTTTGCAAGCAGTGGCCCGAAGTGGGCATCGATCTCGCGCAAGACCTCGGTGCTGAGGTTGGTGCGCGCATCGACCATGCACGGCAGCACGCACGCGATCTGCAGCGCGGGATTGAGTCGCTTCTGCACGAGCTGGATCACTTCGAGCAGCTTGGCCATGCCCTGCAGCGACAGGTATTCGGCCTGCATCGGGATCACGACGCGATCGGCAGCGACAAGGGCATTGGCGCTGAGCACGCCGAGCGATGGCGGGCAGTCAAACAGCACGAAGTCAAACAGGCCCGCATCGGGGAACGCTTCGAGGGCTTCGCGCAGGATGGTTTCGCGGCCGATGCGGTTGGCGAGCACCTGCTCGACGCCGGCCAGCGACGTGTCACTCGGCACCACGAACAGGTTCTCGACCGACGTCGTCTGGACGAGGTCCTTCAGCGGCGCGTCTTCGACCAGCAGGTTGGTCAGCGTGTTGCTTTCGAGATCGGGCCGCTTGTCGACGTGGACCGTGAGGTTGGCCTGCGGATCCATGTCGAGCAACAGCACCCGATAACCGCGTCGCGCCAGTGCGGCGCCGAGATTGGTTGTCGTCGTGGTCTTGCCGACGCCGCCCTTCTGATTGATGACCGCGATGCGCTGCATGGGGATACCTCGGGCCCGATACTGCGGTCGGGCGCGCCGCAGTGCGAGGGTTTTTTCCGGCCTCTCTCAGCCCATCAGTTGGGTGAGATCGCGGACCGGCAGCGGCCCATCGTGCCAGAACGGCTCGCCGGCCAGCGAGCCGATCCGGGTGCCAAAGAAGCGTTCGCGGACCTGGGCGCGTTCGAGCACATCGAGGCCGAGGAACAGGTGGGTGCGGTCCGGCGGCGCCATCTGCGAACGGTAGCAGCGCACCACATCGGCCTTGGCATCGGCAACTCGGGCAATGTCGACCACCAGGGTCGGCTCGACGGGCTGGTTGCCCGGATAGCGCAGGAACAGGCGCGGCCGGTGCGGGGCCCCGAGGTTGGGTTCGTAGTTGCGCAGCCCGGCCAGGAAGAACGCGCGCTCGGTGATCTGTGCGGCCACCGTGTGGTCGGGGTGCACATCGTGGGCGTGTGGTGCCAGCAGCACCTGTGGGCGGCTGGACCGCAGCGCGGCGACGAGCAGGTTGGTGCTATGGTCGTCGAGGCGAAGGCCGGTGTCCGGCAAACCCAGGTTGTGGCGTTCCAGGAGGCCGATCTTCTGGGCGGCCGCCGCGGCTTCGGCCGCGCGTTCGGTGGCGCTGCCGCGCGAACCCATCTCGCCGCGCGTGAAGTCCACCACCGTGATCGTGCGCCCGGCTGCGCGCAGCAGCAACAACGTGCCCGCGGTCGCAATCTCGACGTCATCGGGGTGCGGGCCGAGCGCCAGCACGTCACAGGGCCGCAGGATCGTTGGAGGCACCATCGTTCAGAGTTCGAGCACGCCGTGTTCGATGCTAAACGGCTCGGCAGCGTCGACCAGGGCGTCGACGAAACCTGGGCCGTAGTTGTTGAGGTAGGCGAGCGGGCCGAGCACCCGTTCCTGGATGCGACTGCGTGGGCGCAGCGTGCTGCACAAGCGGCGGATCTGCTTGATGCCGGTGCCTTCGCGATTCTGGCGCGCGTTGCGCACCTTGCCCTGCAAGCGGTCGAGCTCTTCGAGCGACTTGGTGCGCGCGCGATCCAACGCGCTCAGCATCGACGCATCGAGCGCGCCGAGGCGCTTCCCGATCGAGTCGAGATCACTGCGCAGACGGTTCTTCAGGTCTTCGATCGCATCTTCGAGGTCGTTGCCTTCGACGCCTTGCAGGAACTTCTCGGCGATCTTCTCCGGTGCCTGATCGAGGTCGGGAAGGTCCAGCGAGAAGCGCGTCAACAGGCGCTGCATCGACGGCTCGACCACGGTCAGCGACGCGCGCGGCACGAACACCGGCTGTGGTACACCGAGCAGGCGGTAGAGCGGCGCCACGGCGGAAAGGTAGGCGAGTTCACCAGGCCCAACCACAAACGCAATGGTCGGCAAGCAGGCGTCCTGCCACAGCGGCCGCAACAGCACGCCCGGGCTCAGATCCTGCGCACGACCGGCGATCTCACCGTCGGCGAGTGGTTCGCGGTGGCCGCCGATGAGCTCAAACATCATCGTTGCCGACGGATCGAGCGTGATATCGAAACCGACGTCGGCGAGGTCATCGAGGGTCGACTTCACCTTCTCGCGAATCTCATTCGACCGGCTCCACCAGCGCAGCAGCGGTTCGAACGCTTCCGGTGGCAGGTCGCGCGGCTCGATGATGATCAGGCCATACTTGCCGAACACTTCAAAGAGGATGCGCGACTGCAGTTCGCCGAGGGTCTCGCCGGGATGGCGCGGCTTGAACAGCGCCATCGCCCACTCGCGGTATTCACTCGGCGGCAGCAGCGGATCGATCTCCTGCAGCAACTTCTCGACTTCGCGGCCGACCTCGATCGTGCGCAGCGGTTCGCTATTGCGCTCGAGATCGAGCCGGAAACGCTGCACGTCCTGGCTCTGGTTGACGAGGAACAGGCGATTGGCTTCGTCGAGATCGTGGTCGTCGCTGTGATTCCAGAACAGCGGCACCACGCGCGGACCTTCTGGTTGCGCGTTGATCTCGCGACACAACCGGATCGTGGTCGCAATCTTGTGCAGCGTGTACAGCGGTCCACCAAGCAGGCCTGGTTGTTGGCCGGTGACGACCACGTGCACGTTGGGATCGAGCAGTGCATCGGCGTTGGTGTGCACCTCCGCCGGCGCCTTGTAGCGGTCGGCGTAGGCGTGCAACGACTTCACGAGGGCTTCGCGCGACAGCAGTCGGCCAGCACCAGTCGGGGCGCGGCGCAGCAGTTCGGTCACCGAACGGGCGCGCATGCCGAGAAAACCGCCGAGGTCGCGATCGTCCTCGAGGAAACGCTGGTGCACGTCGGAAGTGCCCATGCGGCGAAACGAGATGTGGCGGAGCGTCGAAGTCACGAGTTGCCTTGGCTGGTGCTGCGCGTCATGGCGACGGCGCGGCATTCGACTGCGAAGTTCTTCGCAGCGAGTTCGATTCGGGAGAGCCAGTCGGGATCGCCGACCTGGAATGCTTGCATGACGCCGCGGCTCTGGTTCACGAGGGCACCGAGTCCGCGAGCATCGAAGGCGGCGGCGAGGTCGGTGACCTTGCCACCTTGGGCGCCAACACCCGGCAACAGTAGCCAGGCGTTTGGCAGGAGCGCGCGCAGGCGGGCGAGTTCTTGCGGCCAGGTCGCCCCGACCACGGCACCCACCGGCGAATACCCCTCGGTCTGCGGCAGATCGGCGCCCCAGCGCGTCACTGCGCGCGCGACCACATCGCAGAGCGGTTCGCCGCCGACCAGGAGGTCCTGGAAGTCGCGCGCGCCCGGGTTGCTCGTGCGCACGAGCACAACCACCGCCTTGCCGCCCCGCTCGGGGTGGCAGGCCTTGAGGAACGGCGCCACCGAATCCCCGCCAAGGTAGGGATGCAGGGTCACGGCATCGGCGATTGCGTAATGGCCTTCGGCGTAGGCCTCGGCGGTGCTGCCGATGTCGCCGCGCTTGATGTCGGCGAGCACGAGCAGGCCGTTCTTCCTGGCGAGGGCGCAGGTTGCTTCGTAGGCCTGGTACCCGGCCGAGCCATAACACTCGAAGAACGCGATGTTCGGCTTCACGCAGGGTGCGTGGCGGGCAATCACCGGCAGCGTGAGGCGATAGAACTCGACGATGCGTGCGGCGGGCGCCCCGCCTGGCAACACCGCGGCCGGTAGGGCGTCGAGCCGTGGGTCGAGGCCGATGACGACGGGTGCCATGCCACCGAGGACACGTTGGGCCAACTGCGCGACGAAGCTCTGCATCGGGGCGGCAAGACTAGCCACCGGGGCGCCGGAGGGCACGCACCACTCTGGCGCTCGTGTACGAGGGATGGTGGCTGGTTTCCGGGTGGCGCTGGAGGCGCCGGTCTGTTTCTCTTTCCCTTCCCTTCAGTGAGGCAGACCCCATGGTTGTCACCTTCGTGCCCAAAGAATCGGAATCGGGCGAGACGCGCGTAGCCGCTATCCCCGAGACCGTCAAAGGCATGCTCAAACTCGGCCTGCAAGTTCAGGTCGAACGCGGTGCCGGCGTTGTCGCCGGCTTTCCCGACTCCGAATACGAATCCGCTGGCGCCACGCTGGTGGACGGCGATGCGATCCGCAGCGCGGACATCGTGCTCGGCATCCAATCCCCCACTCCGCAGCAAGCCGGGCGCCAGAAAGCAGGTTCTCTGCTGATCTGCACGCTGACTCCGGGGGTTCGCCTCGCCACCATGAAGGCGCTGCGCGACGCGAAGGTGACGGCGATGGGGCTCGAGTTCATGCCGCGCATCACCCGGGCGCAGAAGATGGACATCCTGAGTTCGCAGTCGACGTGCAGTGGCTACCAGGCCGTGCTGCTCGCCGCCGTGCACCTGCCCAAGATGTTCCCGCTCATGATGACCGCGGCCGGCACCCTGACTCCCGCCAAGGTGCTGGTGCTCGGGGTCGGCGTCGCCGGGCTGCAGGCGATCTCCACGGCGCGCAAACTCGGGGCGATCGTCGAGGCCAACGACATCCGCCCGGCGTGCAAGGAGCAGGTAGAAAGCCTAGGTGGCAAGTTTGTTGACACTGGGGCACCTCCGGACGCGGAAACCAAGGGTGGTTACGCCAAGGAAGCGACGCAGGAGTTCCTCAACAAGCAGCGCGAGATCCTCACCCACCACATCGGTCAGGCGGACGTGCTGATCACGACGGCGCTCGTGCCTGGCAAGAAGGCGCCGGTGCTGGTCACCGCCGCGATGCGCAAGGCGATGAAGCCTGGTTCGGTCATCGTCGACATGGCGGCTGGCCAAGGCGGCAACGTCGAAGGTTCGGTGCCAGGCCAACGGGTCGTCGTCGACGGCGTCACGATCCTCGGCGACACCAACCTGCCGGCACAGCTGGCTAGCGACGCGTCGCGCATGTATGCGCGCAACGTGCTCGCCTTCCTCGGCGAGTTCGTCAAGGCAGGCGCGACCAACGTGAATATGGACAACGAGATCCTCGGCGCCGTGACGATCGTTCACGGTGGCGTGGTGCGGCACGAACCGACGGCGATGGCTTTGGCCGCGCAAGGGAGCTGAGCAATGGACGGTATCTTTCTGATGGTGTTCGTGTTTGTGATCGCCTCGTTGCTCGGCTTCGAGTTGATCAACAAGGTGCCGCCGACGCTGCACACGCCGCTGATGTCCGGATCGAATGCGATCTCGGGCATCACGATTGTGGGCGCGATCATCTGCGCCCGCTCCGGCGAAGGCTTCCTCGCCCAGACCATTGCGTTCCTCGCGATCGTCTTCGCGATGATCAACGTGGTCGGCGGTTACGTCGTCACCGATCGCATGCTGGCCTCGTTCAAGAAGAAGGCGAAGTAGCATGGGATACTACTATCTCTATCTGCTGGCGACGCTGCTGTTCGTGTTCGGCATCAAGCGTCTGACCAACATCAAGACCTGCCAGCAAGGCAATCGCCTGTCCGAGATCGCGATGACCATCGCGATTCTCGCCGTGCTGCTCATCACGGCCGGCATCAGCTGGCTCGTCGTCATCGCCGGCATCCTGGTCGGCAGCGCGATCGGCCTCGTGATCGCCAAGCGCACGCCAACCACGCAGATGCCCGAAATGGTCGCGGCGCTGAACGGTTTTGGCGGCGTCTCGTCGGCGCTCGTGGCGATGGCCTACCTGCTCATCGATCCATTGCTCAAGATCGACGGCACGTCGCTCGCCGATTCTGGCATCGTGAATGCGATCAGCACGCCGGCCACCGTGATCATCGGCATGGTCACGCTGACGGGCAGTTTCGTGGCCTACTTCAAGCTTTCGGGCAAGAAGGTGGCTCACCCGCTGAAGGGCGTGCAGCGGCACTACCTGCACGGTTGCCTCGGCCTCGTTGCGATCGGCATGGGCACCTGGATGGTGCTCACGGGCAATCACACCGGCATGACGGTCGCCGTGATCCTGCTCGCAATCGTGAGTGCTGCGCTCGGCGTGTTCCTCGTGATGCCGATCGGCGGTGCTGACATGCCCGTCGTGGTGTCGTTGCTGAACAGCTACTCGGGTGTCGCTGGTGCCGCCGCAGGCTTCGTGATCGGCAACCCGTTGCTCATCGTCGTCGGTGCATTGGTCGGCACGTCCGGCCTGATCCTCACGCAGATCATGTGCAAGGCGATGAACCGTTCGCTCGGCAACGTGCTGCTCGGTGGTATGGGCGAAGAATCGGTGGCGAAGGACGCGAAGGACTACAAGTCGATCAAGTCCACGAGCCCCGAAGAGTGCGCGATGCTGCTGGAGGGCGCTTCGTCGGTGATCTTCGTGCCGGGTTACGGCCTCGCTGTCGCGCAGGCTCAGCACATCGTGCGTGATCTCGGCGATCTGTTGATCAAGCGCGGCTGCAACGTGCGCTACGCGATCCACCCGGTCGCTGGCCGCATGCCCGGCCACATGAACGTGCTGCTCGCCGAGTCGGATGTGCCCTACGACCAGCTCTGGGAGATGGATCGCATCAACAGCGACTTCAAGAGCACCGACGTCGTCATCATCGTCGGCGCCAACGACGTCGTGAACCCGGCGGCGCGTGAGGCCACCGGACCGATCGCTGGCATGCCGATCCTCGATGTCGACCAGGCGCGCACGGTCATCGTCATCAAGCGTTCGTTGGCGCCCGGGTATGCCGGCATCAAGAACCCGCTGTTCGAGATGGACAACTGCTTGATGGTGTTCCTCGACGCGAAGGAAGCGCTCGAAGCGATCGTCAAGGAAGTGAAGGAACTGAGCTGATCGCGAGGCGCGGCGGCGCGGTGCTGGATCGCCAGCACCGCCGCCGCGCTGGTCGCGCGCGGTCAGGCCGGTGCGTTCATGAGCCAGTGCACGACAATGCTGGCCACGTAGCCGAGGGCGATCGCCGGCAGGAACTTCAGGTGCCGGCCGAAGGTATACATGCCGTGCGCTGTGCCCATGAGCGCTACACCGGCCGCGGAGCCTACCGAGAGCAGCGAACCGCCGACGCCAGCAGTGAGCGTCACGAGCAGCCACTGGTAGTTGCTGGCAGGCGTGTGCAGCACACCGGGGTGCGCCGGGTCCATCGATGGGTCCATGCCGATCACGGCGAACATCACCGGCACGTTGTCGATGAGGGCGGAAAGCACGCCGATTGCGATGTTGGCCGTGGTCGCTCCGACGCCGTGTACTGGGTCAAACAGCCACTCGCTCGCCTTCTGCAGATACATGAGTTCCTGCAGGCCGCCGACGCAGAGGATCACGCCAAAGAAGAACAACAGCGTGTCCCATTCGACGTCGGCGATGTTGTGGAACACGTTCACGGAGTCACCGCGGCCGTGCTTGCGATGCAGCGTCGTGCGTCGCCAACCGTAGAACATGTAGTAACCAAGCCCCGTCGTCATGCCGAGGAAGGGGGGCAGGTGCAGCACGACGTGGAACAGCACGGCAGTTACGATCGTGAGCACGAACAACACGATCACGGTGAACCAACCCGGGCGCAGTTCGACGGACTTCTGCAGCGGCTCCGGCTTGCCCTTGGGAATCGTGAAGTGCATCAGCGCGGCGGGCACCAGCCAATTGACTAACGAGGGGATCAGCAGTTTGGAGAACTCGGCCGTCTCGACCTTGCCGGCCGCCCACACCATCAGGGTCGTGATGTCACCAAACGGCGAGAAGGCGCCACCGGCATTTGCCGCGACCACGACGTTCGTGCACGCTGCCGCGATGAACGGGATGTTGCCGCGGCCGACGGCGGTCACGACGGTGCCCATGAGCAGGGCGGTGGTCAGGTTGTCGCAGACCGGGGAGATGACAAACGCGAGTGCGCCAGTGGTCCAGAACACCGTGCGCAAGCTGAAGCCGCTGGAGACGAGCCAGGCGTTCAGCTTCAAGAAGACGTTGTGCGCTGCGATCGCCGAGATGTAGGTCATCGCGACGAGCAGGAAGAGGAACAGTCCACCGAACTCACCCGTGTGGTGCAGGATGCGCTGCTCGAGGTGGTTCTCGGGCAGGTTGTGCGCGTCGGGGTGGGCGGCGTAGGCGAGGGCGACGAGGATCCAGACGATCCCGGTGGCGACAACAACCGGCTTGGACTTTCTCAGGTGCAGGCGCTCTTCGAGGATCACCAGGATGTAGGTGACGATGAAGACGGCCAAGGCGGCGAAGCCTAGGGTGGTGTTCGTGAGGTCGAGGCGAGTGAGTTCCGCGAGCATTGGGAGCTGTCGAGGGCTTGGAGAGGGGCCCAGAGCAGAAACCAACGACTCGCGAAATGGCGCAGCCTAGATCCCTAGCTTTTCTGGAGTGGTCCCTTAGCTTTTGGCTAAGGAAGGCAGGCTCGATCGATCAGGCGCGCGTCGACGGAACGACCGGCGGTGGCAGCGGCGGCGGCTCGGTGGGCAGCGACTTCAGGGCGGCCAACGCGGCGTCGACGAGGCGCATCGACACGTCACCGACGATCCAGCGCACCTGGGCGGTGCCCAGACTCTGGCCGAGGTCGGCATCCTCGGCATCGGGATAGAGCACGGGCTCTTCGGGCACGCCGAAGGCGAGCGGCGGCAGCTCGGTGTCGGGCGTCACCTGTTGCACCTTCGTCAACAGGGATTGCAGGTCGATGCCGCGCAGCAGCAGCACTTCCCAAGGTTTTTCGTCGAGGCGCCGCGCGAACAGTTCGTGCAGTGCGAGCACGTGGCGGCACGGCTTTTCGGGCAGGTCGCACGAGCAGCCGAACGTGACGCTGCGGGCGTCCGGGAACAGGGGCTCACCGACGATGCGCGCGACCAGGCGGTCGAACGAGCGTGGCACCCGACCGTTTTCGAGCGCATCGACGATCGACTTGCTGCGGCGCAAGACGCGGACCAGCGTCGGCCAGTCCTTCTGCGGCAGGGTGCGGATCTGCAGGCTGACCTCGTGGATCGAGCCCATCGCGCCTTCCATTTCGGCGCGGATCGACCCGGCGCGAATGCGCACCATCGGCTTGCGGATGCTCGGCAGCGCTTCGAGCGCCGCGGCAAGGCGCGTGTCGTCGATGCCGCGCGTTGCTTCGCGGCGCCAACGTTCGCCCAGGGACACGGATTTGCGTTCCATCACGCCAACGCCTCCTTGCGATCCAGCGTGAGCAGGCGCTTGAGTTCGTCGTTGCTGAGCTCGGTGATCCAGTTTTCACCGGCGGCGAGCAGGCTGTCGGCGACCTCGCGCTTGCGATCGAGCATCTGCTGGATGCGCTCTTCGAGCGTGCCATTGCAGACGAACTTGTGCACGAAGACGTTGCGTAGCTGGCCGATGCGGAACGCGCGGTCGGTGGCCTGGTCTTCGACAGCGGGGTTCCACCAGCGATCGAAGTGGAACACGCGGTTGGCGGCGGTGAGGTTGAGACCCGTGCCACCGGCCTTGAGCGACAGCACGAAGATCTTCGGGCCGTCGGCGCGCGATTCCTGGAAGTCGGTGACCATCTGGTCGCGTTCCTTCTGCGGCACGCCACCGTGCAGGAACAGCACTTGCCCGCCCGTGACGCTTTCGAGGTGCGCCTTGAGCAGGGAGCCCATTTCCTTGAACTGCGTGAACACGAGGCAGCGGTCGCTCTCCTCCAGCGCCTCTTCGATCATCTCGGTGAGCAGATCGAGTTTGCCCGAACGGCTCGGCAGCACGCTGCCGTCCATGAGGTAGTGCGCCGGGTGGTTGCAGACCTGCTTCAGGCGCAGCAGCGTCGTGAGAATCGCGCCGCGGCGTTGGATGCCTTCGGCGGCCTTCTCGACTTCCTGCAGACCCTTGCGAACGACCGATTCGTAGAGGATCGCCTGCTCGCGCGACAACGTGGCGGCGACGATCTGTTCGCTCTTCTCGGGCAGGTCCTGCACGATCTCGGGGTCGGTCTTGAGGCGGCGCAGCACGAACGGGCGCACGAGCCGGGCGAGCGCCGACATCGAGCCCTGGCGGCGCTGCTTCACGATCGGGTGTTCGAGCGTCTGCGTGAACTGCGTGCGCGAACCGAGCAGGCCTTCGTTGAGGAAGTCCATGATCGACCAGAGGTCGAGCGGGCGGTTTTCGAGCGGCGTGCCGGTGAGCGCCAGACGGAAGTTGCCGCGCAGAGTGCGCGCGACGCGCGACTGCCGCGTGGTCGGGTTCTTGATGTTCTGCGCTTCGTCGAGCACGACGCCGTCGAAGGTGACGGCGCTCATGATCTCTTCGTCGCGCTGCAGCAGGTTGTAGCTCGTGAGCACGATGTCGCTCGAATCGAGCATGCTGCGGAAGTCCTCCAGCGTCTCGGCGCGGCCCTTGCCGTGGTGCAGGACCACACGCAACGAAGGGGCGAACCGATGCAGTTCGCGGCGCCAGTTGCCGAGCACGGAGACCGGGCAGACGATGAGGATGGCACCGGAGCTCGTGGGCCGCTTGCGCCAATCGAGCATGACGGTGATCGCTTGGACCGTCTTGCCGAGACCCATGTCGTCGGCGAGGCAGGCGCCAAAACCCTGGTCGACGAGGAAGTACATCCACGCGTGGCCGCGCTGCTGGTAGGGACGCAGTTCGCCGAGGAACTCCTTGGGCAGCGGGCGATCCTCGACGGCGCGGGCCTGCTCGAGGTTGTGGAGCAGCTGTTCGAGGCGCGGGGTGCTGGCGATGGACTCCATCGCGAGGCCGTGCAGGTGGGACGCACCGCCAAGACGCAGGCGCAGCGCTTCGAAGAAGCTGATGCGCTCGCCGCCTTCCAGCATGCGCTTCTTGAAGTCCTTGAGCGCTTCGCGGTCCTTCGGCGACAGCAGCACCGGACGGCGGTCGATGAAGACGAGCGGCGTCTTGGCGTCGACGAGGTGTTCGAAGTCGGTCTGGCTGAGTTCGGTTTCGCCGAGGGCGAGGGTCCAGCGGAACTCAAACCACGGCCGCGGGTCGCCGGCCTGGCCCTTGCCTTCGACGATGGCGACGCGCGCGGAGAGGCGCTGCATCGATTCGATGCCGGGCAGCGTGAGCTCGAACCCTTCGGTTTCGAGCAGCGGCATGTGGTCGAGGATCTGGTCGAGTTCCTGCCGCGTGAGGCTGGCGCGGCCATCGCTGAGATTGCGGGCGCGGCGCAGGGCCGGCAGTTTCTCGGCGACGCGTTCGATGGTTTGCTCGATGCGGTAGACGCCGTCGCTGGCCAGCTCGTTTGGGAACGGGCACGCGGCGAGCCGCTGGTGCACACTCTCGATCGTCTCGGTGAACTGGATGGTCGGGATCGGCCGGACCAGGATCTGCAGCCCCCACGGCACTCCCTCTTCGAGCGGGGTCTCGGGGACCAGGATCTCGAGCACGGGGACCATCGGGGTCTGCCAGAACTCCTTGGGCAGGCGCTCGGCCTTCTCGAAGCGCGGCGTCGGGGTCTGCCCGGCGGCGAGCATGGCCTGCACGACGAGGTCGAGGCCGTGACCAGCGAGGCTGACGAGGAAGTTGCGCTGCGTGATCGCGTAGACCGGGTCGTCCGGCACGGCACTGCGCGCGGTGCAGAGGCTGCCGGGCACGATTTCGGCGAGGGCCGCCAGCACCCATTGCGCGTCCTTGCACCAGTGTGGGGCCCAGTGCAGCACGCCTGGCTGCGGGGCGGGCGCGTAGTCACCGCGAGCGATCATGCGCAGCACGAGCTGGCACGTCGCACTCAGGGCGCGCAGGGCCGGTGGCTGATGCGCGGGTTCGAGCGACGCGAGCCACGGCAACGCATCGTCGAGGCGCAAGCCGAGGGCTGGGATCGACCACAGGGCTGGGGCGATCCGATCCTGGGTCCGGTCCTCGTCGTCAGATTCGCCGAGGCGGCTCGAGAACAGCGGGCGTAACGATGCCTCTTCCGACGGCAAGAGCAGTTGCACGACGACCGGTTGGGTCTTCGCACGCAGCTCAAGGGGCAGGAAGTCGACGGCGCCCTCGGGCCCGCTGTCGGACCACAGGGCGATCCGAGCGTCAGCGGGCTGGCGCGAGTGCAGGTAGGCGGCGTGCAGGTTACTTACCGACCAGCTGCGAAGGGTGAACCCACTGCTTGTCAACCGGCGCCTTGGTCACGTGCCACTGGGTATCCATGCGGCGCGTGGCGTGGTCGGCGAACGTGAAGATGAACAGCAGCGAGAGGAACAGGAACGAGCTCAAGAAGATGATCTTGTTGATCGCCGTGTCCCACTTCAGGTGCATGAAGAAGGCCATCACGAGGGATGCCTTCACGCTGGCGATCGCCATCGCGATCATCATGTTGGCGGCGCCGAAGTCGATGCGCGACGTGCCCACGGTGATGCCGGTCAGGATCAACAACGCGACGAGCACGTTGAAGAACATCGCCGAGCTGCTGACGTGGTGGTGACCCATCTGCAGCTCGCCGTGAGCCGCGTGTCCGTGCGCACCATGTCCGTGGGTACTGTGATCGTTGTGAGCGTGGGCAGTCATCACGGCACCAGATAGAGCAAGGGGAAGAGGAAGATCCAGATCAAGTCGACGAGGTGCCAGTAGAGACCGACGAGGTCGACGGGCAGGTAGTAGCCAGCGTGGAAGCGACCCTTGGCGGCGCCCTTCATGACCCAGAGGATGAGTCCCGCGCCGATCACGACGTGCAGGCCGTGGATCGCCGTCATCGTCAGGTAGATGGCGAAGAACAGGTGGCCGTGAGGCAGCGGCACGCCGGCCTTGTCGACCATCGCGTTGTGGTAGTCCTTGAACCACGCGAGCTGGCCGGTCGCCTCGTTGTAGGGCGAGAACAGTTCCGAGAAGACCACCAAGCCGTGGTCGTTCTTGGCCTTGTACTCGATGAACTTGATGACCATGAAGATCGCGGCGCCGAGCACCGTGAGTCCGCAGTACATCAGGAGCTTGCTCTTCTGGCTGGTCTGCGCGCAGCGCACTCCCATAGCCATTGTCCACGAGCTCAGCAGCAGCACGCTCGTGTTGAGGGCACCAAGCTTCCAGCTCAGCTGTTGGCCACCCAGGCGGAAGGTCTCGGGGTAGACCTCGTGGAAGTAGAAGTAGGCGGCGAACAGACCGCCAAACAGCAGGATTTCCGTCGCCAGGAACAACCAGAAGCCCAGTTTTGCGGACTGGAACTCCTGCACCGGCGTGTCGAAGTGGTGCGCGACCGTGTGCGCTTGAAACTCGGGCCCCGGTGCCGGGATGACCACCGAGTGATGTCCGTCGTGACTCATACTGGAATCCTGTTCTGTTGGCTCTGTGGAAACGCGCCGGTAAGGGTCGCGAACCTCACTTCACCGGGGTGCGCATCGTTTGCAGATCGAGGGTCGAGTAGTCGTAGACCTCGTTGGTCACGACGGGCGGTTCGTTGAAGTTCTCGAGCGGCGGAGGCGTCGGGGCCAGCCACTCGAGCGTGACGCCGCCCCACTGGTTCTCCATCGCCTTCTTGCGCTGGAACAGCGACGCGACGAGGTAGTACACCATGAGCGCGATGCCGACGGCGAGGATGATCACACCGATCGTCGAGGCCTGGTGGAACGGCGCGTATTCCGGCACGTAGGTCGCGTAGCGGCGCGGCATGCCGCGGCTGCCCATGATGAACTGCGGAATGAACGTCGTGTTGAAGCCGATGAAGATGATGCCGCAGGCGATCTTGGCGAGGGTCTCGTTGTAGATCACGCCGAACATCTTCGGCCACCAGTGGTGCACGCCGGCAAAGAAGGCCAGCGCGATCGAGCCCATCATCACGTAGTGGAAGTGCGCGACGACGAAGTAGGTGTCGTGCAGGTGGATGTCGACGTTGAGCGCGCCGAGGATCACGCCCGTGAGGCCGCCGATCGCGAAGATCACGAGGAAGGCCAGCGTGTAGAGCATCGGCGAGTTCAGGGCGATCGAGCCCTTCCACACCGTGGCCACCCAGGAGAACTCCTTGATGGCCGTCGGGATCGCCACGAAGAAGGTCAGGAACGAGAACGCGAACATCGCGTACGTCGACTGACCCGACGTGAACATGTGGTGGCCCCACACGAGGAAGCTGATGATCGCGATCGCGAGCGAGCTGAACGCGATGAGCTTGTAGCCGAACAGTGGCTTGCGGCTGTGCACCGAGACGAGCTCACTGATGATGCCGAAGGCCGGCAACACCATGATGTAGACCGCTGGGTGGCTGTAGAACCAGAAGAAGTGCTCGAACAGCACCGGGTCGCCACCGAGGCGCGGATCGAAGATGCCGATGTGGTAGAGGCGTTCGAACGCGACGAGCAGCACCGTGATGCCGAGCACTGGCGTGGCGAGCACCTGCAGCAGCGACGTCGCGTATAGGGCCCACACGAACAGTGGCATGCGGAACCAGGTCATGCCCGGGGCGCGCAGCTTGTGGGTCGTGACGATGAAGTTGAGGCCCGTGAAGATCGAGCTGAAGCCCAACACGAAGACGGCAAGGCCGATCGTGACGACCGCCTGGTTCGTGTAGAGGCTGTAGGGCGTGTAGAACGTCCAGCCGGTATCGAAGCCGCCGAGCACGATGGCCAGCGTCGCGAGGACCGCGCCGGTGAGCCACAGGTAGAAGCTCAGCAGGTTGAGGCGCGGCAGAGCCACGTCCTTGGCGCCGAGCATGAGCGGCAGGATGATGTTCCCCAGGGAGCCCGGAATGGCCGGGATCACGAAGATGAACACCATGAACGCGCCGTGCAGCGTGAAGATCTGGTTGTACTGGGCGTTGGAGAACAACGCGCCGTTCGGCTCCCAGAGGTGCAGGCGGACCAGCAGTGCGAAGAGACCGCCGCACAGGAAGGCGATCGATACGCCCACCAGGTACATGAGGCCGATGCGCTTGTGGTCGAGGGTTCCAGCCCACGACATGAAGCCGGAGGACCAGTTGATGAAGTTCTTCGGGCGGGCTTCGGCAGCTGCGCCGTGAACATCGACTGCGGGGACGTTGGTGGTCATGGCTGCTGCCTCACTTCCCTTCCGCGAGCGTCTTCATGTATTCGATGACGCCCAGGATCTTCTTGTCTTCGAGAGCCGGGAACGCGGTCATGTTGTTCTTCTCGAAACCGACGGACTTCTTGGCGTCCGGCGACTTGATCGACTCGGTGATGTAGGCCTGATCGACGGTGATCGTCTGCTTCGCGCCGTTGACGAGCACCTCGCGTTGGGCGCCGACGAGCGCGCCGCTGGCGTCCTTGACAAACAAGCCCTTCCAGCTCGGGCCGACGAGCGGCGTGCCGTTCACCGAATGGCAGCTCGAGCACAGAGCCTTGTAGACGGCTTCGCCACCCTTGGCGGGGTTGGCGTCATCCCACTTGTCCCAAGGCTTCGTCGCGTATTCCTCGGCGGTCACGACGTGGACCTTCGCGTACATCTTGGAGTGGTCGTTGCCGCAGTATTCGGCGCAGAACAGGTGGAACTCGCCGAGCTTGGTCGGGTTGAACCAGATGGTCTGGTTGCGGCCCGGGATCACGTCGCGCTTGACGCGCATCTCGGGCATGTAGAAGGCGTGCAGCACGTCGCTCGATTCGAGCACGAACGCGGCGTTCTTGTCCTTCTCCAGCCACAGCTCCCCAAAGCTCTGGGCGGCGCTGTTCGGGTAGTTGAAGGTCCAGTTCCACTGCTTGGCGGAGGCCTTGTACCAGCGCGCGTCAGCGGGAACGGTCATCATGTCGAGGCTGCCGCGGAAGCCCCACGCGAACATCACCATGACGATGATCAGCGGAATCACGGTCCACACCACTTCGAGCGGCGTGTTGTGCGTGACGTTGGACAGCGCTGGCTGGTCGAAGGTCTTGCGGCGGTAGACCACGACGGAATACAGCAGCACCCCCGTGATGATCACGAAGAAGAAGACGCAGACCGCGTAGGTGAAATAGAACAGGCCGTCGACATCGCTGAACGTGCTGGCCAGCTTGGTCAACTGACCGTACGCGTCCACTTCCGGCGGACGCGCCGGGTTCTCGACGTAATTCTTGGGATCCTGGATCAGGTGGGCGAACACGTTAGTCCTGGGGAATCGACGGCCGGAGAAGACTGCTTCGAACGGTCAGGCGAGCGACGGCTGGGTTTGCCGGCGCTCCCTGCGCAACATGTACAGGATCATGCCAGCTAGCCCGACGAGGGTGAGAGCACCGCCGACGCGCATGACGGTCATGGCTGCAAGAGCATAGGAATTGGTGCGGGGATCAAAGGTCAGGCAGTTGAGCCGGACTTGATCCCAGATCGTACCGAGCTTGCCCTGGCTGGCTTCAACGAGCGCCAGGTGCAGGTCATCGGGCTCGAACTCGGTATTGACGATCGTGCGGCTGACGCGACCGTCCGGGGTGAGGAAGATCAACGCCGGCGGGTGAGCGTACTGGTTGGTGTGTTCTGACCAGTAGTAGCGGAAACCAACCGTTTCGGTCAGCGTCTTGATGTTGGCGTCGTCGCCAACGAGCACATGCCAACCATCGGCGGCGCCAACTTTTGCGAGCTTGGTCAGGTAGGCGTCACGCCGCTCCTTCGCGGTGGCCGCCGTCTCGCGCGGATCGATGGAGACGCTGAGGATCTGGTAGTCCTGACCCGGCTCAAGTTCGACTTCGCTGAGCGCGCGGAACGCAGCCTGCATGACCTGACCGCACATGGCAGGACAGCTGTAGTAGCCGAGCAGGAGCAACACCGGGCGCTTGCCCGGGAACACCTGCTTCAGCTGGTACGGGTAGCCACGTTCATCCGTGAAGGTGAGGCTCGGGTCGACCTGCGCGCCGTGCTTGTCCTCCATGGACGCCGCTTCGATCTTCGTCTCGAACGACCGCGTGACCGGCATGCCTTCGCCCTGGGCGCAGACGGTGCCGGTGAAGATCAGGCTGCAGAGGGTCAGAGTTCGGAACATGGGATCGAGGGGTGAGAGCCAGCGCAAGGTCACTTCTTGCTGAGTTCCTTGATGGATTGGGCGATCGACTTCTTCTTCGGGTTGGCCCCGTCGAGGAACTGGTGCTGCGCTTCGAGCACGTTGATGAGTTCTTCGGACTGCATGGTGTTGACCTTGCGCATCCGCTCTTCATCCTGCACGCGCTCGAAGATCGGCAGCATGATCCACAAGCTCAGGAAGAGCACGATCGTGCCCAGAACGACCCAGAGCGTTGCCGAACGTGCATCGATGTCGTGCTCGGGGTCGAGCGCGACCGGTTCGTGCGTCGCGCCGGGAGCATGGCTGTCGTGGTTGTGGCCCATGGTTGGTATCCAGTGAGTGCCGTGATCAGAGGTTCTGGAAGTGCAGGGACTCGGCGAGGCGAGGATCGCGGACCGGGACCAAGTTGGTGCGGCGCACGTTCAGGATCGTGAGCCCCGCCACGATGGCGAGCAGACCCACGAAGCAACCGAAGTCCATCCAACTCACGTGGTGCATGTACT
Source organism: Planctomycetota bacterium (assembly GCA_020851075.1). Classification (GTDB taxonomy): domain Bacteria; phylum Planctomycetota; class UBA1135; order UBA1135; family UBA2386; genus JADZDL01. Next base: position 3,001 of record JADZDL010000134.1, on the reverse strand, counting down.
GGTTCATCTGCTCGCCGAACGAGATGTTCATGACCGCTTCGTGCGCGTCGTGGACGGCTTCGGCGCCTTCGGCGGCGTGCCCACCCATCGTCGGCATGATCAGGAACTGCATGTCCATGCAGTGGATGATCAAGAGGAAGATCGCGCCGATCGACAACGCGACGCCGTTGCGCTTCACGTGGCGCGACATCAGGTAGACGAACGGGATAAAGAAGTGGCCGAACAGGAGGATCGTGCCCACTGCGCCCCAGCCATTCTGGGTGCGATCGCCATACCAACGCGTCTCTTCAGGCAGGTTGGCGTACCAGATCAGCATGTATTGGCTGAAGTTCGTGTAGGTCCAGAAGACCATGAACGCGAACAGCAGCTTGCCGAGGTCGTGGTAGTGCTCGACCGTGATGGCGTCCTTCAGGTAGCCCTTGGTGCCGAGCCACTTCGCCAGCAGGATCACGAAGGCGAAGAAGGCCATGTAGCCGCCCGCGAAGTAGGTGAGGCCGAAGATCGTGCTGAACCAGTGCGGGTCGAGCGACATGATCCAGTCGAAGGCCGCAAACGTGATCGAGAGCGCGAACAACAGCAGGCCGGGCGCGGCGATGCGCGAGAGGCGCAGGCTGATCGCCGGATCCCCGGTCTGGTCCTGCTTGATCGAGCCGCGACGGAAGATCAGCGCGAGGCTGATCCAGATCGCGAAGTAGACGCCGACACGCGCAAAGAACGCCGTGCTGTTCAGGTAGCTCGACTTGCCGTGAAGCACGGCGTCGTAGCCAGCCTTGAGCGGGTCGAGTTCTGCGTGCGCCCAGTGGTGGTAGATCTTGCCGAAGCCCACCACGATCGGGATGAACAGCAGCAGCATGAACGGCAGTGTGCCGGCGATGTTCTCGGCGAGGCGGCGCACCGTGATGCTCCAGCCAGCGCGCGTGATGTGCTGCACCATCGTGAAGAACAGGGCGCACAGGCAGATGCCTAGCACACCCATGAAGCCCACGAGGTAGCTGAAGTAGAAGTGGTCACCACCCATGGCCCAGGCGGCCCCGATCAGGGCGATGCCGAGGCCGAGGAGGACCATCTGGGCCGTGCCCAGATCCCCTTCCTTGACGCGGGGGTTTACGTGCGGAGCCAGTTGCTCGAGGCTTGGCGCAGTCAGGTTTGCGGTTGCGGTCATGGCGCGTGGCTCACTTGCTGAGGTGCTGCAGGGCGCGGACGTAGTGGACGATCGCCCACCGATCTTCCGGGGTGATGCGGGCGCCGTAAGCCGGCATCGTGCCCTTGCCGTAGGTGATCACTTCGAAGTACTCACCGTCGGCGAGCTGCGCCACGCGGTTGTCCTTGCCCTCACCTTCCTGGAAGTGGAAGTTGGGGATCGCGACCGGCCAACGGCGACCGGCCATGCCGCTGCCGCGCACGGGGTCGTTACCACCTTGGCCGGAGTAGCCGTGGCAGATGGCGCAGTGGATGTTGAACTGGGTCTGACCGCGCAGGAACGCGGTTTCGGTAGCCGGAATGGGGTTCGTCTTCACGAACGCACCGTTGGCGTCCTTGTTGGCCAGGGTCGCGTTCGGCAGCGAACCGCGCGCGACGACCGCGGGGCGGCCGTTGGCGTCGGCGACCGGCAGGCGCATGCCGCGGCCGTCGGCCCAACCTTCAAAGTGACTCTGCGACTGGGCCTTCAGCTTGGGCTGGAAGTCCATGTCGAGCACGATGTGGACCGGAGGCCGTTCGCTCGTGCCGCCGCGCATGCAGCTCGCGAGCGATACCGTGAGGACGGCAACAGCGAACAGGGAGGTCTTCACGCGCTTGTTGCTGGTAGCTGGGTCAGGGTTGTGCACGGTCATTCCTCCACGATCTCGACGTGTTTGCCGCCGATGCTCTCGAGGAAGCGCGCCGTCTGCGTGCTGTCAAACTTCGGATCGGTCGCTTCCACCGAGAGGAAGAACCGGTCGTCCGTCGCGCGGTGGATCGTGCTGTGGTTGAAGATCGGGTGGTGCAGGCGCGGCAGGCGGTTGATACCGAACATGCCAAACACGGCGCCAAAGCCCGACAGCAGGACCATGAGCTCGAACGTGATCGGGATCGTCGACGGCCACGCGTAGGGCTCCTTGCCGGAGACCCAGCTCGTGGAGTCGACCGCGTTCATCCAATACATCATGAGCTGCGCAAGGCAGATGCCCATCGCGCCGCAGCAGATGACGATCCAGCCGAGGTGGCTAGGTCCCTGACGCAGCGCCTTGTCGAGCCCGTGCACCGGGAACGGCGTGTGCGCGTCGACCTTGGTGTAACCCTGGGCCGTGATCTTCTCGGCCGCCTTGAAGATCGCAGCCGGCGATTCAAACTCGGCGACGATGCCCCACTTGGTGGTGTTGGACATGGTTATGGCTCCTCAGTGGTGCCCGTGGGCGGGTTCGGCGTGGGAGCTGTGGTGGTCGTGACCGTGGTGCGGATTGGCTTCCGGCATCACGCCCTTCACTTCGCTGATGGCCAGGATCGGGAGGAACCGGCAGAACAGCAGGAAGAACGTGAAGAAGAGACCGAAGCTGCCCACGTAGGTCAGGATGTCGATCAGGGTCGGGCTGAAGTAACCCCAGCTCGACGGCAGGAAGTCGCGATTGAGCGACGTGACCGTGATCACGAAGCGTTCGAACCACATGCCGATGTTGACGAAGATCGAGATGATGAACAGCGCGGTCGGGTTGCGACGGATCGAGCGGAACCAGAAGAACTGGGGGCTGACCACGTTGCACGAAACCATGATCCAGTAGGCCCACCAGTAGGGACCCGTGGCGCGGTTGATGAACGCGAACTGCTCGTAGTCGACGCCGGAGTACCACGCGATGAAGAACTCCATCGAGTAGGCGTAGCCGACCATCGTGCCCGTGAGCAGGAGGATCTTCGCGATGTTGTCCAGGTGGTTCAGCGTGATCAGCTGGTGCAGATTCAGCCACTTGCGGGCCGGAATCATCAGCGTGAGCACCATGCCGAAGCCCGAGAAGATTGCGCCCGCGAC
>JADZDL010000133.1 GCA_020851075.1 Planctomycetota bacterium | reverse complement strand
TAACGGTTGAGGCACTGAGCCGCGAGCGTCTTTGCCGCGCTCGTCGGCAGCACGAGTTTGTTGGCCGGCAGACTACTGGATCCGGCTCTAGTCATCACACCGCCAGGTCGCCGATCGACTGCGCGCGCAGTAGATGAAGAACGTCGAGTTGAACCCCAGGACATAGTCCTGGCCATCGGGCTCGGGCAGGTAGTCGAAAGGAATCGAACGGAACAGCCCCATACTCGTCGCGGGCACTGCAGACAGCGTAGAAGGCACCAGCGCCTGCAGATGCTGCGGGTATCGGCCACTGGTCCGTCGACATTCCTCCAGCGCGAGGCACAGAGCGTCGCCAGCCGCCTTGCTGTCCGAAATCTTGCTGCTCAGCCACATCCCCGAGGCCCAGAATGAGGCAACCGCCGCGAGGATCAGTGCGAGTCCGATGCGACGCACCTTGGGGCGCCGACTCTTGATGCCGAAACCAAGGAGTCCAAGCCCGACGCCTGGTGCAAGGAACAGGTGCAAGAGAGCAACTGCGCCACCCAGGCCGAACCCAATTGCCTCGAGATCGAGGAGCGTGAGAAGCACGCCGATTGCGATTCCGACGAGGAAGCTCAAGAGAAGTCCGCCCAACGGATTGGCCGCTCAGCCGCGAGCGTCGCTTGGGGCGCCGGTCGGCTGCTGCGGCAAACTGGACTTCTCTTCGAACTGGGCATCAATCTCGCGACACCAGCGATCGTAGGCCTCCCAACGTGCCTCACGCTCACTGTCCATGGGATCATACCACTCCTGCAGGCAGCCTACGTTGTGAGGCCCAACGGGCGTTGCCCGCCCAACGTCTTTGGCGCTCAGCTGCGAGCGTCGGTGCGGCGCTCACCGGCTCCTGCTCTTGCTGGCAAGCCTGCTACCGAAACCGGCGCATCTCCGCGAGGACCAATCGAACCTGCTCCAGGACGGTCGAATCCGCGCGCACAACCAACGACTCCCCGTCGACTGCAAGCGAAGTTCCGGCGGCGGTCCAATCGTGACCGACGGCCTCCCGAACCGTGTCCGCGAGACCCTGCATCTGCTCCTCGCGTGTCCCTGGCGGAATCTCTCGCGCGCCTACGAAGCCATTTGGGTCACGGAGCAGGTCGCGGGCCGGGAATCGCTCGGTTATGTGCGACCCGGCGGTGCACCCAGATGCGAGCGCCGCGAGCCCTGTCAGGAGGGACTTGAGTCGCGCGGCTTTTGACAAGCGAGGACGCTTCACTGGACCTGCCAACGTCTTTGGCGCTGAGTCGCGAGAGCCGTTGCGGCGCTCACCCGCTCCTTCGGCCTGTTGAACGGTCCACTCACACTGACCACACGAGCTTCGCGCCGTCAAGCTCCGGAACGGGCCCCGACCGGATCAGAAGGTCGTCGCCATCGCCAACCCGCTGCTGGTAACCGTCCGCGATCCAGAACCGATGACCATCGAAGGAAAGCTCTACTATATGCGGAGTCTCTGCAAGGGCGAAGACCCGCACGCCCGACAAGAGTTTTCCTGTGCATGCACTCCAGGGGTCGAGATCGCTGACGTCCCAATCACGAAGCGCGCCGGGTGAGAACCACGACTTGCTGCTCGCGCCAATCGAAAAATGGTCAGGCCATCCGGCATCCTCGGCCCAGCTCAAGAACACGGACTCGCCCGACTCGCCTCCGAAGTCGAGATGCACCTCGCCACCAATGTAGAGCCGCGGATCGGCGAACTCGACTCGATCGACGACCTCACCATCGAGTGCGCGAATAACAACTCGTCGCAAGGACAATCCGACTACCTCCGACAGCGATCGCGTCACGCACTTGGCGAGGTCACCCACAGTTCCGTCCAACGGTTTGGGCGCTGAGCCGCAAACGCCGCTGCGGCGCTCACGGCTCCCTGCACCTGACTGGACCTCGATGATCTCGACGCCGCTCGGCTCGTCAAGGGTCCACGCCGACCGCGCAGAAGAGGGCGATCTTGCGGTCAAGGAGCTGCTGCAGCAGCAAGTCGTGAGCTCGCTCGTAGGGAAACTCGAGAGTGCAGCACGATCTTCTTTGCAGCGGGTGCCAAGGGACGCAGATCTACGGTTTGAGCTGCTGAGCGGCGCGCGGCTTGGCGCGTCTCCGCTCTGGCAGCGAGTTGGACAGCGTAGGCGAACTCGTCATCACTGCCAGCCCGCCTTGTTGCTGAAGGTCTCGTAGCTGACGCTCGGAATGAACGCGAAGTCCTCGCCCGTCTTCGCCTGGTACGCCTGTGCCGCCACCTGGAGCAACGCCTCGAACTCCATGCCCTTCGGCATCCGCTTAGGGTTCTTCAACACGGTCTCGAACGTGCGCTTGCCGTTGGCCACGACGCAGCATCGAACGTCGAGAAACCAGTCGACGGAGAAGTGGTCGTGCAACCCTGCGTAGGCCTCATCGCCGATCTCCCGAGCGTCAGCGGCTCGGCGATCGAGTCGGCGACGTGCATGAGCTGCAGTTCCTGCCTCAGCTCGTGCGCCCGTTCCTCGCAGTGCTGCCGGCACATCCCGCGCGCTTCGAGTAGCAGAGGGGATGTCGATCGCCGACATCTTCTTGAACACCGACTCCTGCTGCGCGGGGTAGGCGAGGCCGATGCGGGCGCGCTGCTACCCCGTGATTCGCTAGTCCTCGGCGATGGCGACCACAGGCGCAGAAACCACCGAACGCTGCCGCAGCGTCAACCACTGCGCCACCGGCGTGAGCACCAGCGTGAGCCCGAGGCTCAATAGCTGACCACCGATCACCACCACCGCGATCGCCTTGCGGTCCTCGGCGCCCGGGCCAGCCCCCACCGCCAGCGGCAACAGACCGGCCACGAACGCGAGCGTCGTCATGAGGATCGGCCGCAGGCGGTCGCGACTGCCCTGCAGCACCGCGTCGTAAGCGGCGGCACCACCGCGCAGCAGTTGGTTGGTGTGGTCGACCTGCAGGATCGCGTTCTTCTTCACCATGCCAAACAGCACGAGCACGCCGAGCGCCGAATAGAGGTTCATGGTCTGGCCGGTGACCAGCAGCGACAGCAGCGCAAAGGGCGCCGCCACCGGGATCGCGATGAGGATCAACAGCGGCTGCAGGAAGCTCTCGAACTGCGCCGCCAGGATCATGTACATGAACGCCAGCGCCAGCAGGAACGCGAGCACGAACTCGCCACCGACGCGTTCGAGCTCCCGCGCACTGCCAGCTACGGCGGTGCTGAACTCACCTGGCAGCTGCAGGCCCGCGGCGAGTTCGCGCAACTGCTGCACACAATCGCTGAGCGCCTGGCCCTCGGCCGGCTGACCGCGCAGGTTCGCTTGCCGCTGCCGGTCCATGCGGTCGATGCGCGACGAAGTGACCGCTGTCTCGATGCGCACGAGGTTGTCGAGGCGCACGGTGTCGCCGCTGGCACGCCCGACCAGGAGCTCGCCGATCCGGCCGACCTGGTCGCGGTCCTCTTTGCGCAGGCGCAGCCGCACATCGTACTCTTCATCGAGTTTGGGGTCGCGGAAGCGCGTCACCTCGGTGGCGCCACCAACGAGGAGCCGCAGCGCGCTGCCGATATCCTGTGTTTGCACCCCGAGTTCGGCGGCGCGAGGCCGGTCGACCATCACCCGCAATTCGGGCCGACGCAGCCGCAGCGTCGTATTGAGGCCTTCCATCGTACCAAGCTTCATCGCTTCGGTGCGCAGGCGTTCGATGCGGTCGGCGAGGATGGGCAGGTCGGGCCCGCGGATCGCGAAGTCGAGCGGGAACGGCCCGCCGCCGAGGTTGATGCTGCGCTGGTTGCTGACCGTGACCCGCACGTCCGTGAGCTTGCGCAGGCGCTGCTGCACGACGTTCATCACGTCGCGCTGCGTGTAGTTGCCGCGGAAGGCTGCCATGGGCTCGCCGCGCAGCAGGGCGCTGGCGAAGCGGCCCAACGAGAAGCGCCGTTCGTCGTGCGGCGCGATGCGCACGTAGGCGTCACCGCTCGACAAGCCGCTGAGGAAGCCGCCGCCGACCTGCACCAGCATGGTCCGGATCTCGGGAATCTGCTGCAGTTCGGCCTCGATCGCCGCCATCACCTGGTCCATCGCCGGCAGGCTGGCGTCGTCGGGACCGGTCACGCTGATCTGGAACTCCCCTTCGTCGACGTCGGTGGGGATGAAGTCCTGCCGCACCATCCGACCAAGCGGGATCACGGAGAGGCTGACCAGCAGCGCCACGGCAACGACGGTCCACGGCCAGCGCAGGCACCACCGCATCACGACGAGGTAGACGCGCTCCGACCAACGCACACGGTTGTGGCCGGGCCCGCTCGACTTCCGCACCAGCCGCGCGCACATCGCCGGCGTCAGCGTGAACGACACCACGAGGCTCAACAGCACCGCGACGGCGGCGGTGATGCCAAACTGGTAGAGGAAGCGCCCGGTGATGCTCGATAGGAACGAGACGGGCACGAAGATCACGACCAGGCTCAGCGTGGTCGCCAACACCGCGAGCGCAATCTCGCCGATCGCCCCGCGCGCCGCCTCGAACGGCGGAAGGTCCTTCTCGTCGGCCCAACGCTGCACGTTCTCCAGCACCACGATCGCGTCGTCGATGACGACGCCGACCATGAGCACCAGCGCCAGCATGGTGACGCCGTTCAGCGTGAAGCCGAGCACCCCCATCCCGCCGAAGGTGGCCACCACCGACACCGGGATCGCGATGCCGGCGATCAGCGTGGCCCGCCAGCTGCGCAGGAACCACAGCACCACCAGCGCGGCCAGCAAGGAGCCGATCACCAGGTGGAACTCGATCTCGTGCAGCGCGGCGCGGATGTAGCGCGACTGGTCGCGCACCACCTCGAGCCGCAGGTCTGCGGGCAGTTGCTCTTGCAGGCGATCGATCGCCTCGCGCACGCCGTCGATCACGCCGACCGTGTTGGCGCCTGACTGGCGCCGGATCTCGAGCACTACGGTGGGCACACCACCGAGGCGGGCGAGCGACCGCGGCTCTTCGGTACCGTCCTCGATGGTGGCGAGATCCCGCAGTTGGATCGGCACGCCATTGCGCCGCGTGATCGTGAGCTCTTCAAACGCCGCGGGGTCGACCACGCGCCCCATGGTGCGGATCGTGCGCTCGCGCCGCGCCTCGGTGACATTGCCGCCGGACTGGTCGACGTTCTGGGCGCGAATCGCATTCCCGACCACGGCGACCGGCAGGTTGTAGGCCGCCAACCGGTCGGCATCGAGCCAGACGTTGATGGTGCGCGACAGACCGCCGACCACGCGCACCTCGCCGACACCGCGCGACCGTTCGAGCACCCGCTTGATCCGTTTGTCGGCGAACTCCGTCAGTTCGCGGATCGGCCGATCGCCGGCCAGCGCCAACGTCATCGCCGGCTGGCTGTCGCTGTCAAACTTGCCGACCACCGGCGGCTCGACGTCGTCTGGCAACCGCCGCAGCACCTGGGCGACCCGGTCGCGCACGTCCTGCGCGGCGGTCTCGATCTCGCGACCGAGCTCAAACGTGATCAGCACGAGCGAGGTGCCAGCCCCCGAGATCGACCGCAGCTCGCGGATGCCCTCGACGGTGTTGACCGCTTCCTCGATCGGGTAGGTGACCGAGACCTCGACCTCTTCGGGAGCGCCGCCGGGCAGTTCGGTGCGCACGGTGACCGTCGGCAGGTCGTAGGCCGGATACCGGTCGACGGCGAGGAAGTGGAACCCCACCGCGCCGGCCATGACCATCGCCAGGACCAGCATGGTGGCGAAGACGGGGCGATGGATGCAGACGTCGGCGAGGCCCTTCACGTTAGTCCACGACCTTCACGGCCTGCTCGGGGGTGAGACCGGCGGCGTCGCGCACGATGCGGGTGCCGCTGGCAAGACCACGCAGCACCTCGACCTGGTCGCCGGCGCTGCGGCCCAGGTCGACGATCAGGCCCTTCGCCTTCTGCGCGCCGTCCTTGCCCTGGTCGACCGTGAAGACACGTTCGACGCCGGCGAAGGCGACGACCGCACTCTTCGGCACGACGAGGACCGGTTCGGCCTTCGCGACGACGATGCTGGCGCGGCAGAACCCGCCCGGCAACAGCACCCCACCGGCGTTCTCTACTGCAGCTTCCACCATCACCGTGCCACTGCCGCGATCGACGTTGGCGCCAAGCCGCACGACGGTGCCGTGCTGGGCGCCAAGGCCCTGCTGAGGCTCACCCCCCGACTGCCGACCGGCGTCACCATCGACCGTGAAGTCAACGCGCTGGCCTACGGCCACGGCGCTGGCCAGCCGCTCCGGAACCGGCAACCGCAAGCGCAGTGGATCCGTGCGCAACAACGTGAGCACCGGCGCTCCGGCGGCTAACACCTGACCGGCGCTGGCATGGCGCGCAGCAACCCGGCCGGGCCATGGGGCGCGCAAGCTGGCATCCGCGAGCCGCTTTTCTGCCTGCTGCAACTCGATGCGCCGCTGCAGCACCTCGGCGACCTGAGTACGCGCCTCGTCGCGGGCGCGTTGCAGGCGGCTCTGAGCCACCGCCAGCGCCGCGTCGGCACTGTCGAGTTCGGCGGGCGGGGACAGTTGCTCCTGCACCATCGTCACCACGCGCTCGCGCTGCAGTTGCGCTTCCTGCAACACGGCCTGGGCCTCCTTGACGGGCGCCAGGGTCTCGAGATCAACCTGCCCCAAATCCCTACTGCCCAGATCTCCACTGCCCCGGTCCCCACTACCCCGATCCCCACTGTCGGCGCGGCCGAGCTTCGCATAGGCCGTCGCCAGCGCCGCGGTGGCGCGCTGCAGTTCGAGTTCGAAGTCGCGCGGATCGAGCGCGGCCAACAAAGCCCCGGCTTCGACGCGGTCGCCGAGATCGACGGGGAGCTGCTGCAGACGACCGCCGACCTGCAGACCGAGCACCAGCTCTTCCTGGGCCGCCAGCGTGCCGGTGACGCCGACCACGCGCGGCAGGTCCGCGGTGCCGACCAGATGCAGCGCGACCTCTCGCGGCGCCTTCGCCGCGCGCGCCAGTGCCTGCTCCCCGCCGCTGCAGGCCGAGAGGAGCAACCAACCACTCGCGAACCAAAGGGTGATACCGCGCATCAGCTCGCCACCACCACGAGGTCGTTCACGAACGCTTCCGACATCTGCAGCGTGGTCGCCAGATCCGGGTGCCGCACGACGATCCAACCGTCGCCCACGACGACCTTGCGCCAATCGCGTTTTGGCTCGCCGATCGGCGTGAGCTCGATCGTCGCGAGATGCGCACCGTAGCGGCGCAGCAGGTCCTGCAGGCCGCGGTGCTCGCGCACGACGCCTTCACCCTGCGCGCGCTTGAAGATCATCGACGCGTTGTACTTCTTCGTCGTGTCCTGGCTCAAACGGCCAAAACAAGCCGCTTCGGCCCAACCGCGGAACAGGTCGATGTCGCACGAATAGTTCATCGCGTGCACGAGGCGCGCCCCCGGTGGTCGCCCGCCGATCTCGCCAAAGACGGCCTCGCCGTTTTCCTTGCGGAACCACTCCATGTGCGTAAAGCCGGTCTCGAAGCCCATCGCCTTGAGCACGCCGTGGCCGAGCTCGACGCCGGGTCGCGGGAACTCCGCATGGATGTCGCGCAGCACGATATTCTGCATCGAGATCCACGGATTCTGCGCGAGGATCATGGGCTTGGGCCGATACCACGCAACGTTCTCGAACAGGATGTTGCCGTTCGCGCAGACCGTGTCGTAGGTCAGTTCTTCGCCTTCGATGAACTCCTCGATCGACAGCTCGTCGATATGCGCGGTGAGCTTCAGCGCCTGCTCGAACTCGGCCGCGTCGTTGCAGCGGTAGGTGTCCTTGCTACCGGCCCCATCGATCGGCTTGCAGATCGCGGGATACCCGGTGCGTTCGACGGCCGCCCAGGCTTCCTGCTTGCTGCGCGCGCGACCGTGGCGCGGCACCCGCAAGCCCGCCCGTTCGACCTGCTGCTTCATGCGCTCCTTGTCGCGGAACACGAGCGTCTGCTCCATCGACATGCCTGGCACTTCAAACGCCGCACGCAGCTTCGCCGCGAGGTACATGAGGCGCTCCCACATGCACTCGACGCGATCGACGGAACGACCGCGCAGCCACTGGCGCACTTCGTTGACGACCTTCTCTTCGTCGCCAAACCCGCTGACCTGCAGGTAGTCGGTGAGCGCTTCGCGCGCTTCGGGAGGCAACGCCGAACGCGGCTGGTCGCCGACGCCGAGGACTTTGGCGCCAATCTGCGCAAGGCCGCGCACGAACAGGGGCATCTCGGCGGGAAATCCGGGGCTCAGGTAGACGACGTGCATGGCTCAGTTCTGGTCGGCGCCGAGTTCGACGCGCAGGTTCTGGATGATGTGCTGGACGGCCGCGGTGACGACCTTGGTATCGGGGTGGCGCACGATGATGAAGCCCTCCCCTTCGTAGCTGCTGGCGGCGGGCTGACCCAGGGTCGGCAACTTCGCTTCGACGATGAGCTCGCCGAGACTGCGGCGGATCTCCTCGTAGCCGTGCACGGCGGTCACCTTGCCCATCCCCGTACGCCCCGCCCCGTGCACCTGGCCGCGCAGGTAGGCCGCGCCACAGGCGAAACGGCGCACGGGCGGCGTGAAGGTCTCAAACACCATGAGCTGCGCAAACGCCGCATACATGTCGACATCGTGCGCATAGCTCATGAGCGTCATGAACTGCGCGCCCGGTGGCCGCGCCGCCACTTCGCCGATCGCGATGCTGCCGTCATGGCGACGGAACCACTCCATGTGCGACATGCCAGTCCACATGCCGAGCGTGCTCAGCGCGCGCGGGCCAATGCGCTGGATGTCGCGAAACTCGGGCTCCGCCAGTTCGCGCGGCAGCACCACGCACCACTGGATCCACGGGTTCTCCATCACCTGCAGCGGGGTGGGGTGGTAGCTGCTGATATTGTGGAACACGTGCTGCCCATGCAGCGTGATCGAATCGAACGAGAACTCGCGGCCCTGCACGAATTCCTCGAGCAGCACTTCGCGGTCCCGGGCGGGACGCACCTGGGCCAGGAACGAGCGCAACCCGGCTTCGTCCTCACACCGCTGGGTGGCCTTCGCCCCCGCCCCCGCCGGCGGCTTGCCAACCAGCGGGTAACCGACCTTCTGCGCAAACGCGAGTGCATCCTGGAGCGACCCGCACAGCTGGTGGCGCGCACACGGCAGGTCGTGCGCCGCAAACAGGTCCTTCATGCGCGACTTGTCGCGGAAGTTGCGCGCCGTCTGGGCATCCATGCCGCGGATGTGCAGGCGTTCGCGCACGAGCGCCAGCGGCTCCTGCAGTGGCTCGAGAATGCCGAGCAACCGATCGACCGGCCCCACCGATCGGCCCAGCGCTTCGACCCCGGCGCACAGCAGTTCGGGCACGAGGGCGTCCTTCACGCGCTCCATGCCGGCCAGCAGGCGCCGGAAGTCCGCCGGGAACTTCTCGGGCGCATCCTGGGTGACCACGCTGAGCCGCACCCCCGGCAAAGCGGCGGCCGCCCGTGCGAACCGCAGGGTATTCTCCATCGCGAACGGAACGGCGAAGACGACGTGCAGCATGTGGGCAGCGGGGAAGGCTAGCGGCAGAACGGGTGTCCGGCTACGGGGATGGCGGTGGCACCGCACGAATACGCTCGCAGTGGCAGCACCTTCGTGCGAGCATGGCGAGTCTATGCGTCCGCTGCGCATCTGCCTCGTCGCCTCTGAACTAGCCCCGTTCGCCAAGACCGGCGGCCTGGCGGATGTCCTGCTTGGTCTTGGCCGCTGGCTCGGCAGAAAGCCGAAGGGAAGCGCCGCGGCTGCGGCTGCCCCCCCCGCCGGTGCCCCCTCGGCGGGCGCCGGCCACGACGTCCGCGTCTTTGTGCCCTTCTACAAGCGCATCGCCGACAGTGCGCTGAAGGCCGACAGTGCGCTGAAGACGGTGCCGCTGCCCGGCGCGCAGAACATCGACGTGCGCTTTCCCCAGCGCTCGATCCGGTTCTCGATCCGCGTGGCGCCGCTGCCGCAGAGCGACGTCCTGGTGCACTTCGTCGACTGCCCCGAGCTCTACGGGCGCCCCGAGATCTACACCAACGAGGGCGACGAAGCGCTGCGTTTTGCGATGCTGAGCCGCGCCGTGCTGGAGACCTGCCAGCGCCTGCAGTGGTCGCCCGACCTCGTGCACTGCAACGACTGGCACACGGGCCTTCTGCCGCTCTACCTGCGCACGGTCTATGCCTGGGACCGGCTGTTTGCCAACACCAAGACGCTGCTCTCGATCCACAATATCGGCTACCAGGGGTTCTTCCCCGAGAGCCAGCTCGACACCATCGGTCTTGGTGACCAGCGCGCGCACGTGCACCACGGCGACCTGCGCAACGGCACGTTCTCGTTCTTGAAGACGGGTGTCCTGCACGCCACTCGCTTGTCGACGGTCTCGATCACCTACGCGAAGGAGATCCAGACCAGTGAGTATGGCATGGGCATGGAAGAGCTGCTGCGCACGCGCAGTCAGGACCTGCTCGGCATCGTGAATGGCGTCGACTACGGCGAGTGGAATCCGAGCAGTGACCCGCTGATTCCACACCACTTCGATGCCAACAACCTGGCTGGCAAGAGCCGCATGAAGGCCGCGCTGCTGTCGCGCATGCAACTGCCGCACGACCCGCGCGCGCCGGTGTTTGGCGTCGTCTCGCGCCTCACCGCGCAGAAGGGCTTCGAGCTGTTTGCGGATTCGATTCCGGTCTTCCTGCAGCGCGAGGACATGCGTCTATGCGTGCTCGGCTCCGGCGAAAGCGAACACGAGAAGTACTTCCAATGGCTGCGTGACACCTGGCCCAAGAAGGTCGGCATCTACCGCGGCTTCCAGGAAGAACTCGCGCACTGGATCGAAGCCGGCAGCGACGTGTTCTTGATGCCCAGCCGCTTCGAGCCCTGCGGGCTCAACCAGATGTACAGCCTGCGCTACGGCACGCCACCCGTGGTGCGGCGCACCGGTGGGCTCGCCGACACCGTCGAGCCATGGAACCCGACGACGCAGACCGGCACGGGTTTCCTGTTTGACGAGTACAGCAGCCAGGCGCTCGCCGGCACGCTCGATTGGGTGTTCCGCAACTGGCGCGACCAGCGCGGTTGGCAGCAACTCATCAAGAACGGCATGCAACGCGACTTCTCGTGGGAACGCCAGGGCCCCGAGTACGTCGCCCTCTACCGCTCGATCCTCGGCGCCTGATTCGCAGGCCCGCTTCGCCAAGCCTTCCTCCCTCGATTCCTCCCCCTCGAATCGCCAAACGCCATGCACGTCGTCTTCATCGAACCGGCCTTCCCCAACAACCAGCGTGAGTTCCTGCGTGGCCTGCTGAGCACCGGGGCCCGCATCTCCGCGATCAGCGAACGCCCCCCCGAAGCGCTGCCGAGCGAACTGCGCGACAACCTGTTCCAATTTGAGCGCGTGCGATCCGTCGTCGACGAACATGCGCTCGCCGAAGCGTGCAAACGCCTCGCGATGAAGGCGAAGATCGACCGCCTCGAGGCGACCGTCGAAGCCCACGTGATGGCAGCGGCCCACGTTCGCGAGCAACTGCACATTCATGGCACGACGTCGAAGACCGCGTGGCTCTGCCGCGATAAGCCAGCCATGAAGGACGCCGTGCGCGCCGCGGGCATCGCCTGCGCCGCCAGTGCGCGCGTGACGAATGCCAAGGAAGCCGAGGAGTTCGCGAAGAAGACCGGCTACCCGCTGATCTGCAAGCCGCTCGATGGCGCCGGTGCGTCGGGCACGCACAAGGTCCACAACGACCAGGAACTCGCCGCCGCCCTCGATTCGCTGCGCGTCGCTGCCGGCCGCACGATCGCGATCGAAGAGTTCCTCGAAGGCCACGACGGTTTCTACGACACGCTGTCAGTCTGCGGCAAACCCGTGATCGACTTCGCGTGCCACTACTACCCCAACGTGCTCGAGGCGATGCGCACGCGCTGGATCTCGCCGCAGATCGTCTGCACGAACCGCATCGACAGCGGGCACTACACGGAACTGCGCACGATGGGCCAGCAGGTCATCACGGCGCTCGGCATCTGGACCTCGCCCACGCACATGGAGTGGTTTGCTGGCACGAAGGGCCTCAAGTTCTCCGAGATCGGCTGCCGCCCACCGGGCGTCGGCGTCTGGGACCTCTACTGCGCCGCCAACGACTTCGACCTCTACGCGGCCTGGGCCCACGCCATCGTGCACGAGAAGGTGCCGTTCCAACCGTCGCGCAAGTACTCGGCCGGCATGATCGCGCTGCGCCCGGATCGCGACGGCACGATCGCCCACTACGAAGGCCTCGACGAAATCTCGCGCCGCTTCAAGGAGTGGATCATCGACGTGCGCACGCCCGCCCCGGGTTCGGCCACGCAAGGCGTCGAAGGCGGCTACATGGCCAACGCCTACGTGCGCATGCGCCACCCCGACTACGACACGCTGCGTTCGATGCTGAACACGGTCGGCGAGACCGTGAAGGTGAAGGCGCGGTGAGAGCCAGGCGCGGTGCCACCGTGCCGGCTCTGCTCGCCATCGCGGTCGTCGTCAGTGCCTGCATGGGCGATCGCCACTACCAGGTCGGGCGCGACGAGTTCTGCCGTCAGCTCGCCACGATCGGCTCGATGCATTCCAGCCACCTGATCGGCTCCGACCAGGACCGCGCCTACCTCGCCCGCTGGCAGATGGGCATCCTGTTCGGGCAGTCAAACGACATCTACAGTGTTGCCCTCGTGGAGCTGACTGAGGAGGAGCGCGCGGCGCTGTTGGCCGGCCAGAACCCGTGGCAAGA
Source organism: Planctomycetota bacterium (assembly GCA_020851075.1). GTDB lineage: Bacteria > Planctomycetota > UBA1135 > UBA1135 > UBA2386 > JADZDL01. Next base: position 3,202 of record JADZDL010000133.1, on the reverse strand, counting down.
GTCGAGTAGGGAGCCTGTCACCGGGAAACCGCCAGGTCGCTAGCCGATCCGGAAGCGCTTCAGCACGACGTCCTTCGCGCGCAGAGCCGCGGCAGCCACGAACTCGGGCCCGGGCGACACATCGAGCATCGACCACAGTTTGGGGTCTTCGCGCCCGTCGCGGCACGACAACAACTCCGGCTGCTCGCAGAGGCTCACATCGAAGGTGTCGAGCGGCATCGTGAGCCCTTCACCGAGCGCCTTGATGTAGGCCTCCTTGCGCGTCCAGCAGCGATAGAACGCCAACTGCCGCGCATCCCCCTGCAGCGCATCGAGCGCCGTATACTCCGAGTCCGAAAAGTGCTTTTCGGCGATCGGGGTAAGGCTCTCGAGGTGGCTCACCTTCACTCAGTCGATGCCGAGTTCGGTGGCACAGACGCCGATCAGGGCGAGCTTGCCCGAGTGCGAGAGGTTGAAGAACAGCCCCTGCCCCGACAAGTAGGGCTTGCCGCGCGGGCCCTGCACAAACTCCAGCGAGGCCGGATCCTGGCCGAGATACCCGCCGAGGATCGCCCGCAGCGCGCCGTGGCCGATCTGGTAACGCCGGCGATGATCCGCAAAGCGGAACCGGCCCAGCCGTTGCACTTCGCTTGGCGACAGCAGGGCCGCGTACGGTTCGGGATCGCCGTGGAGCGACACAGCCCAGACGTGCAGTTCACGCGGTCCGAGCGGGATGCCACCAGCCGTTGCCGGTTGGAAGGTGGCGTGAAGGGCTACTTCATCCATGCGATGCCCAAAGCCTAGCAGAGACGCGCGGCAGACAAAGTGGTTGCCGCCGAAAGGATCACTTCACGGGTTGCAGGAACGGCCACGCCGGCAGGCCTGCACCATTGCGCAGACTGCAGTCGGGCACTGCGGCCCAGGCGTGGCGCACCTGCACGGGAGCGGCGACGTCGTCGCTCTGCACGACGACGGTGGCACCGTCGATTCGGGCCGAGGCCGCATGGAACACCCCGTCGGCGCCAGCGAGCTCGAAGCCCTTCACCGCGCCCTCGCTGAGCAACCCGCCGCCCACGCCCGAAAACTCGATGCGCACGGCGCGGCCCTCGCGCGCGAGCCCCTTTGGCCGCGGGCCATCGGCAACGACGTCCATGCCGTAGTGATCGCGCAGCGCCTGCAGGGCGAGCCGCTGGCCGACCGACTGTTTGTCCTTGGGATGGATGTCGCGGGCTTCGCCGACGTCGAGCGTCACCACCATGCCCGTGTGCGGCAACTTCAGCGCGGCGGCCTGCGCCTCGCGCAGGGGTGCGGTGAGAACGTCGCCCTGCTGGTAGGCATACGGCGCGATCTGCACGAAGTAGAACGGCAGTTCACGGCCAAACGCGCGCCGCCAATCCTCGATCATCGCCGGGAACAAGCGCGCGTACTGCTCGGCGCGCCCGCGGTTGGATTCGCCCTGGTACCAGATGGCGCCTGTGAACGGGAACGGCACCAACGGCGCCATCATCGCGTTCCAAAGGACCGCCGGGCGATTGGGATCCCCGCCGCCGTCGCGCGGCCACACGGGCAGATCCTTCATCTCCGGGCCGAGTTTGCGAGTCCACTTGCCGGCGAGCGACACCTGCAGGTTCTCGTCCGAGACGGCGCGGAGAGAAAGGGCCGCGGGCGCTGCGGAGAAACCACCTTCGCCCCCCGTGTCGAGCACGCGAATGCGCAGGTCGAGGTTCTCCTTCTGCGTCAACTCGGCCGGAATGCGGTAGCGACGCGGCGTCGACCACGCCCCATCCTGCTCCATGCCACCGATGCGCGTGCCGTTGCACCACACCGTGTCCATGTCGTCGATGGCGCCGAGCTCGCACCACAGCTCCTGGCCCATGAGGCCGCGCGGCAGCGTCACCGACCGTTCGTAGAAAGCCACCCCATCGCGACTCGCGAGGTCCGTCTTGGACCACAACTCCGGCATGTCGACCAACTGCCCCTGCGGCGCGGCAGGTTCGTTGGGCACGGCGCGCCAGAACGCCGCCGCTGCCTGTGCGGGCGTCATCGCCTTGGGGTTGGGCTTCGTCGCCGCCAGCGCGCTCGCAAACTCCGGGAACGGCTGCAGGCCCCGTTCACTCGCCCAGGCTTCGCAGACCGTGCCGCCCCACGAGGAGACCACGAGACCGATCGGCCCTTTGCCGCGCTGCAGCAGTTCGCGGCCGAAGAAGTAGGCGCTCGCCGAGAAACTGCCCGCGGTGGCCGGAGAACACACCATCCACTCCCCGGCGACATCATCGAGCGGCACTCCGCTCGTCACCCGACTCACCGTGAACATGCGCAGCTGCGGGTGATTCGCGGTGGCGACCTCCTGCTGCCAGTTGAGCACGCCACCTTGCCAACCACCGTAGTTGCCAACCGGCATCTCCATGTTCGACTGCCCAGAGCCAAGCCAGACGTCGCCGATGAGCACATCGTGCAACACGACCTCCGCGGCCTTGCTGCGCAGCGTGACTTCGAACGGTCCGCCGCGCTCCGGCGTGGCGAGGTTCGCGCGCCACTTGCCATCCGCCTGCACCACGGCATCGGCACTCGCTCCCCACGAACCGCGCATGCTGACCGCAGCACCTGGTTCGCCAAAGCCCGAGATCGGAACCGCCTCACTCGGGGGCAACACCATGTGGTCGCCAAACAGGCGCATGGTGCGGAACGTGGTGGCCGGCGTGGCAGCCGGCGCTGCGGCCTCCTGGGCCAACAACGAGACGGCGAAGACGGGCAACGTGAGTAGGTGGCGCATGGGCGGCGCAGCGTAGCGCTTGCGGCCCTGCAGGTTCCATCCCACCCAGCAACTCACGGCGACGAAGGCACGAGGCGCGCCACGCGGCCGCCACCACCGCACGCAAACACCGAACCATCGCGGCCGCGCGCGATCGCGTGGAACCCTTCGCGACCAAACGACTGCCAGGTCCGGCCGTGATCCGTGGACAGGCTGCAGCCGCGTTCGCCGACTGCGAGCCAGGCGCCATGGCCGAGCGCCGCGACCCCGGATCGAAATCCGCCAGCCCCGGTAGCCTGCTCGTGCCAGGAACTGCCGCCATCCATGCTGCGCGCGACGGTGCCTTCGTTCGCCAAGGGTGCCGCATAGTCGCCGCCGACGACGACGAGTTCGTCCCCATCCACGCCGAGGCCAAACGCGCCCTGCGAAGCCGCCCCGCATCGCAACGGCAACGGCAGGGCCGTCCAGGAG
>JADZDL010000132.1 GCA_020851075.1 Planctomycetota bacterium | reverse complement strand
GGATGCACCAGCCCTTGTCGCTGTCCTTCTCGGGCGAGGCCTCGGCATCGAGGTCCCACAGCTCGCGGTTGTCGAGCTCGTTCGCGGCCACCCACACGGGGAAGCAGAGCTCGACCTCCCCAGAGCCGCAGTTTGGGCACCGGTAGAGGAGTTCCTTTGCGGCCCTCGCTCGCTGCTGCGGTTCTGCGGGCGTGCGGGGGGACCGCATCGTCTCGAGCAGGGACTGTGCCGTCAGGTAGCAGCGTGTTGCCAGGTTCTTCGCGCGAGCGACGAGGGCATTTCGGCCCTCGTCACTCAGCTCGGTGCCTGCGCACAGCAGTTCCTCCCACTGGTCGCCGTCCAGGTTCTGGGTGAGCACGCCGACCTGCGAGGCGACCCGCAGGAACAGGGCCTGAGCCAGCTCGTTCGCGTCACGCGTCTCCATCGGCCCCCCCTTTCGAGAGTGCCTCGAGGACGAAACGTGCGGCGGCGCGCCCCGCGCCGTTGAGGTGGCGTTGCCAGGCTTTCGCCGTTGGTGACCAACGGAAGCCATGGCGCTTCAAGAGCATCCGGACGCCTTCTTCTGGCTTGGCGCCGAAGATGAGCCGAATGCGGTTGTCGGCGGGGTCCTCGACGAGTCGAAAGGCCCCGAGGTCCTCCTCGCGGGGTTCCGCGACCGCAGCAACGTCCAGCTCGGCGATCCGAGCCTTCAGCCGCCGAATCTCGGCACTCCCGTTGGAGAAAATGTACGCCGGGAACGGCGGCGAACTGGCCTGGTAGGTCCGGAGCGTGGCCATCTCGAGGCGGACCTCGTTGATGGTTGCAGCGGGCACTCCCAGCTCCTTGGCAACCGGCTCCCAGCCGTCTGCGGACTTCGGATCGGGGCGGCCGGCCCGACGCCAGGCGACGTTCATGGCCCGTCGGTACTCTTGCTTGGCCTCGAGTTTGTGGAGCTTCTCCCGGAGGAGCTCCCTTGCATCGGGGTCGTCGCTCGAGATGCCGGCGTTGCCAACGCCTTCGGCTCGGCGCCGGAGTTCGTCGGCCTGCTTGCCCAGCTCGAACGCCTTGCGGTAGCCGTCGTCGATGCGCTGCAGGTCTCGCCGATGGCGCCTCTCCGAATGGTGGCCCACCAGGATGGGCTGGCCCATGGGGATCGCACCGGCGACGCGGTTGGCGGCTTCGGTTGCTGCCTTGGCCTTGTCCTCGGCGCGTTCGGCGCGCTCGAGGAGTCTGTCCTTTCTCGACTCTTGTCGTTCTTCAAACCTACTTCGGGTCATGGTTGCAGCCTCCTTGTTGCTGCTTGGGGTTGGCTGCTTCCTCGTCGAAGAGGAGGCGGCGAACCCCAAGAGCGGGGGCCGAATGCAATGGCACGAAGGCAGGGCTTGTGCAGCCCATAGAACCTTCTTGGCACGGACTACCCGTATGAGACTCCGTTGGGGCGGAGCCGTGGAAAGGAACGTAAGGCGCGGCGACGAGGTCTGGCCTCGTCACCACCCCCTGCGTTGGCGAGCCTTGCACGAATGGGGCGGCGTTGGCAAGTCCGGCCGACTCGGCTCTGGCAGGGGCTCCGAAGGGAAACACGATCAGCCGTTCGAAGTTGAGCGTGCCATGTGGCACGGGCGCATACCCCATCTGTTGCCGGCGCTTGTTGATTGCAAGGTAGAGCCCGTAGAGCTGCGTGCGAATCGGTGCATAGCCCACGTAAGGAAGCGCCCTGAGTTCGTTGGCGATCGCATCAGGGCGGCGGTGGATGGCTCGGTCCAGGAAGTGGGCGCGAAGTCGGTTCAGCTCCCCCTGTTCGATGCGTACGTGCGCATGGCCGCCTCGGTAGCTGACTGCGTAGCCCCCGTAGCAGATCGGTGACTTCCGGGCGTCCCGGAGCGACCTGGCCTCGTCGCGGAAGAAGCTCGGATGCTCTCCGGCCGTGGCAAGGATGACGAAGAACTTCTCGTGCCGGATGTACTGGAGGTTGGCAATCCCGCGCCGCTTCCTGCGAGCCCGGGTCCACGTCGAAACGGCTAGCCCATATTTGTGCACGAGCTTTGCGTCGAGCTTGCGAGGGTCCTTCTCTGTGGGGACGTGTCCAGTGACGTAGTGCCAGTAGCCGTGGGCAACGTAGTTCACCGCGAGCTGTTGAATGAACCCGACCACGCTGATCGCCTCGCAGCGGTCTTCCATGTAGCCGGCCCTCCCTCGCCGCATGAGTGTGGACGGTTGTTTGCTTGGGCACAACCGTCCGAAAGCCCATTTTGAACCATGAGGCAGCAGGCGCTTCGTTCGAGCCGCCAAGACCTCTGGTAGAACCAACCCTGTCGCTACAAACCTCCCTTCGCGCGTCGCCTTTGCGCGGGCCGCCCGCTGGTTTCCAGCAGACGTACCAGCTTATGGGCCTTGCGCGATGACAACCTCGGTGAGCAGTGTGTCGCCCTGCGCGTACACCTACCCTGCTCACCGTCAATCCGCTGCCAGTTGGGGCGCCTCCTTCCGGAGGCGTCCCGACTGACCGCGTGCTTCGTCTTCCAACCGCGAATGCAGAGCCATCTCTGCGTTCGCTGCGCAGTTCCGACGGGCATTGTCCCGTCGACCCTTTCGTGTTCGCTCTGTGCCCGGCACCACCCGTCAGCACGCGAAGCGAGAGAGGACTGCCCTGCCCTCGCCGTGGATGAAGCAACCACGGCCGAAGCCCTTCGGCTTCGTCATCGCCCATCTTCCGATGGCTCCTACTTGGGTCCCGCTCTCAGTGTACAGGGTTTCGATCACCTGGCTTTCCTCGCCAGGCACCGGCAACCACTCCGGCTCCTGCACACCTTCCCGCGTTAGCGTCGAACTCCGATTCGTGGGTCACGTCGGTAGAGGGAGTTACCCTCGGGCACTCCTCGCATGGCAACTGCTTCCGCAGGCCATTGTCCCGCGCGCGCTGCGCGCGGTTTGGGGGGACCGAAACCAGAAGCATCCCCTTACGTTTGGACTTGCTTGGCACACGACCACAAACCTTATGAAACCACATGAAGGTGCCAAGTGTCACTGCGAGGCGCTAGCGTTCCCTGTGTAGCACCGTCTCCCACGAGTCTCACTGGCAAGCCCTTCCTTTCGGGCCTCTCATGGTTGAGCTGTTCACGGTCTCGTTTTGTCGCGAGATCCCCGGATTGGCATATCCGGTCGCGTCCTGTCGCCAGGTCGCGAGCTCCCCACGCCAGCCAGGTCAATCGAGCATTGCAGCCCTAGTCCCCTGGACGGGATTTACACCCGCTTTGCTCGACGCGGCCTTGCAAAGGCAAGGTCAGTCCGCGTCGCCCGGCTTGTTGCCGTTTGAGCTAGGTAATCGGATAGAACGCCGGGATTCAGTTCTTCTGCAGGTTCATCGTGTCAAGCCCGATTTGTTTCCTTATTGGGAACGGGTCTAACTGACCAAGTGAGGAACCGATACTTCGAAGAGGGTTACTCCGGCGAGCCTCCGTCGCACTGGGCGAGCATGTCTCCATGCACCCAGCGCTACGGGACCACTGCATCGAGGGGTGGTTAGCTCCCTCTCCTTGACCTGCTGGTGGCAGGATTCGGGGCAGTGTCCTGTCGAAACTGCGCCATGCACACGTTATGCGTCCATGACGGACACAGGCCAAGCGGCCTGCAGCATCACCGTACTACCACGGGCGAAGCCTGGCAATATTGCCGATGTGGCACTGCCGCATATGACCAAGACATAGCTCTGAGGTGCATTGGCCGCGTGTATTGCTTCTGTCAAGGACTCTCGATTCGCAGGCGGTCGAAGATGTCGCTTACGTGTGACTCAAAGCGTGCCATGGCGCGGCTCTTGATGCTGGGGAACTGATGGGCCGGGATACTCTCGC
>JADZDL010000131.1 GCA_020851075.1 Planctomycetota bacterium | reverse complement strand
GCCGCGCCGCCGCGTGCGCCGTTGCGGCGCGGGCCGGCTGCAGCGGCAAGTTGGGCGGAGCCTAATCGCTGACCGGCCGCGGAGGCAACTCGCGCTCCGCTGTAGCCACGACGAGCTTGACGAGCGCAAGGGGCAGCGCGTGCCCGAACATGTCGACTGTGAAGCTCCCATCCGCGTCGCTGTAGAAAACCTCGATGAACACCTTGGTGCCATCGTTGGCATCGGAACACTCAAGGAACATGCCGTCACGATCGAGATCTGATCCGACCACGAGCCAGTACTCACGCCCCTGAATGGTGACATTGCTCACGTGACGGCTCCCGCCCAACTTTGTATTCGGCAAAACTACGTAGCACAGCGCACGCAGCCTGCTGACCCCATCAACCATACCCCCTCCCACGCAACCCGCCAACAACCCCACGGATCCAACCGACTTGCACCGCCCCCGCCGCACCCTGCCTTCCCGCTGCGCAGACCGGCCTATCCTCATCCGCCGCACGACCACACCCCCACACTCACCCATCAAACATCCGATCCACCGGACTCCGAACCCCAGAAGGCCCGCGATTGAGAACATGCGTGTAGATCATCGTGGTCTGCAGATTCGCATGGCCTAGCAGTTCCTGCACGGTGCGAATGTCACTGCCGTCCTCCAGCAGGTGCGTCGCAAACGAATGGCGGAAGGTGTGGCAGGTGGCGCGTTTTGCGAGGCCTGCGGCGCGCACGGCATTGCGAACGGCGTCCTGGACAACGGTCTCGTGCAGATGGTGGCGACGCATCTGGCCGGTTTCGGGATGCAGGTAGTGCCTCGTCGCGGGGAAGGCCCATTGCCAGGGCCATTCGCGCGCGGCATTGGGGAGCTTGGTGTCGAGCGCAGTCGGCAGTTCGACCCAGCCGGCACCCTTGGCCAGGTCACGCTGGTGCTGAAGGCGCATGCGCTCCAGGTGCGCGGCGAGTTCACGTTTGGCGGCGGCGGGCAACATGGTGACGCGGTCCTTGCCACCCTTGCCGCGGCGAACGGTGATCTGGTTGCGATCGAAGTCGAGATCCTTGGTGCGCAGGTGACAACACTCGAGCAGGCGCAGGCCGGCCCCGTAGAGCAGCAGGGCCATGAGGCGCGGCGTGCCGTTCATGTGTTCGAGAACGGTGCGGACCTCGGCGCGTGACATGACTACGGGCAGGTGCTGCGGACGCGCCGCGCGCACGAGGGCTTCGAGCCACGGCAGGTCCTGTTCGAGCACGTGGCGGTAGAGGAAGAGCAGGGCGGCGAGGGCCTGGTTCTGGGTGGAGGCGGCGACGTGGTGGTCGACGGCGAGTTGGGACAAGAACGCCTGCACTTCGGCGGCACCGCAGAGGGCGGGGTCGCGGCGGTTGCAGAAGATCCAGTAGCGGCGGATCCAATGCAGGTAGGCCTCTTCGGTGCGCGGGCTGCGATGGCGCAGGCGCAGCGCGTGGCGGATGCGATTGCTGAGGCGTTGGCTCGAATCGGGACGGGGCGGCGGAACGTATTCTGCAACCATGGCTGGGAAGGGCACATCGGGCGGTTGTTGGGCATCGCGCCGATGCGGCGGGGCGATGGGCGCCGCGGGCATGGGGCGCCACGTAGGTAGTGCGCGATCCGGGGCGACCGGATCGCGGTTTCTGGCGCGGGGACCGGACTACGCCGGCCTTGCGCCGCGGGGTGCCCTTCTCAAGAATGCTTGCCCCTTGAACCTCGCCGTTGCGGACCCTTCGGTCGGTGCGGCGTGCCTCGTGAGACCCCGCATATGAAAGAACTCGTCATCCTCGGCGCCGGCAAGATCGGGCGCATGGTCTGCCACCTCATGGCCAGCTGCGGCGACTACAACGTCCGCGTTGGCGATGTTGCGCAGGGAGCCATCGACCACCTCGCCAAGAAGTACGCGGGCAAGGTCCGTGGTCAGGTCGTCGACTTCGGCAATGCCGCGAGCCTCGATTCGCTGCTGAAGGGCGCCTGGGCCGTGATCAGCTGCGCGCCGTTCCACTGCAATCCGCTGATCGCGCAGCGCGCCAAGGCGCACGGCGTGCACTATTTTGACCTCACCGAGGACGTCGAAGTGACGCAGCAGGTGAAGGAGCTCGCGGACGGCAGCAAGACGCTGTTTGCGCCGCAGTGCGGCCTCGCCCCCGGCTTCATCACGATCGTGGCCAACCACCTCATGAAGTCGATGACCGAGGTCAGCGACCTGCACCTGCGCGTCGGCGCGCTGCCGCGCTACCCGAGCAATCGGTTGAAGTACAATCTGACGTGGAGCACGGAAGGCCTCATCAATGAGTATTGCAACCCGTGCGAATCGGTCGAGAACGGCCAGTTGACGACGGTGCCGCCGCTTGAGCAGCTCGAACGCCTGACGATCGATGGCGTCGACTATGAAGCGTTCAATACGTCGGGTGGCCTCGGCACGCTCGCGATCACGCTGAAGGACCGCGTCAAGAACGTCAACTACAAGACGATCCGCTTCCCGGGCCACTGCGAGCTCATGAAGTTCCTGTTGCACGATCTGCAGATGCAGGACCAGCAGGGGCTGCTGCGCGACATCTTCGAAAAGAGCCTGCCGGCGACGTTCCAGGACCAGATCGTGATCTTCGTCACGGCGACGGGCAAGTACCACGGTCGCCTGACCGAGCGCACCTACGCGAAGACGATCTATCACACGATCATCGACGGCGAAAACTGGAGCGGCATCCAGATCACGACGGCCGCCGGGGTGACGGCGATCGTCGACATGCTCGCGGCTGGGCAGCTGCCGGCGTCGGGCTTGCTCAAGATGGAGAGCGTCGACTACGAGCAGTTCCTGAAGAACCGCTTCGGCAAGTACTACGCGTAGTCGCGCTCAGCGCGGCGACGCGGCCGCTTCGCCGAGCACTTCGACCGCGCCCGTGTCGAGGTCGTAGTAGGCTCCGCGAATGTCGAGGCCGTGCTTCTCGCAGAGCTCGGCGAGCAGCGGCTGGTTGTGCCGCAGGGCATTGGCCGTCGCGAGCACGTTGGCCTTGACGCAGGCCGTGGCCGCGTCGTTGCCGCGGTTGGCGTTCTTGATGTTGGGCGCGATCGCCGTCACCAGGGAGCCGATGTGGCCCGGCAGTTCGCCGCCCTGCATCGCCGCACCGACGGCGCCGCAGCGTTCGTGGCCCAGCACGAGCACCGTCTTCGTATGCAGGTGTTCGGCCGCGTATTCGATGCTGCCGAGAGCGTGGTCATCGATGACGTGGCCCGCGGTGCGAATCACAAACAGATCGCCGATGCCCGCGTCAAACACGATCTCCGGGCTCACACGCGAGTCGGAACACGTGATCACGATCGCGTACGGATGCTGGCCGTTGGCGACTTCGGTGCGGCGCGCGGCGTCGCGGCCTTCGCCGTGGGCGTGGCCCGAGACGAAACGGGCGTTGCCGGCGAGCAGGCGCTCGATGCCGTCCTTGCGCAGGGTGCTCGGCGAAAACGTGGCATCGGCCACAAAGGGCGCCGGCACCGTTGGAGCAGACGAGCAACCGACCAGGGCAACGGCACAAAGAACCAACGAAACTCGTAGCGACATTCGATCCTCTCCAGCTGGGTAGCTTCCACCAGCGGCCGACCATCGGCCCGCTCGGCGTAGTGCCATCGGCACTTTGGCATCGCCCCCTTGCGGAAACTCGCGGCCCAGGCAACCCACCCGCCGAGACGGCAAGCCTCGCGACAGGGCGCCGCAGAACACCGCGCAGAAGTGCGGCTAGCCATCAAGGAACTGCGCACAACAGTCGATGGCATGGGCCCCGTCATGCACATCCTCCTCCCTTGCGCGGCCACGATGGCCCTCGGCTCTGGAATCCTCTGCCAGCAAGACCCGCCAGCAGCGGCCGGTGGCGTCGATCTAAGTGGCGAAGAACACGCCACGATCCGCCAGGCGCTCGAGGTCACGCGCGCAAAGCTCGACGACTGGATCGACCGCTTCTCGCTGTCGGGTCTCGTTGCCGCTCGCTACT
>JADZDL010000130.1 GCA_020851075.1 Planctomycetota bacterium | reverse complement strand
GCATTGCAGTGGTTAGCGCTCCGCGGCCGCAAGGTATCGGCCGATGGAACGCGGCGAACAGAGACGACGCCCTGTCCGGAAACCTCCAAAGGAGTGCACGGAGCGCATCCCGGCAAAGGCAGGACCATTTTGTTGGCGCCAACAAAATGGTCTGGACGCCCTAAGCCGCTCTGCGGCCACGCCATGTGCTGCTCCAGATGCACGCGTTCGCGGGGAATCGCCAAGGAATCACGAACGCCGGACGCGCGGCATTCGCTCCTGCCGGGAGCCCGACACCCCGGGCCCCCCCCCCCCCCGTTTCCCCCGACGGCCATGCTGCGAACTTCCTTCTTGCTCGGCGCCCTGCTCTTGGCTGCCACCCCCAGGTCCCAGGCGGATCCGCTTGCCGCCCGCGCCGCATTTGGCGTGCAGACCCTCGCGGGCGAACTGCGCGCCATGGGGCCGGACTACGGGGCTACGTTTACCCCCGCCGGCGTCACCTTCACGCCCGTACTCGGCAGCGCCGCAGCAGAACCGGCGACGCTGGCCTGGCAGCTCACCGAGGTGCGCCGCGGCGCGGCGGTGGCTTTCCGTCGCTCGGAGGCCGTGTCGCCATTTGCCACGGGCGACAGCGTTCGTTACCCGCATACGGCGAACCTGACCGAGGTCTACGACGTGCGCGCCGATGGCATCGAACAGAGCTTCGTGCTGCAAGAGCGGCCCGCGGGCGGCGGCGATCTGCTGGTGCGCGGCCAGATCCGCACCGCGTTGCCGCTGAACCACGAAGGGGCCGACGGCGTGCGCTGGGTGCTGCCGTCGGGCGGCGGCGTGTCGTTCGGGGCCGTCACCGGCATCGATGCAAACGGCAAGACGGCCACCGGCTCGCTGCGGATGTGCGGCGGCGAACTCGAACTCGCCCTGCCTGCCGCGTTCGTCGATGGCGCGGCCTACCCGCTGGTGCTCGATCCGTTGATCGGCGCAGTGATCCCGATTGGCGACGTCGCGGGCGCGCCCGACCGCGTGCCCTCGGTTGCCTACGACGAGGGTACCAACCGCTTCCTGGTGGCGTGGAGCGTGCAGTATGCGGCCAGCAGCTGGGAAGTGCGCGGCCAGATCGTCAGCGGCGGTGGCGTACTGCAGGGCGCGCCGTTCACGATCAGCACCCCCGGCGTCAACACCCTGATCGACCGCGCCTGTGCGGCCAGCGTGCGCGGCGCAGGCCGCTTCGTGGTGGCGATGCGCGGCCTCGGCGCCGTCAACTCGCTGAGCGTTCGTTCGATCAGCGCCGCGAACGGCTCCCTCGGAGCGATCACGCCCCTGATCACGAGCCTCACGCAGAACGTGGTCCAGGCGACGATCGGCGGCGATTCGCGGGTCGGCGGTGGCAATGCGTTGGTCGGCTACGTGTCCTTGAACCTCAGCAACGGTGCGCGGCTGCCGCATACGACGATGTTGCTGGTGTCGGCGGCGGGCGCGTTCACCACCGTGGTGGCGGCGAACCAGCTCGCTCCGAACAGCATCAACAACCCGGAGATCGCAGTCTCGCGCCACGGCGGCCTGTTGGGGAATTGGCTGACGGCGTGGACCGACCAGACCGGCAGTGGCGCGATGCGCAAGGTGAATGCGATGGTCATCGGACCGGCTGGCACCGCGTGCTCACCGATCATCAACGTCGAGCAGACCAACAGCGGCGCCGAGACCTGCAGCGAAGTCGCCTGTGCGACTCGCGATGGCGCCCTCGGCCTCGTGACGTGGACCTACTCCACCGGAGCCACCAAGAGCGTGCACTGCCGGCCGCTGGTGACGCTGGGCTCCTGCGGCGCCACGACCAACACCGTTGGTAACCTGGTCGTGCTTGCCGCGGGCACCGGCCTGCGCGATCGACCCGCAGTCGACTTCGCGGCCAACAAGTTCGTGTTGGCGTTCCGGGAACGAACGTCCGTGGGTGGTACCGCGCGCGTCGTGGTGTTGGGCCTCGACCACAACTTCGGCACGCCGGCGGGTGCGGAGCATTACCCCGACGGCTGGTTGCCGGTCGATGCGGACCCGACCATCACCGCGAAGTGGAGCGGCGGCAGCACCGCCGACGATGCGTTGGTCGCATGGTCGAACGACACCGCGATCCGCGGCCACCGGTTCGAGGCGACGGGAACCGGGACGGTGACGGCACTCGGCGGCGCCTGTGGCATCGTCGGCTTCAACGACATCGCCACCTACAGCGGCACGCCGGCGCTCGGCACGACGTTCACGATCGACCTCTCGTCGCCGACTGCGCCGATCCTCGGCCTCATCGTCGGTTTCACGACCGCGCCGTCCAATTGTGGGCCGTGCACGATGGTGCCCTCGGTCGATATCGTGCTGCCGCCGATCAACCCGACCGTGGTGGCGCTGCCGAACGCCCCCTACCTGATCGGCGTGGCCCTGCATGCGCAGTGGCTGCAATACCGGCCGAGCGGTTGCCCGACGCAACCCGACTTCGGCTTGTCGAACACGCTGCGGTTCCTGATTGCGGAGTAGGCGGCTCTCGCCAGACCAACGACCGGCAAAGTGCACCAGTGAGGCCGGTCACTACTGCGCAGAATGCACGCCTCAGCTACCCCTAACAGCCCCGCGAGCAACTAGCGGACGCGACTATGTTACAGACCGCCGGGCTGTGCCCGGACCAGGTCCCCCACATGGAACAGCGTCCTCTCGCTTGCGTCGCCTTCGCACTCGGTATTGCGGTCGGGTTGCCGGCCCAGGCCTCGGTCGATTGGGCTGTCCCGGTGCGCGGCACTGCGGTGGCAGTCGACGCGGCGGACCATGTCTACACGGTCGACTACGATCAGGTGCTCGGCGGCGAACTCACGCTGACCCGGCACGACGCAGCGGGCAACCTGGTCTGGACGACGAGCTTCGACCAGACCGATCCGACCAAGTGGGAGAAGGCCAACTGGGTCGCCGTCGACAGCCAGGGCAATGCGCTGGTCTGTGGCACCTTGATGTCGGGGTATTCCAACCCGGTGGTAGCAGCGAGCCTGCTCATGAAGTTCGCCCCGAGCGGCGCGCTGCTTTGGCGACAGGTCTACGAGTCCGGGTTTGATGGGTCCTCCACCGCGCGTTGCCTCGTGGACGAACAGGACCAGGTCTACGTGCTCGGCATGGGCAGCGGCCCCGCCGGTTTTGTCACCAAGGTGAAGAAGTTCGACGCGGCAGGGCAGCCGGTGTGGACCTGGTACGACAACGCCGTCATCGGCGTCGCCGTGCGTTGCAAGTTCGCACCGAACGGCGATCTGCTGCTGGTCGGGCGATCCCTCTTCGGCAGCCTCAACGGGTACGCACGTCTAGGCCGCGATGGAACCCTGCGCTGGGCAATCGGCGGCATTTCTGCGCTCGTCGCTGGTGACCTCGCCAGCGATGTTGCGGGCAATCTCTGGCATGTCGACCCGGGTTTTGCATCGGGTGGCAACTGCACGGTGACGCGCCGCGATGCAGCTGGGGCCGTGCTGTCCACGACGGCGCTGCCGTCGGCGGGGCGCTTCCTCGAGATCGATGGTGACGGCCGCGCAATCGTCTGCGGCATGGGCGCCAGCGGCGGCGCCACGATGTTCGCGGTGCGCGCCGATGGCACTGTCGCGTGGCAGAACCTCAATGCCGACGGGCCGCTGAACCTGCTGCTGTTCGCGCAGTTTCTCGTCGACGCGTCCGGCGACGCCTACCTGGCCGCGGGCACGCTGTTTGACATGGCCGTCTGCAAAGTGCGGAGCGATGGTAGCTCGGCCTGGACGGTGACGACGCCGGGCAGCTACGCGAACGCCTTCGTGCGTGGACGCGCGCAGAACGGGCTCTACGTCGTGGGCGGCAACCTGGCCCATTTGCGCGATCCCGAGGAGGGACAGTGGAGCGACCTCGGCTTCGCCCTGCCCGGCGGTTCGGCCGCGGCAACCCTGACCGGCGAAGGGGTGTTCCAACTCGGGCAGCCGATGTACCTGCGCTCGACCGGCGCGCCGCCGCAAGCGTTCGGTCTGTGGGTCGCCGGCCTTGCACCGTCCCTGCAACCGCTGCTCGGCGGCGTGCTGGTGCCGAGCGCCGACCTCGTGCTTGGCCACTTCGCGGACCCTGCCGGTCGCGCGGTGTGGACCCCGCCGGTTACGACGGGCTTGCCGACCGGCCTCGGCCTGTGGCTGCAGGCGTGGTATCTGGATCCGAGCCAACCGTCGTCCGTGCGCGCGACCAACGGGTTGTCGACCCGGACTCCGTAGTTTCGGAGTTCGCGGTCGTGTCGCGAGTGCGTAGCGGCCCTTCGGCCACCTCGCTCGCGCTCACCAACCGATCTCGAGCGCCAATCCAGCGGACAGCGCCACACTGCCGATCGGACTGCGCGCCGGATCAAACACCGCCCCCTGGGTCAGCAACGCAAAACCCAACAAGGCCCGGTCGTCCGGGATCGGCAACGGCAGCAGCGCATTGCCACCGGCGTCGGTGGTTGCGAGCACGATGCCGAGCGTTGGCCCGGTCACGATCGCACACGGCCCGATCGTGCCTGGGCCACCGACCCCAAACCACATCACACACGGAGCGCCCGGCGCCAAGGTGCCGAGGTCGAGCGCAAAGCCGGAGTGCCCCAGCGCGGGCAGTTCCAGTGCAACCAGGGACGGCGGATCGCCCAAGGCGCAGGCGCTGCCAACGACGGTTCCGGTGGCAGGTTGCGCAGTCATCGTGGTCACCGCGAGGGGACCTGAGGAACCCAGCGCGAGCAGACCACCGCGGCGCGTGTCGGTGACGAGCGATTGCATGGCTGGCAGCTGCCCCGCAAAGGGCACGCTCTGCCACAGAGACCCGTTCCAGACCTGCACGGCGGGATACAGCGTCGTCACCTGACCACGCGCAGGATCAAACGCCATGCGGCAGGAGGACGAGACGGGCGGGTGGCTCGAGGCGTCGCGCAAGGTCCAGGCGAGGCCATCCCATTCCCAGGTCTGCAGCGCCCCGGTGAACGAACCGAGCAGCACCGTGCGCTGGCGCACTTCATCCAATGCCGCCAACGCGCCAAACACGGCTCCGGGGGCACCGACTGCGGCGACCTGCTGCCAGGTGGCTCCATCCCACCGCCAGTGGTCCGCGCGGGCCGTGCCGGCAAAGCCGCCGTAGAGCAGCACCCCCCCGGCCGGGTCGGCAGCGAACGCCGCAAAGGAACGCGGCGGTGGCGAGGCCGGTGGCGTGAGCTGGTGCCAGGCGCTGCCATTCCAGGTCCACGTTTCGGTGAGCATGGCGCCGTTTGCATCGCTGCCGCCATGCAGGAGCAACGCGTTGTCCACCGCGGACCAGACCAACCCAGCCCCACTGCGGCGCGCTGGCGCCAAGGAGGGCGACCTCTGGTGCCAACGGCCGTCAAACACCTGCATGACCTCGATGTCTTCCTGGGTGCCACCAAAGACCACGAGCTCGCCGTTCCTTGGATCGAAGCCAACGGCCGCGCGCTGGCGATACGTCGGTGCCACGAGCTCCGGCAACGGCGCCCACTGAGCGCCGAGCAGCCGCCGACCCGACATCTGCTGCTGGTTGCTCAAGCCAACCAGTACGAGCCCCGCGCCATCGTCGACGAGCACGGGCAGCCGATACCAGCCCGCATCGTAGGTCGACGACAGCTGGGTCCAGACATTGCCAACGAGCAGCCACGTGTCGGAGGTACTCGGCAGGCTGTTGCCGTAGAGAACGAGCCCGCCGTGCGTCGACGACCAGCCAAACGACGCACCCTGGCGTGGGCCGGGCCCAGGGTTTGTGGAGAGAGGCGCCATGGTCGCGCCATCCCAGGTCCAAGTGTCGCCCTGGGGCCCCGTGGAGTCACCGCCTGTAGACAGCACACAGCGCGCCCCGGCTGGATCAAACGCAAACGCCGGGCCGTTCCGCCACGGCAGGTTCGGCACGACGGTCGTCACCAGGTTGGTGCCATCAAACTCGACGACCCGGCTCGCGCTGTTGAGGTGGAATTGGTAGATCACGAAACGCCCACGCACGGAGTCGTAGGCGACCGGGTCGTAGGAAGTCGGCGACAAGAACTGCGCCGTCTGCTGCCAGTTCCAGCGGCAACCATCGTGAGTGCCGCGCACCAACCGCGCCTGCAGGTCGAACGCGAGCGCTTGGATCCGACCCGTTGCCGCCTCGAAACCGAGCGCGAGGACCCGCGATAGCGAATCGAGTTCTCCGGCGCGCACGCGCATCGTCGTGCCGTCCCACTCAAACAAGCGCGCGGGCGACCCTGGCATAGCCAACCAGGTCCGCGCGCGGCTCGGATCGTGCACGGCGGCCGTGGCACCCGCGAGGTTCGGCAACTCGCGGAAGGTCGGCGTCTGCGCGGTGCTGACTGCAAGCAGTAGCACGAGGGCAAGAGACTGCGGCAGGCCTGGCATGGGCATTGGCATTGGGTGTATCCGGCGGCAACTACAACTCACCGCCGCACGAACAGCTGCACGCTGTTGGTCGCGGTGATCGCGCCCGTCGCACCGACGAGCGTGAACCCCTGCGCGAGGTAACGCAGCCCACGGAAGCTCGGGTCGTTGGGCACCGTGACCGACAACTGGCCGGGAGACGTAGCGAAGGTCGCGAACATGAGCGGCACCGAACTGGCTGGATCGACCAGCACTCGCCCACTGTATGGCGCCGGCATCGGCAGGTTCACGGCAGCGAAGCCGCCCGACAACGCGAAGAAGTCGTTCGGCCCAGCCTGGAACCCCGGCGTGATCTGGATCGAGCACGTCTGCCCCGTCGCCGGCTCGCCGACCACGCGGAGCCCGGTCAGCGCACCCGCGGCCGCCAGCAGCGCCGCACTGTCGGGTCGGCGACCGATGCTGCCGCCCGGCACCTGGGTGCCATGGGTGCGCAGCAGCGCGCGGATCGCAAACGCATCGAGCGCGGCGGCCGCGGCGGCATCGAGCTGCGCTTCCGCAGCGCCGCGCAGGGCCAGCACCGCCGACGTGACCATCGGCGAAGCCGACGACGTGCCGCTGAAGGAAGCTGTGTAACTCTGGCGGGAATCACCGCCGATCGTCGCCAGATCGCCGTAACCGGTCGATGCAACGTTGTAGCCCCAGCCGTTCGCGTCGATGCGGTTGCCGTAGGTGCTGAAGCCCGCGCGCACGAGCGCGATGCCGTCCGAAGCACCGACCACGATCGCGCCCGAGTCGCGCACATTGATATCAAACAGACCGCCGAGCGAAGGCGAGTCGAGGTTGACCGCACCGTTGCCGGCGGCTTCGACGGTGATCACGCCGAGGTTCGTCGCGATCAAGATCGCGTCAAAGTCCGCCTGCACCCATTCCGTCGGGCCAAGCCCGAGCGGCGTGTTCGTCTGCGCTTCAAGCAACATGACGTCCCCGGCGCGCAGCACGGGCAGGCCAACGGCGATCGCCGCGGCCACGCTGTAACCGGTCGACGGATAGTCCGTCGCGACGAACACCGACACGTCCGGCGTGAAGCCGGTGATGCCAGCGGTGTCCGCGTCCCCACAGATTTCCCCCATCACCGCGGTGCCGTGGTCATCGTAGGAGTGGTTGTTGATCGGCGGTCCGACCAGCGACGAAGCGCGCACCCGCGACAGGTCTTCGTGCACGAAGGACCAGCCCCATTCGATGTCGAGCACCCGGATGCCAGCACCGGTCGCCCCGGGCGTGGCCAGCATCGTCGCCCCATCGAGACCGTTCGGCGGCGCAGCTCGGTATCCCTGGTTGGCGGTGTAGTCGGGCGTCACCGGCAGGATGTCACCTGGCGGCGGCGTCGGCAGTTCGCGCGGGTAGGCGAGTTCGACGGCGGCGAGGCTGTTCAGCTGCAGCACGAGCGCGCGCGTATCCGCGGTGTCCTTGGCCTCCACCTCGAAGTACAAGCCAAGGTCCACGGGCGGCACGGTGCCCGCTGGCGCGGCCCGCAACTGGCGCGCGCGCAGTTCGGCGAGTTGGGGTTCCAGGCCGCGAAAGAACGGTCCCGTCGGTCGGCCGCCAATCACCGCGAGCACGTCGGCAGCGACGATGCGATGGTCCGCGATGAGGTCGGGCCGCTGCTCGGCGAGTTTGAGGACCACGCGCGTCTGCGCGGGATCGATCGGCAGCGCCGACGCCAGTTCTTTCGGCATGACCGAACGATGCGCCGCGCGGGGTTGCTGGGACTGCGGTGATTGCGCAGGCAAGGTGACCACCAACACGGATGCGAGCAGAGCTGGGAACATCGTGGACTCCGGGGCCAAGGGGAGTCGGGATGCTACCGGCCTTGCTGCCGCGGCGGCAGGGGCAGCGCCAGTTCGGCACACGATCACAGCGTCCAGAGCAGCCGCTCAAGCCCGGCCGTGATGGCAATGTCGCGCTTCTTTCGAACCAAGGCGAGGGCCTCTTCCGGGCCAATGCCTCGAGTGCGAAGAAAATGCCCTGCCACCACGATCGGCGACCGGCTTCGCCCAGCGTGGCAATGCACGAGGAGCGGGGCGTCCGTAGCGAGGAGCTTCGCGACTGCGTTCACGGCCCGGAGGAATAGCCGAGCATCGTTGCCCGGCCCATCGATGAGAGGGTAGGAGCGGCCGCGCACCGACGGCACCGAGTCTGCGATCTGCAACGGCCCGTCCAACGACAACACGGAGCGGAAGACACCGGCCTTGAATGTGGCGGGGTCCTCCGCATCTGCACGCGTACCAATAGCAATCTCATCCGTGATCCAGTCAATCATTGGTGTTCGAATGCGCGAATCGTCACGGAGATGCGACGCCCTTCGTCCCCCACCAGGTGGGGCACGGAGTGCGCAAACTTGCGATTGGTGACCTCCGGTAGGACCACGACGTCACCTGCGCTGACGCGGAATCCCACCCACTTGCCGCCAACGAGCATGCGGAAGGTGCGCGCGGCCCCGAGCGAGACCGTGACAATCGGGCTGTTGGCCACCCGACCGATCGGAGAGTCCTTGTGCTGCGCAATGCGGTGCTCCAACTGAGCGTCGTACCAATTGACGAGAATCCCGTTCAAACGGACGTCAATGGCCTCCTGGGACCACGTGAGCAATCCTAGCAAGGCAGTTGGCACAGGCACGGCTCGGTTGCTGTAACCAGCGAATTCGTAGTCGTGTCCATAGGCTTGATGCCAACGCGGCGCCTGCTTTGCCTGTCCTCCAAGCACGACGTCGGCGAGCCTTGGTGGACGCATACCCCAGAGAGATTCAAACTGGTCTGGGGATGGCAGAAGGTCCGCCGGAATCCGTCCCGTGTACACAACGAATCCTCGAGCGAGCTCATGCTCGGAAAACCCACGGGGCGGAACGGCGGGTTCGATGGGTAGCGGCGATTCCATGACAACTCCAGCGCTCGGCGGCGGGACGGCCCGCATTGGGAATACCAGCCCCCTGTAATAAGGACAGACACCCGACGGGCCCAGCCGCGAACGTCAACGCCTCCAGTAGCGACGAGCGTTGGCAAAGGCTGCCAGCATTTCCTCGCGCCGCACCGGGTTGGCGCTGTGCACCTTCAGCTCCGCTGGCGGAGCCGATTGGCCAAGCGCCGCGCGCTCTTCGATCACACGTGCTACCCGGAAACCCTCGCTCTCGGTGCCGGGGATGCCGAAGTCGTTGTCCAGGGAAACACTGACCACGTCCGTGCCGTGCTGGTCCAACACGGCAATTGCCTCAGGGACGGTTCGCACCCAGACTTCGTCACCGGAGGCGCCAAATCGGGCTTGGATCCCCGGATCCGCGGGATCTCGTTCGTCGTCGAGCCAGAGGCGAATGCTCATGGTATTGGTCGGGTAGCTCTATGGCAGGTAGAGAATACGGCCCGGCGGCCAGGCGAGAAGTTCGCCGAGAAGTTCCTGGGGCCACATGGGGGCACCTGGAGAAGGCCTAGCGTTCGCAGTGGGGGATCCCCGCAGCGCGCGCGCCGATTTCCAAGTCGCCTGACTGCCTGACTCCGCCCCCACCAACCCTTAGCATCCCGCGCCCGCATGGTCGCCGTCGGCAGCACGCGCCTCGCACTCGTCATTCCCGTCTACGACGGAGCGCGATTCCTCGCCGACTCGCTGCAGAATGCCCATGCCGACTGATCGTCGTACGCGGCGTCTACGATTGGCGGGCCGGCTCGCGGACGGCGGCCCACCGCCTGCCCGCAGGTGCGAGCGATCTCTCGCCCGCGCAGGCGAGTGCGTGCTGAGCCGCTTCCTCGTCACAGGAACAACTCCGAAAGGGCCTTGCCGGTGACCACGTAGATGGTGATCAGCGGCACTTCACCCGCCACCACCGCGCCGAAGAACTGCCATGGCCGCATGCGCGTCGAACCCGCGACATAGGCCATGAGGTCGGTGGGAACGACAGGCAGGAACGACCACAGCGCCACGATCCAGAAGCCGTGGGTCTGCAGGCGCGCGAGCATGCGTTCGCGGTGCGGACCCAGGCGCCGCTGCAGTTCGACATCGAGGCCGAGCAGTTCTGGGATGTAGTAGCCATACGCAGCACCGGCGAGCACGCCGGCCATGGAGATCGCGCCCACCAACCACGGCTGCTCGGGAAACAGCGCGGCGCCCGCCAAGACGAACGGCGTGCTCGGCCAGAGAAAGAGGCCGCGCCCGAGCGACAACACCACGTAGGCAAACAGCACGTGGTCCGGGTAGGCGGCCACGGCCTCACGGATCGCGGCAGCCGTGGCCCACTCGGGATGGAGCACGTAGGCCAGCAGCGCCAGCAGAACCGGCAACAGCCAGAGCACCAGCAGGGATCGTTGGGCCGGACGCATCGCGAGAACGCGTCATGCTCGCACGGGTGCGACCGCCGCAAGCTCCCCAGTCGGGAATTCCGGCCCCCACCGACGCGAGCCGGGCGCATCCACGTCGGCCACCACGACGAATAAGCGGCCATGCGCGTGACCCTGGTCCTGCCGTGCCTGCTTGGCATGTTCGGTGTGAGCTGCACTTCGTGTGCGCCTGGAGCCCCGGCCCAGCCGGCCCTCGAAGGGGCCGTGGCCACCGCCGCCCAGGACGTCCCGGTGCCCCACCGCGGCGCCGACGGGTCGTTTCCTGCGCAACTGCAGTGGCAGGGCCACACCCTGCAACGCAACGGTTCGGGCCTCTGCGAATGGGGACTCTTCGGCATCGACCTCTACGTGGCCGCGTTCTACACCGAACGGCCCGTTCGCGATCTGGCGGGGGCACTGGAGCCGCCCCAACGCACGGTGATCCACCTGCACTTCGTTCGCGGCCTCACGAAAGAACAATTGTGTGAGGCCTACACCGCCTCGGTGCGCGCCAATGCCGGCGATCGCTTCGACCAGTTTGCGCCGTCGCTGCAGAAGCTGCTCGCCACGATGGAAGGATCTCGCATCGACGACAGTTACACATTCTGCGGCGCTCCTGGCCAGGGGCTCACGGTCTATCACGGGAACCGATTGGTCGGCAGCATCGCGGACGAGGAGTTCCGCCGCCTGTTCCTCCAGCTCTACCTTGGCGACCAGCCGCCCACCAAGGCCCTTCGTGACGCCCTGCTCGGCAACCAGTGACATGCCCCGATCCCGCAAACGCTCACTCCGTTGGTGGCTCGGCGCCCCGTTCGCCCTCGTAAGCGGACTGCTGGTGTTCGCCGGCTGCCGCTCCTACCCGCCGCTGCCCACCGTGCCCTACGTCGACCTGGGCCGATTCCAAGGCGACTGGTTTGTGATTGCGCACATCCCGGCCTCCAGCGAAGCGAACGCCTACAACGCCGTCGAGTCTTATAGGCTCGAAGAGGATGGCACGATCGCCACCACCTACGCCTTCCGCGAAGGTTCGTTTACTGGCCCCATTCAGGTCCTGCAGCCCAACGGCACGGTGCGCGACACGACTACGAATGCGACCTGGGGCATGCAGTTCTTCTGGCCGCTCCGGTTTGAGTACCTGATCACCTACCTCGATCCGGACTACCAGACCGTCATCGTCGCCCGTTCGGCGCGCGACTACGCCTGGATCATGGCGCGCACGCCAACCATCGACGAAGCCGTGTTCGCAGCCTTGTGCGGCCAATTGCGCGATCAGGGCTACGACCTCGCGAACCTGCGGCGCGTGCCCCAACAATGGCCCGATCCTGAGCACCCCGCATCGCGACCGACCGCGCCGCGCTGAAGCTGGACCCAACGGCCAGCCCCGCGGCAACTGGCCCTTTGCGAACGGCCAGCAACCGCTATCCTCCCGCGATGGCATCGCGCCTCCTGCGTCTGTTCAGCCTCTGTCTCCTCGGCGCCGCGACCCCTTGCCTGCTGGCACAGGCACCGCCCGGCTACAAGACCTACGAGAACAAGACGGCGCCGCTGCAGTTCTTCTATCCGGTCGCCTATCAGGAAGTGCCGCTGCCACCGACCGAGCTTGTGCTGGTCGCGAAGTTCCTCATGAAGGACCGGCCGCTGGAACTGAAGAAGGTCAGCGATCAGCTCTACAAAGCCGTCGAGCAACAACTGGAGGTCTACCGTTTTGACCTACCGGCAGCGACCACCGGCGCCGGCGGAGCAGGCGATACCGACAAGGAACCCGCCAGCAACCAACCCACCTCCGTACGCGAGGCGATGGAAGCGCAGAATCGGGTCACCTCGTGGGAACAGTTCGTGAAGCGTTTCGCCAATTGGAACCTCGACGAAGACCCGCGCAAGCCGGGCAACTACGCGCTCACGTTCAAGGGGGAATGGCCCTACCGGGACACGAAACCCGTTGGCTATCTCGTGAAACGACAGGAGAGCAGCACGATCTACGGTGCCTATGGTTTCTCCCTGTCGCCGTGCCAGAAGATGCTGCAAGGCCACGTGCAGAAGATGGCGGGCAGCCTGGAAATTGCCGAGGAGGACTCCGGCGCAGAGACCGAAGCGGCGATCGCCAAGCTCTACGCCGGCGGCAAGTTTCGCGCCGTGGAGTTTCGCAAGACGGCGCGCCTCGCGCTTGCCAAAGGCTGGAAGGCCGTCGACACCGAAAACTACCTCATCGTCCACCACAGCAAGAACACGGGGCTCATCAACAAGATCGCGCGCGAGATCGAAGCCATGCGCGCGCTCTACACGGAGCTGTTCCCGCCGACGGGCGCAATGGACAAGCTCAGTGTCGTGCGCGTCTGTCGCACCCAGGATGAATACCGTCAGTATGGCGGTCCGGCCGGAACCGGTGGTTACTGGCATCCGGGCAACGAAGAACTCGTGTTCTACGACTATTCGTACACGATGAAGACGCTCGATCGCGACGAACGCAAGGCGATGGGCGGCAGGATCCTCACCGACGACGACTCGCTGCTCGTGCTCTATCACGAAGCGTTCCACCAGTATATTCACTATGCCGTCGGCGAAGTCGCCCCGCACGACTGGTTCAACGAAGGTTACGGCGACTACTTCTCGGGCGCCGTCATCGCCAACAATACCGGCCGGGTCCTGCGCGTGGATCCGAGTTCGTGGCGCATCCACCTCGCCAAGGATATGTGTGAGTACGGCGAGGGTTTCGTGCCGCTGGCAGAGATCCTCAAAGCCGAACGCGCGGTGTTCTACAATCCCGCGCGCATCCGCTTCTTCTACGCGGGCGCGTGGTCCTTCGTCTACTTCCTCAAGAACAGCAAAGAGGTCGCCGCCAACGCGCAGTGGTCCAAGATCCTGCAGACCTACTTCGACGGTGTGAAGCAGGGTTATCAGGCCGAACTCAGCAAACTCGGGGAAGCCCCCAATCTGCAACAGAAGCAGGTCGCCGCGTTCGCGGCGCGCAAGCAGGCGCTCGACAAGACCCTCGAAGGGCTCGACCTCACCGAACTCGAACGCGTGTGGCGCAAGTGGATCGTCGACATGAAGGACCCGTGGCCGAGCCAGCGGAAGAAGCACAAGTAGTACGGCGCCGCGCGGTCCGATCGGCGAAGATGCCGCTGTGAACCCCCTCCTCAAGAGCCTCAGCGTCTGCGCACTCTTCGCCGCCGCGTGCCAATCGCCACCGCGAGCTCCCGAACCCGTCACCCACCGCGTCCTGCTGCAGGGCAACGACCGCCTTGCCGTGCTCGACCGCACCGGAGCCATGGAATGGGAGATGCCGTGGGGCGGCATTCATGACGTGCACCGGCTGCCGAACGGCAACGTGCTCGTACAGCAAGGCAGCAATCGCCTCGCCGAGATCGATCTCAGCCAGAAGCAGATCGTCTGGACGTACGCCTCGGACACGCAGAACGGCAACCAGGGCAAGCACGTCGAGGTGCACTCGTTTGTGCCACTCGAAGGTGGGCGCGTGTTGATCGCCGAAAGTGGGCCAAGCCGCCTCATCGAAATCGATCGCGCTGGCAAGTTGTTGCATGAGCAGCCGCTCGCCGTGAAGCAGTCGGACGCGCACCGCGATACCCGCCTCGTGCGCAAACTCGCCAACGGCAACGTGCTCGTCTGCCATGAAGGCGACGGCTGCGTGCGCGAATACGACCGCAAGGGCACGGTTGTGTGGGAGTTTGCGGTGCCGATGTTCGGCCGCGAGCCCAAGGGTGGCCACGGCCCCGAAGCCTTCGGCAATCAGGTCTTTGGGGCGCTGCGCCTCGACAACGGCAATACGTTGATCGCCACCGGCAATGGCCACAGCGTGCTCGAGGTCAACGCCGAGGGCCACCTCGTGTGGGAACTGCACCAGAAGGACCTGCCGGGCATCGTACTCGCCTGGGTCACGACCCTCGAAGTGCTGCCAAACGGCCACTACGTGGTCGGCAACTGCCACGCCGGCCCCGGACAACCGGTGCTCATCGAGATCGACCCGAAGACCAAGCGGGTGGTGTGGCAACTCGACGGCTACGAACGCTTCGGCAATTCGGTCTCGAACTCGATGCTGCTCGACGAACCTTCGCTGCGCTGAATCTCCGGTGCGCCATCCCACGCCTCGCAATCGCCTGGGACCCGACGTTCCCGATCAGTTCCCGACCAACGCAGCGGCGGCGTCCGACATGACCGCACCCAGCGGGTTGCCCGCCGCAGCGTCCAACACGAACGCCTGTTGGTAGAGGCTCAGGCCGCTCAGGTTCGGATCGTTGGGAATGGACAGACTCACTGTGGCCTTGCCATTCTGCCCCACGACGAACACCAGGGCATCGCTGCGAACGTTCGCGCTGCAGCCAGGCATGCCGAAGGGACTCAGGTCGCGCGGCAACGGCCCACTCGTGCCAAGGGTATTGCTAAACCCGGACATCATGATGGCCGCGTCGCCAGGCAGGTTGTCGACCCGCACCTGCAGAACCCTGCCCAGGCGTGGCGTGTCGCCAGGCACCAGGCGGCTCACCGGCAAGCTGCCCGCGCAACCGGCTGCAAACGTCACGTAGCGGCTCAAGGCGCCAACGCGCACCAACGAATGGTCGTAACCGGCCGCGATCTCGGTAAAGCCCAGCCCCACGGGCAACGTCGGCACCAACGTCTGCGACTCGACGTTGCGTCCCCACGCCAACACCACTCCGTCCGACCGCCGCGCCAGCGTGTGGTTGCCGCCCGCCGCGATGGCCACGTAGGTCACGCCGACCGGCAGTGGCGGCACATTGGCCTGGCCGAAGGCGTTCCATCCCCATGCGATCACAGTGCCATTGGACAGCCGCGCGACCGAGTGGCCCGTGCCGGCGGCGATCTCCACGCAGGTGTCCCCCGGCGGCAACGGTGGCACGTTGGTCTGGCCTTCGACGTTGCGTCCCCAAGCGGCAATCGATCCATCCGAGACGCGCGCAAGAGTGTGTTCTCCACCGGCATCGATATCCACATAACGAAGTCCGGGTGATAGGGCCGGCACGGTGATCGGTCCAAATCCGTTGAACCCCCAACCAACCACCGATCCATCCGAACGCAGCGCAAGGGTGTGTTCGCCGCCAGCCGCGACCTTCACATAGGTGAGCCCCGGCGGCGGCGGCGAAACGGTTGCTTGCCCACTGAAGTCATATCCCCAACCCACCGCGGTCCCGTCCGTGCGAAGCGCAACGTTGTGCACGTGCCCTGCATCCACCTGTGCATACGTGACTCCCAAGGGCAATTGCGGCACCGCCGTCTGCCCGTGGTAGTTGTCGCCAAACGCCTCGATCCGGCCGTCCGAACGCAACGCACAGGTGCTGCCACCACCACCCGAGAGACCGACGTAGTTCACGCCCGGAGTCAACTCTGGCATGCCTCGTTGCCCGTGGAGGTTGTAACCCCAGATCACCAGCCGTCCGTCCGAGGCTCGCGCGGCACTGTGATAGGCGCCGGCTCGCACTTCAAGGTAGGTCGTGCCTGGCGGCAGAGCCGGTACGTTGATCTCTCCATAGTAATTGTAACCCCAACCCACAACCACACCGTCGGATCGCAAGGCAATCGAATGCCGTGGCCCTGCATCGGCCCCGACATACGAGGTCCCGGGCGGCAGCGGCAGCACGTTGAGAGCCTGGAAGAAGTTGTCGCCCCAAGCCGCCAACTGACCATCACTGCGCACGGCGATGCTGTGCAGGGAGCCCGCGGCGATCTGGGTAAAGGTCACGCCAGGGGGCAGCGCCGGCACATTGCACTGTCCGAAGGTATTCTGCCCAAACGCGATCACCTGATCATCCGAACGCCGCGCGAGGGTGTGGTGCTCGCCGGCAGCAACTTCCACATAGTGCACGCCCGCCGGCGGAGGCGGAACATTGCACTGGCCCGACGAGTTGTCGCCGAAGGCCAGGATCTCCCCGTCCGACCGCAAGGCCACGGAATGTGCACCTCCACCGTCGATCTGCACATACGTGAGCCCCACGGGCAACGGCGGAACATTGCATTGGCCGTTCACGTTGCGGCCCCACGCCACCACGTTGCCATCCGAGCGCCGTGCCAGGCTATGCAGAGCCCCCGCGGCAACTTCTACATAGGTGATACCAGCCGGCAACGCGGGCACGTTGGCCTGACCAAAACGATTGTCCCCCGACACCGTGACCAGTCCACCTTGGTGAAGTGCGAGCACATGGCCATCCCCGGAGGCCACCTGCAAATGGTCGTTTGCGGCCTGCGCGCGGGAGTCAAACACCTGCGCCCCAAAACCAATCACCGGTCCCTGCGCGGCCAACCTGCCAAGCAAGCACACAACCAACACGATCAGGCGAATGTCGGCGAGCGAGCGCAATACCGGGACACACTGCATCACAACCTCACGGCTCTCGTACGATGGAGGTGCGAACCAGCGCAAAGACTGCGCCACGACACACATTCCAGGTTTCCCAGAAGAACCCGGCTACCGCGATAGCGCAACCCTCTCCCACCGATCTGCTACCGGGCGCCAAAGGCCAAAACGACGGGATCCCGCCGTCGTGCGGCCGTCAGCAACGACTCACCGCGTGAGCTTCGCCGCTGCCAACTCTTCGCTGACCCACAGCCGCCACGGCGCCTCTAGAGTCTCGACCTTCCGTCCCAACAGGCGATCCAGACTCGAACTGCTATCCCCCTTCGCACCGCGCAGCGCTTCCACCAGATACTGCAGGAACGCCTTGCGAAGGTCCGGTCGCCGATCCGCATCGAGCAGGTATGCAACAAACAGGTGCGCCGCTGCCCACTCCCATGCCGTGTTGTCGGCAACGGTGATGTAGTACTGGCGCGACGAGCGGTGGATGAGGTTCTCGAGGCCAAAACTGCGCTGCGCGAGCAAGGTCTCCCCGGCTTCGATCGGCATTTGCCAGGCTTGCGGCTGGGCGCGACCCGCCGGGCCGGTCAGCTGCTGCTCGACGAATTGCCCAAAACCGACCTCGCCCCAGCCGCAATACCGTTCCTTGGCGGATGACATGGCCGGGTCCTCGGCGAGTGTGCGGTACAGCAGATGCTGCGTCGCCACTTCGAACAGACGCGTCGCGCGCGGCGTCGTGAGCGTGTCAAAGAACGTGAAACTCGTGGAGGCTTCCGCCGGAGTCTCCACGCGCGGCCGGAAGTAGGGCTGGCGCGTGCTGCTCCAGGCCGAGAACGCACTGCGCTCGGCCCAGATGTGCACCGGCATCTTGTTGGCGACGACTTCGTGCAGACGCAGCGACTCGCCAAACATCGTAAACCACCAGACGTAGAGCCGTTCGAGGTCCAAAGCCGCGTCGACCGTGCGCCGCAGACCACCGTTGCTGCGCACCGTGAAGTGCTCCCCCTCGAGCACCCACGGATGCCCCCAATCGGCGTGGAACGCTTCGATATCGGCCAACGTCACCCACTGCCCGTCCAGCGGCCAAAGCCACTCGTTGCCGCGAAGGCGATGACCGAGCAGCGTGTGCGCGGCCTCGTGGATTGGGTCCCGCAGGACGAGATCCATGGCCAGCAGCCGCGCCAGGTTGGTGAGTTCCTGCTGCTGCGCCCATTCGATGAGGTACCACTGGTAGCGCTGGTTGTCTGGCAACGCATCCCAACGGCGAAACAACTGGGTTGCGCGATCGCGCACCGTGTCGAGCGACGCGACCTTGGCCATCGGCACCCGCACCCGCTTGCCGCCCTGTAGCACAACGAGTTCGGTCGGATCGAAGCGTTCGTAGACCCGCCCGCGCACGACCTGACCGTTGGTCAAGTTCACGACATCGCGCAGGTCGTCCTGGGCAGGCAGCAGCAAGGCCGCCGCCAGCGCGCAGTAGCACGCGCGCACTACCGACCACAACGCACCGCGAGTCTTCGGGGAGGCCATGCACTCCTATAGTCCGCGGGCGCTGCGAAGTGACAGAAAGCGCGGCGCGCAACGGCGATCGAACCGCCGCTACCCGCCCTTCTGCGCAAACGCCGGAACACGGGCTACGAACTGCAGTTTGGGATCCGGGTGGTCACTCGTCATCCACAGCGTGCCAAGGTCCATCGCCGGCTTGCGGCGCGAAACCTCCACCCCGTTGACCGTCACGAGCACCTCCTTGGTGAGATCCAACACCCGACCATCGAGTAACACGTAGAGGCCATCCGTGGGCTTGTCACACGTGATCGTGATGCTGTTGCTCGCCCGATCGAGATCGGCGACGACAAGCGCCAGCGGCCGGGGATCCTCCCAGTACAGCCAATAGAACTGCCGCTTCCACGCCAACACCGGCTGCCATACGAGGCGTTCGGGAATCGGATTGCGGACCTTGTCGGCAATCTTCTCCAATTGCGCCAGATGGCCACCGGGAGGCTCGCCGTGGCC
Source organism: Planctomycetota bacterium (assembly GCA_020851075.1). Lineage (GTDB taxonomy): Bacteria > Planctomycetota > UBA1135 > UBA1135 > UBA2386 > JADZDL01. The sequence goes on along the minus strand of JADZDL010000130.1, from coordinate 10,343 downwards.
ACGACCATCCACTTCCCAATAGTCGTGGGCAAACCCGCCCCACTGTTTGGCCGCCGCAACGAGCTTCGTCACGGCAAACTGATTTGCCTCCGGCGTCACCTGCGGGTCGTCGAGGCTCTGGTAGACCGACACGAACACATTGCGCAACGACGGGATCACACCGTCCTGGATGTCGACGATCGGCCCGCCGGGTTTGCTGCGAATCGGCGTCGGCGCCCCCGCACAAGGCGCCACCGCGGCAACCCGATCGGCGTGGTGCGCGCCGAGCGCCCAGCTGCCGTATCCACCCATCGAGTGGCCGACGAAGTAGACGTGGTCGGGATCGATCGACCACGTGCGCAAACCTGCGGAAACCAGGTCGAGCACGAACTCTTCCGTGCCGCTGTCCGTCCACCCGCATTCGGTTGTCTCGAGCACCTGCGGTGCAATCATGACCCAACCGAGCTTGCTCAGCGCTGCTTGAAACCCATCCGCCGCGCCACCGGCATCCCCGGAGCCAACTCCGCCGCCGTGCATCGCAATCGCGAGGCCTTTTGGCTTCTTCGTCTCGCCGCCGACGATGTAACGACCGCGTTCTTGTGTGCCCGCCTTCTTGTCCGCGGGCCAGTACCAGTTGTCGCCCGCCTTTTCGATCGTGCGGCCCTTCTTCCAGAGTTTCTGGATCTTGCCCTGCCACTGCACGAGCTGCGATTTGTCGAGTGCGGGAACGGCGCGAACTCGTTCGAGGATCGCCTGGCGCTCGCTGTGTCCTGCCGCAGTCTTGTCATCTGCGGCAAGGAACGTGCCCAACCACTGGTCGAGCTCTTTTGGCGTAGGCGGCTTCTGTTGCGCCAGAGCCAGCGCGGGCAGCAACAACGACAACGCTGGAACGAGAGGGTGCATGGTGACGTCTCCGCCGGGATTCTAACAGCAATCGCCACTTCGCCATGCTCCGCACCCGCAATCCCGGCCGTCTGTGCAATACTGTGACTTCGCCGATGCCCTGCACGCGCCGCAACTTCCTCGCTGCACCCGCGATCCTGTTCGCGTTCCGCGACGGCACCGCGCGCGAACTTGATCGCCTCGACTTCTCGCGCGCGGCCCCCGACGACGACGCGTTCTGGCTCGAACTGCGCGAGCAATTTGACCTCGATCCCACCGTCGCCTGCTTCAACCACGCCGGACTCTCGCCGTCGACGCGGGCGGTCCGCGAAGCGATGGCCGCCCAAGTGCTGCGCGCCAACCACAATCCCAGCCGCGTGCTGTGGCGCGAACAGGATCACGAACTCGACGTGGTGCGCGAACGGCTGGCGCGATTGCTCGGCTGCAGCGCCGACGAACTGGCCCTCACGCCCAATGCCACGTACGGCCTGCATACGGTGATTCTCGGCCTTGGCCTGCACGCTGGTGATGAGATCCTCACGACCACGCACGACTACTCGCGTGCCCATCAGGCAATGCGGCAACGACAGCGCCGCGATCACACGGTCACGGTCGCAGTCGAGCTCGCCACCCCCTGCGAAGCCCCCGAGGTCGTAGCCAGGCAGATCCTCGACCGCGTGACGCCGCGCACACGCCTCGTGGCATTGAGCCAGATGACCTTCCTCACGGGCCAGCAGATGCCGATTCGCGCCGTCGCTGCAGAACTGGCGAAACTCGGCATTCCGCTGCTCGTCGATGGCGCGCACGGCATCGGCCTGTTGCCGGACACGCTGCAGGACCTCGGCGGTGCCTTCTACACGGCGTGCCTGCACAAGTGGCTGATGGGGCCGCTCGGCACCGGCGTGTTCGTCGCGCGCAGCAACTGGATCGACAAGGTCTGGCCACTGCAACCAGGCGAAGAGGGCCTCGACAATCGCATCACGAAGTTCGAACAAGGTGGCACGCGCCCGGCCGCACCGTTGCTCGCGCTGCGGGAAGCACTCGATTTCCACGAGCGACTCGGCCCGCGCAAAGCCGCGCGACTCGAAGCCCTTCGCCAGCGCCTCGCCGCACCCTTGCTCGCCGAATCAGGAATTCGCCATTGCGGCAGCCTGGACCCGAACATCTGCCGCGCGATGCTGACGATCGAGTTTGCAAAGGTCGAACCGCGCCCGCTGGCCGCCTGGCTTTGGACCCAACATCGCATCCACGTGACCACCGCCGTCGACGCTGGTTTGCGCGCCCTGCGCATTTCGCCCCATGTGTTCACGACGCATGCCGAAGTGGACCGCCTCGCCACGATCCTGGTTGGCGTAGCGCGAAACGGCATCTAAACGCGCGGCGACCGGCCAGTATGCTTGGCCTGCACCTTTCGGGGCGCCCAACCATGCTCGCAGCCATCCTGCTCACCGCCGTCGCGGGTTTCGGCCATGCCGAGGCCCGGCTCCCTTCGTTCCAAGAGGCTCCCGCCGCGGTGCAGCAGCCGGCTGCCAACCCGATCCCGGCCAACCCAAGCATCGACGACACCGCGCGCCTGGCGCGATTGGCGACGATCGCGGTGCTGCTGCAGGACCCGACCACCGATGCGGTAGCACTGGCCACGGAAGCCGTTCGGCTCGCCGGGTTCGTGATCTGGGACGAGGACCGCAAACCCCTCGCCGAACCGCTCGGCGCGCCGCGCGCCAACCTCGCGATCACCGACGTCGAACTGCGCGAATATGCCTGGATGTTCCGGCAAGGTCACACCGTGATGCGCGACGACCTGCTCGGCGCGATCGACGTGCTCTACCGAACGCTCGATGCCGAAGGTGCTGCCGCGCCGTTCGTGCTCGATTGGCTGCGTACGGGCACGAACACGAGCAATGCCTCGGCGCGAGCCCTGGTGACCTTCCTGCGTGCCCTCGGCGAATCGCGCGCTGGCGCCGAAGGGCGCATCGAAGGCGGTGCGGATGTCGAACTCGACGCACTGCAGGCGCTGCTGATCCTGCGCGTCGTGACCGAGGATATCGGCACGCCACTGCGTCGCGCCCTTGCCCGCGGGGAGATCGGCCCTGCCGCCGGCGATGCCGGCAAGGAAGAACGTCCGCGTGGTCCCTTCGTGGCAACGCGCGCCGACGAGACCTTCGAGGATGCCCCCGGTTGGGCAGAAGACGCTTACGTTGGCGGTTACACGGGCCTGTTCGGCGAAGTCGTGCAAGGCATCGGCAAGTGGGGCAAAGGCGTGGCCGACGGCATCGGCAAGGCCAATGCGCTCATGTCGATCGCGAAGTTCATCGCCACGTATGCCTACCTGCGCGGCGAAGTCAGCGTCGAAGGCCGCGGCCAACCACTCGTTCGTACGAAGGACCGCGATGCCGGCGAACAGCGCACCCTCGTCGCTCGCTTCTGGATCGATGGCACGCGCGTTAGCGACTGGATGAAGGAACACCGCCAGATCGTGGCACTCGCCGGCCTCGACCTCGACATGCCAAAGACCGGCGCCCTGAAGAACGTGCTCACGGAGTGGGATATCAAGCAGGATCGTCACTCTTCGAAGTACCACCTCATCCAGACCGTGCGCGGGGAAGGGGACCTCTCGAAGGTGAAGACCGACGAACAGGGCGAAGCGCGCATTCGCGTCGAAGGTTGCCCGCAGCCGATCGCGCTCGATCCGAAGAAGGTGATGCCGCTCGAGAAGTCCGTATTCATGGTCGTCTCCCCGCAGGTGAAATCGACCGAGATGCAGCAGGACCTCGTCGATGCGGTGACCGGCGCCATCGGCATCAAGGGCGGGCCCTCGGGCTTCATCACGCCCGTGATCGAGACCCTGTACCGGCTGAAATGGAAAGGTGGGCAGCAGTTCCGCCTCTACGTGCGCGACTGGCAATCAGGCGAGTCGATCGGCCAGGCAGAGATCACGCTGCGCGCGAGCGGCAGTCGTTTCTCGCGCCGCTCCTCCAACCAGACCCACATCAACCGTTCGCTCATCTTCCGCGATGTCGAGATGCAGGTGATCGGCGTGGAGATGCCCCCACCGATCGACCCGCTGATGTTGAAGCTGATGCCGGCTTCGGTGCGCGAGCAGATGGAGGCGGGCATGAAGCAGATGGCCGAACTCGCCAACAAGCGCTCGTTCCTGTCTGTGGGCCCCGGTACTGCCGAACTGCACATCCACGACTCGATCCACAGCGTCGGCGAAGGGGATGGCTGCAGCGACGAATCCGCCAGCGTGAGCAAGACCTACGATGCCGACCGCGTGATCGACTGGAAGAGCGACGAAGCGGTCATGAGCGGCGTCCAGTTCATGGTCGAGGTCGATCTCGACAAGCGGACCGCAACGTTGCGCTTGTCGATGCGGGCCATGGCCAAGGAGAAGAGTGTCACCACCGTGCGCGGCAAGAGCACGACCTCCGAGTCGGAAGAAAACATGGAGGTGTTCTCGCACCTGTCGATCGACCCACCGTTTGACAAGGGCATCGTGATGCCACTCAAGGAAACGGACGTGCGCGACATGACCGTGCAGAACTACTACGGGGCCGTGTCGGTGCCGGTGCACTTCGGCCCAAACAACGCGTACGCGGGCACGGCGATCGTGTCCTACTCGGTCACGCGCAAAGTCGCCGCAAAGTAGGAACACGAAAAGGTGGCAGTTGCGCCGCACCCGATGGGTTCGCGGCGTTCCTTCACACAATCCGCATCTTGCGTTCACCGGCGCCCCGCATGGTGTTTGCCTTGCACGGACCGACTGCGTCCGCGCCAGTGAGACACCATGACCCCGATTCGCACCGCTTCCCTCGCCATTTCCACCCTGCTCGCGCTCGCCGCGCAAGCTTCCGCCCAGATCACCCCGGGCAACCTCGTAGTCGTTCGCGTCGGTGACGGCGCCGCGGCGCTGAGCAACGCCGCCCAGCCCGTCTTCCTCGACGAGTTCACCACCGCCGGCACGTTCGTGCAGACGATCGCCATGCCGACCGTTGCGAACGGCGCCAACCTGCCGATCACCAACTCGGGCACGGCGACGTCGGAAGGCTTCGTCACACTCTCGACCGACGGGCGCTACCTCGTCACGGTCGGCTACGGCACGACGGTCGGCACCGCCAGCGTCGCGTCGACCACGAGCACCGCGGCACCGCGCGTGATCTCGCGCATCAGCCTCGATGGCACAATCGACACCTCGACCGCAATCGACACGCTGTTCTCGGGCAACAACATCCGCAGCGCCGCGACCGACGACGGCACGCAATTCTGGGCCGCCGGCGGCAACAGCGGCGTGGTCTACACGACGCTGGGCGCTCTGGGTGGCACTTCGCTGAATACGGTGGCCCCCACCAACCTGCGCCTCGTGAACGTGTCCGGCGGCCAGCTCTACTGCACGAGTGGCAGTGGCAGCACGCGCGGCGTGATCAGTGTCGGCACGGGCCTGCCCACCACGGCGGGGCAGACGTTGACCTTGCTGCCAGGTTTCCCAACGGCAAGCGCGTCGCCGTATGACTTCTTCCAGGCCGACGCCAACACGTTCTACGTCGCCGACGATCGCACGAACGGCCTCGGCGGCATCCAGAAGTGGGAACTCGTCGCGGGCACGTGGACGCTGTCCTACACGCTCGCCACGAACGCGACGACGGGCTGCCGCGGCCTGTCGGGTCAGGTCAACAACGGTCTAACGACACTGTTTGCCACGACGACGACCACGCCACTGAATGAACTCGTCACGGTCACCGACACGGGGGCGACCTCGACGTTTACGTCGCTCGCGACCGCTGGCACCAACACCGTGCTGCGCGGCCTCCGCTTCGTGAACGTGCCGCACAGCATCACGTTCGCGGGCACCGGCTCGCCGACGACCGTGGGTGTGCCCTCGATCGCACCGAGCAACGGGCTCCCCGTGATCGGCAACACGTCGTTCGCGATCGGCGCTGGCAACCTGGTGCCGAACGGCTTCGCGTTTGGCCTGCTCGGCATCGGCAACCTCGGCGCTGGCGTGCCGGTCCTCGGCGCCCCGGCCACGGTGCAGATCTACGTGACCCCGCTCGCGACGCTGCTCATCCTGGCCGACAACCTCGGTGCGGGCAGCGTGCCGTTTGGTATCCCGGCCGTGAACGCACTCGCCGGCCTGCCAATCCCGTCGCAGATCGTGGCGATCGACCTCGGCATGGTCGAACCAGCCCCGATCGGCACGTCGGTCGGCATGCAGATCAACGTCGGCTTCTGAGCCAGACGGCTTTCTGAGAGGCAATCGCGCGCCGTTCGCCTCAGGAACGGCCTTCCAACACGAAGGCTCCCCATCGCCCAGGGAGCCCTTCGTTGGCACTGGCGCATGCCCAGGCGGCGCCATCCGGCGAGTTGGTTACCCATCCCCAGGTTCGTCGCAGCCCGCGTTTCCAGCCCAACTCGCCGCGGGTATCGTCTGCACACCACAATGCAGGCCTTCCCCTTCGACCTGCTCCATTCGTCGCACACGCCCACGCCAGGGCCGCTGGGACCAGGGCTTGGCTACTTCCTCTGCGTAGCGATCGGCCTGCTCGGCGCGATCCTGGCCGCCCGCTGGCAACCGCGCAGCACCCAACTTCCGCCGGCCGAACGTCAGGCAATCGCGTTTGCGGCGCTCGCGGGGGCCATCCTGGCTGCCTACGGCCTGCAGTTGCCGGCGGACCTGCTGGGTTGGAACGCACCGATGCCCCCTGGCATGGTCGGCGACGGCATGCCGCTCGGCGGGCGAACGGTGCTCGGTGGCCTGCTCGGCGGCTGGCTCGGCGTCGAACTCATGAAGTTGTTTCTCGGCATCCGACGGCCTACCGGTGGCGACTTCGCCCTGCCGCTCGCCATCGCGCTGTGCTGCGGTCGATTTGGTTGCTGGCTGGCCGGCTGCTGCGGTGGCCAGCCGTGTGCGGCAGAGTGGTATGCAACGATCGATGCCGTAGGCACGCCGCGGGTCCCCGTACAATTGCTCGAAGCGACGTTCCACGGCCTTTGCGCCGTCGCGCTCGCAATCGCCGCGCGCCGTCGATTCTGGCCCGAACGTCGCCTCGCCGCCTACCTCGCGCTCTACGCCCTAGTGCGCTTTGCGCTCGAATTCTTGCGCCTGCATCCGCCGATTGCGTTCGGCTTGTCGTGGTACCAGTTTCTGGCGTTAGCGCTGTTTGGGCTCGCGGGTGCAACCTGGTGGCGTCGGCGGGCCATCGCCGACGCCGCGTTGCTTCGCTGAGTTTCTGGCAACGCCGTTGGCGAACTTCTTGTCCCCACGGCCCCCACGCGGCCAATCGTGCCCTAAGGTGCCTACCAAGTGCGTCGCCCCCCTGCGCCACCACCCACACCACTAGCTCATGCGACGGTTCCTTTGCGCCAGCTTCACCACGCTGGCGGTCACGGGCTGCTCTGGCAGTCACTCTTCCACTCCCCAACTCCTCATCACCTCGGCGCCAGTTCTCTCGGTCAGCCCCAATGCCTGGGCGCCGCTGGTCGCCGTAGTGGCCATCGAGACCTCCGTTCCGACCGAGGTCTCCCTGCAGATCTCCGATGGCACCGCTAGCTGGACGGTCGACAGCGACGATGGCCTGGTCGCCCGGCATCCACAGATCGCGATTCTCGGCCTGCATCCAGGCCGGGCGCATACGGTGCTGGCCACCGTGCGCGACGAACGTGGCCGTTCGCTGACCGCACCCACCACGCTCGCGTTCACGACGCCGGCACTGCCGGCCGACTTCCCGCCGATCCGCGTGACGACGGCGGCACCCGCGCGCATGCAGGCCGGCAATACGATGCTGAACATCGTCGATGCGCAGAACGGCGACAAACTCGTGATGCTCGACCCACTTGGCGAAGTCGTGTGGTACCTCGACCACACGCTGCTGCCGCAGGGCGCGACCCGTCCGAGCTTTCTCGCCACGCCGTTGCCCAACGGCCATTTCATGCTCATTGTCGACCGCTGCGGGCTCGTCGAAGTCGACATGCTCGGGCACGTACACGGCGCGTGGTGGGCCAACAACATCCTGCCGGCGCCCGGCACCGGCTTCTACCGACCGGTCGCCGCCGACAGTTTCCACCACGATGTACTCGTGCTGCCTGCCGATTCCGGCGCCGCGTTTGCCACCCTCAGCACCGAACGCGTGACCTTGCCGAACTACCCGAACTCCGTCGTCGATCCTTCGCTGCAGGATCCGAGTGCTGAGGTGGTCGGCGATGTGATCGTCGAGTTCGCCAGCGACGGCACGGTGGTTCGCGAGATCCCTCTGCTCGCCCAGCTTGATCCGTACCGCATGTGCTACGACACGCTCGGCAATTACTGGGACGATCACTACGGCACGACCACGCGCGATTGGAGTCACGGCAACGCACTCTGCTACGACGCCAACGACAATTCCTACGTCGTATCGCTGCGCCATCAGGAAGCGATCGTCAAGCTCGATCGCACCTCCGGCCTGATCGACTGGATCCTCGGCCCGCACGAACGCTGGCTGCCGCAGTGGCAAGGGCAGCTGCTGTCGCCGATGCCGGGACTCGACTGGCAGTACCACCAGCACGCGCCCGAACTGCTGCCAGGGGGCCGCATTCTCGTGTTTGACAATGGCGACAATCGCGCCGTTCCGCCCGCCCCAGGCCTGCCCTTCGACGATTCGTGGAGCCGCGCCGTGGAGTTCAAGGTCGACGGCACCACGCGCACGGTCGCTCAAACCTGGGCCTACGGCCAAGCACCCGACGGCAGCGGCGCATCGTTCTATTCGTTCTTCGTCGGCGACGCGAACACGCTCGACAACGGCAACGTACTCGTCTGCGACGGTGGCAAGCTACAGCCGGCGCCACACTTCAACCTCTACGCGCGCGTTGCCGAAGTGACGCACACAACACCACCCGAAGTGGTCTTCGAGGCCTACGTGCTGGACGAGAGCTCCACCGCCCCGAAGAGCTACTTCGTGTACCGCGCATTCCGCGTGCCCGCGCTGCATCCGTGATGCGCCAGCCAGATCACGGCCCGATGGGCACGAACGCCACGAGCAGGTCCTTGTCGCCACCCTCCTGGAACGGCAACCGGCTCTGCACCTGCTCCACCATGCGCGCTTCGGGCAGTAGCGCCTGCAGCCGCTCGGCGTGGCGTCGTCGCGTGAGCAACAACGTGCGCGGATGAGCCCGTAGAGCCTCGAGAATGCGTTCGGGCTGCGCCGGGTCGGCCACCTGCGCCTCGTCCGTTGTGTGCATGTAGAAGGCCGCCGACGGCACGGCATCGCAGGACAACACCCGCCACTGCGGCCACGGTGCCTGCAACACGGCCACCGCGCGCACCTGTTCGGCAAACGCCCGACGGCTCGCAGGTCCCGTCTCCGACCACGGCACGCCGATGCCAAACCACACGACGAACAACCCGAACATGGCCACCGCACCGCGCGCCGCGATGCGCATTCGCCGTTCGTTGGCCACGAGCCAATCCGCCACCACGAGGGATGCAAACGGCAATACGGGCAGGATGTAGTAGGACCGCCGCGAACCGCAGCCCATCAGAAACAGAAACCCGAGCACCACCGCCCACATCGCCCACCGCGAGTCCTTCGACAGTTCGCGGCGATGCACCCATCGATCGCGCACGAGCCACGGCAGGCACAGACTCCACGGCAACAGGTAGATCGGCAGGTAGTAGAAATAGATGTAGACCGCACCCTTGTGGTCGAAGGGAGCGAAGTAGCGCACGAGGGTTTCACGAAACACCGCGCCGAGGCCTTGGTCGGCGTTCAGCAGCAGGAAGGGCGTGAGGTACAGAGCCACCGCCGGCACACCAGCGACCACCAGGCGCCAATCGAGAACCCGCCGCCAGCGCCCCTCCCGCAGCAGATCCGGCCCGATCGCCAACAGAGCGAGCACCGCGGCAGCCGGACTCTTGGCGAGGCTCGCCACGGCGAGAATGCCACCAAAACCGAGGGACGCGAGCCAACCCGGGCGGTTGCGAAACTCGAAGTACCACATCACCGCGAGCATCATGCCCGCCACGTTCATCATGTCGGCGGACGCCACGCGCGACCAGAACACGAACATGTACGACGTCGTGAGCAAGGTGGCCCCAACCCGCCCCGTCACTTCGCCAAACACGCGCCGCCCGATGCGCGCCGTGCACCAGATCGCAACAATGCCCGAAAGTGCACTGGGCAACCGCAAGGCGATCTCATCGAGCGTGCCCGTCACCGAGGCGACCACGAGCATTGCCCAGTACGACAACAGCGGCTTGCCAAAGTAGGGTTCGCCGAGCAACGACGGGTGCCACACATCGCCCGACCGCTGCATCTGTTCGCAGATGAGCGCCCACCGGCCTTCCTGGGTCCAAAGCGCGCCGCTGCCGAGCATGCACAGGATCAAGAACGCCGCCGCCAGCACGATCCACGCAGTGTGCGCGCGCGGGCCCCAGAGCCGTTCGTCAAGCGACATCGGCACCGTTCTCGCGCCCGCAACGCGGCATGGATCGCATGCGCGCTACCTTACCG
>JADZDL010000129.1 GCA_020851075.1 Planctomycetota bacterium | reverse complement strand
GGCGTGGTGGGCGATACAGGGCTCGAACCTGTGACATCCTCCTTGTAAGGGAGGCGCTCTACCAACTGAGCTAATCGCCCGACGCTGCGCACTCTAGCGTCGCGGCGCCCGCCCTCAATGGGCTTGGCGCCGCAACTTCACTTCCTACCGATCTTGCGGTCGAGGCCCCTGAGGCCTCCAGAGGCTCACAGGCCCATGAGGATGCGGCCGCCGTTCGAGGCGATCACGCCGATCGGGGTGTAGCCGGGGCTGAAGCTGAGACCCTGCGCAAACAGCTGCACGCCGATGAAGCCCGAGTTGTTCGGGATGTTCAGCGAGAACGAGGTCGTCGAGCCGCCGCCGGTCAGGGCCAGGATCGTCGCGTCGAGCGAGACATACTGCGTGCAGCCGGGCATGCCGTAGATCGAGGCGTCGATGTTCCGCTGGAACAGGCCGAGCGCGAAGACCGACAGCACGGTGCCGTTGGGGATGTTCTTCAGTTCGAGCGAGAACGCCGAACCGATCTGCGGGCTGCTGCCCACGGCGGCATCGAGCGCGAGCGGGATGCGGCCGGCGAGACCGATCGTGTGGCCTGGCACGACCAGCGTGTAGTCAACGGTGCCTGGATCGAAGGCGCCATTGCCTTCGGTGAAGCCGACGATGGTCTGGGTGGCGCCGCCAAAGGTGCCGCCGGCCGGGCTGATCTGGCCGTAGTTGAACTCGATGTCGCCGTTGACGAAGAGCTTGACCTGGAAGTCATTCGGGGAGTTGGCCACGCCGTAGGAGGGGGCGCCGATCCAGGTGGCCATCGCGTAGGTGGCCGTCGTGTCCCAGTAGACGCCCTGGCCGAGCTGCGGGCTGACGTCGCGCCACAGCGGGGCGAGGCGCGGCGTGAGGCTCAGGTATTCCGCGAGAGTCGCGCTGTAGTCCGCCGAGGCGTTGGTGCCGAGCCACAGGAAACCGTTGGAGCAGAGGTCGACGGTGGTGTGGAACGTGGACGCAAACGGGAACGAGAAGCCGATCGGCAAACCCGGGTGGTTCGTGTCTTCACCGATTCCCGGCACCACGTTGGCGTAGTTGGGGTCCAGGCCGCCGCCGGTCACTGCGAGATAGCCGCCGCCCGTGTTGATGAAGCGGATGCTCGTATTGGCGAGGTCGCACGTGCCCGTGCCAAACGACTCGTAGACCGTGCCGTTCTTTGGGCAGCCGCTGCCGTATGGCACCCAGGCGCCGATCGGGCAGGAATTGGGCAGGGCAAGATAACCACCGCTCGTGTTGTCGATGAACTGCAGGCCCTGGCCGGCGAGATCCAGCGGGCCGCCGACGCCACCGTTGAAGATCTCGTAGAGGGTCGGCGCGGCGCCCGAATTGAGCGGCACCGTCGAGAGGTCGACATTGTTCACGATTGCGCCATTGCCCTGCGTCATGCCGGAGATGCCGGTCGACGTGTGGGCATACGTGCTCGCGTCATAGAAGAACGTGACCGTGCCCGTGTCGTCGATCTGCAGCTGCATCGTGAGGCTGTTGGTCGTGCCGTAGTAGGGGCAGCGATCCCAGGTCACAACGAAGCGGCCGGCGCTGGTTGCCGTGGGGGCAAAGCTGTTTACCCAGACGCCGGCGCCGGCGACGGCGAGGGCGGGATTGACGTCGACCCACATCGGCGCGATGCGCGGGGCCAGCGACAGGAACTCCGCTTCGGTCGGCGTGTAGTCGGTGAGCGTGGTGGTGCCGTCAAGCCAGACGAAGCCGTTGGAGCAGATGGTCACGACGTTGACGAGGCTCCCGTTCCATGGGAACGAGAAGGGCAGCGTCTGCGGTGGCGAAACACTGTCGTCGGCCATTGTCAGCAACGTGCCGAACTGACGTTCAAAGCAGGGGGAAGATTGGGCGGCGGCAAATGCCGCGAGCGATGCGAGGGTGATAGTGGCGCGAAGCATGGGTGCTCCCCAAGGGTGGAGACTGTGGGACGGATTACCGAATCCGCACGAGGCCCGGGAGGATAGCAGGTCGCGGGCTCTCTGGGTGGTGTATGGGCGACAAGAAGTCCCCACGAAGGGGAGGCCTGGCTGGATTTCGCAGGCCGTGGGACCGGATTCGTCCCGGCGGCGTATCAGCCGCCCTCACCGGCCGGCATTTCGCCGTGCCATCGCAGCCAATCCAGGTCCTACTCCAGTTAGTCATGAAGAAGTCCAAGTCCGCTCTCCTGTCCGCCGCCGTTGCCGGCCTCCTGATCGGTTCGGTTTCCACCCTCGCCTCGTGCACATCGACCAAGGCCTCCACCAACGAGATGGCCATGGAGAAGCATGCCTGCAAGACCATGAACAGCTGCGCTGGCAAGGGCGGCTGCAAGTCGGGTGACAACGGCTGCGCAGGCAAGAACTCGTGCAAGGGCAAGGGTGGTTGCGCGACCGCCGCCAAGCACGACTGCAAGTCCCACAATTCCTGCAAGGGCCAAGGCGGCTGCAAGACAGGTGACAACGGCTGTGCGGGCAAGAACTCGTGCAAGGGCAAGGGCGGTTGCGCCGTTCCCGTGCAGCACTGATCTCCGCTTGTTGTCACCATCACCGGCGGCGCCAGGGTTGACGGCGCCGGTGGTATGTACAGGCCTATCAAAATGAACCTCAACGACCTCGTCGCCAACGATCTCGGCATCGGCCTTGGTTTGCGCACCGTGCACTACGCGCACGTGCTCGAAAAGCGGCCGCAAGTCGACTGGTTTGAAATCCTCTCCGAGAACTACATGCACACGGGTGGCCGGCCGTTGCACATTCTCGACGAGGTTGCAGCGCACTATCCGATCGTCATGCACGGCGTGTCGATGAATATCGGCTCGACGGACGCGCTCGATCGTGACTACCTGCGCCAGCTGCGCGCGCTGGCGCAGCGATGCCGCGCGCGTTGGATCAGTGATCATCTCTGTTGGACCGGCGTGGACGGCAAGAACCTGCACGATCTGCTGCCACTGCCGTACACCAAAGCCGCGCTGCGTCACCTCATCGCGCGTGTGAAGGCGGTGCAAGACGAACTCGAACGCCCCCTCGTGCTCGAAAATCCAAGCACGTACTTACAGTTTGCGGGCGCCGACATGGACGAGCCGCAGTTCCTGCAGGAGTTGACGGCGGCGACGGGATGCGGGTTGTTGTTGGACGTCAACAATGTGTTCGTGTGCGCAGAAAACCATGGTTTTGACGCGCAGGACTACCTGCGCCGCGTGCCCTGGCAAAACGTCGTCTACTTCCATCTCGCGGGCCACACCGTGCACGCGACCCATCGTCTCGACACCCACGATGGCCCGGTCTGCAAGGAGGTCTGGCAGTTGTACGCGCTCGCGCACGAGCTCAGCGGCGGTCGTTCGACGTTGCTCGAATGGGACGCGAAGATCCCCGACTTTGCGACTGTGCACCGCGAGGCCAAGAAGGCGCTGCGGTATCGCACCGGAGCAACCAAACCAAAACGCGCCGAGCGGCCGGCAGCAGGCAAGCCGGCACCCGTGGGGGCCCGATGAGCGGCGTTCTCGACCTTCGCACGCTGCAGCGTTGGTTTGCCACCGTCGTCGAACACCTGGCCACGGCCGAGGTCGCGGTGCGCAGCACCAGAGCTCGCCGGTTGGTCGCTCTGCCTGCCCTGCACGCGGGCAAGGTCCTCGTGCCCAATCCGCGCATGGCCGCCACGGCCCAATTGCAGGTCTACAACGGCGGATATCAGGTGCGTCTGATCGAGGTTCTGCAAGGCGACTTTGGTGGTCTCCTGCATGCTCTCGGCGACGATGCGTTCACGGCGCTCATGGCGCGTTACCTCAGCAAGCATCCGAGTCGGCATGCCAACCTGAACCAACTTGGCCAACACGTCGAAGCCTTCGTGCGCGCGCAGCGACAGCTACCCAATCGCGCGTTCCTCGCCGATCTCGCGCGCCTCGAATGGTCTCTCTGCCGCGCGTTTGATGCGCCGGAGTTTACGCCAGTGACGAACGAGCAGTTGCAGCAGGTGCCCGCGGACCAGTGGGCTCAGGTTCGCCTGCAGCTGAACCCCTCCGTACAACTGGTGGCGACGCGGTTTCCGGTCGGTGCGTGGTACCGTGCTTGGAAAGAAGACCAATCGCCGACGATCCCAGGGCCCGAACGGGCCTGGACGCTCGTCTTCCGTCGCGACGACAAGGTCTGGCGGCAGCGGCTCGAACGAACGCAGCATGCGCTGCTCGCTGCGTTGGCCAAAGGCGAGGTTCTCGGCGAAGCGATCGAACACTCGGGCGGCGATGCGCGCGTCGGGCAGTGGTTGCAGGAGTTCGCGCGCGACGGCCTATTTGCCGGCGTGGTGACGAAACGAGCCCGTTTGCGCCGGAAGTGACGCCGCACGGTTGCCGGGAGCGGATAACCGCGGCGGCGTGCACTTTCCGCACGGCATTCGGCGCAAAAGGTGCCTGCTCTCTTGAGCGCAGAGGCTTCGTGGTTTCGCATCGCGGCAGGCAGCCATGGAACCACGCAAAATCCTCTCGTTCGTCGACGGCGTCTGGGAACAGGACATCGTTCCGCAGCTCGTCGACTACATCCGCATCCCCAACAAGTCGCCCGCGTTCGACAAGGACTGGCAGACTGCCGGTCACATGCAGCGCGCGGTCGACCTGATCGCTGCCTGGTGCAAAGCGCAGCCGATCGAAGGGCTCACCGTCGAGGTCTTGCAGCTCGAAGGGCGCACGCCGCTGATCTACATGGAGATCCCGGGTGAAGGGGATGACTGCGTGCTGCTCTACGGGCACCTCGACAAGCAGCCCGAAATGACGGGTTGGTTTGAGGGCCTTGGCCCCTGGGAGCCCGTTCGCAAGGACGACAAGCTCTACGGCCGCGGTGGCGCCGATGATGGCTATTCGGCGTTTGCGTCGCTGACGGCGATCCGCGCGTTGCGCGAAGCCGGTGGTAGACATTCGCGCTGCGTCGTGATCATCGAAGGATGCGAAGAGAGCGGCAGCTACGACCTGCCGTTCTACATCCAGATGCTGAAGCAGCGCATCGGCACGCCAAGCCTCGTCATCTGCCTCGATTCAGGCTGTGGCAATTACGACCAACTCTGGTGCACAACGTCGCTGCGCGGCCTCGTTGGTGGTGATATTCGCATTGATGTGCTGACCGAAGGGGTGCACAGCGGTGATGCGAGTGGTGTGGTGCCAAGCAGCTTCCGCGTGTTCCGTCAACTCATGGAACGCCTCGAAGACAGCGAAACGGGGCGCATTCTCGCCAAGCAGTTCCATGTCGATATCCCAAAGCAGCGCAAGGACCAGGCGAAGGTCTGCGCGAAGGTGCTCGGCGACAAACTGTGGCAGCGCTTCCCGTGGATGAAGGGCACGAAGCCGATGGCGAAGGACCGCGTCGAGATGGTGCTCAATCGGACCTGGCGCCCGTACGTCGAACTGACCGGTTTTGACGGCGCACCGAGCTGCGACAAGGCCGGCAATGTGCTGCGTCCCTATACGACCGCGAAGTTGTCGCTGCGCATCCCGCCGCGCGCGGATGCCGACAAGTGCATGGCGCACTTCAAGAAGCTCATGACGGAGAAGCCGCCGAGCGGCGCCAGGATCACGTTCTCGGGCGAGAAGGCCGCGGCTGGTTGGGATGCGCCGCCGCTCGCGGATTGGCTCGAAGGCGCGTGCGCGAACGCGTCGCAGGCGTTCTTCAAGAAGCCCTGCGTCTACATGGGCGAAGGCGGCACGATCCCGTTCATGGGCATGCTCGGCGAGCAGTTCCCCGAAGCGCAGTTCATGATCACGGGCGTGCTCGGTCCGCAGAGCAATGCGCACGGTCCGAACGAGTTCCTGCACATTCCGATGGGCAAGAAGCTCACCGCGAGTGTCGCGATGGTGCTGCAGGAGCACTTCCTGCGCGATCGTGGTGGCAAGAAGGCGGGCAAGGCTGGGAAGTCC
>JADZDL010000128.1 GCA_020851075.1 Planctomycetota bacterium | reverse complement strand
GACCTGTTCGGCCCAAAGGTCAGCCGTTCCGCCCCCCAACCCTCATTGCGATGTCTGCCCGCGTGTTCACGCACGCCCCCGAACACTCGGCGATGCAAGGTGCAGAGGTTTGCAACCGACACTGGCGCGGAGATCCAGTCACCTTGATGGATCTCCAGTGCCACACCCTCCAAGTTCAGCGTGAGCTGACGCTTCTCCTCATCGGTGTAGTCGCGGTGGTCACCGTGGAGAGTCACCGCAACAACCAACGTCGAGCATCAACGTCCTCGATGCGCTGCGAGGCGATCACATCGCGAGTGAGCAGATCTCGATTCAAGCTGGGCTTGCCAGAACGCTGCAAGCGATCGGAGCGCAAGCGACCGAGAATCGCGTTACGGTGCACATCGTCCAAAGCGATGATCTCTGGTGATCGAGTGAACCCGTTGACTTCAAGTGCTGCCAGCAAGTCCGCGCGCCCGAGGCCCAGCAAGTTCGCTGCCACATCGATCTCGATAGCCCCCTTGGCGTAGGCCATGGCAGCAATCCGGAATTGCTCGCTCTCTGGAACGTGCATCCTCCGGTAGATAGCGGACAACTGCTCAGTGCCCACCTGGATTTGGTGGGCCAACGCTTCCTCTCCCATGGCGCGACTGAGGTCGCACACCACGGCGACCGGGAAAGACCGCAGGAACTCTGCTGCGCTGTGTTGAATCTCTCGCCCCATCTGATCAAGGGGGGGGCGATCCCCCACCTGGGGCGGCAACCCCTGGGCGAGCACTGACGCCGAAACAGCGAACTGCTCCGGGGAAACCCCGCTGGTAACTCGAACCTCAGGGATCCAGTCCCGCGATTCCTCAAGCTGCTGCCAACTGTCAATTCCGCGTAGCCCCATGATCTCCGTAAGCGCGAGTCCGACTGCAAGCACGTCGATGAAGGCTGCGATCCACGTAAGGTCACGCGGTTGCAACGCACTCTCGTCCGGCTTCGGCCAGCTCACGTTGGCCATCCGGTGATGGAGTCTTCGACCTGTACTCCGCAGCAGATCGGGTCGAGGCAGGTCTACGAAGGTCGTCATGGTGGGGATCAAAAAGTGTACTAGAGTCGGGGAAGCCTGCGGTAGCGGTCTCTTCGGTTCACCGACGGGCGAACCTGGATCAGCCTTACCATCGCGGCATCGGGGACAATAAGTTGCCCGCGGAACCAGGCTGGTTCTTCCGTTCCATCGGGGCGAGCGGGATCCCGCGTACTATCGATGGGACTGTCGTCGGGGGTGTCGCGATCGCTAACCTAGCCTTCTGACCATCTTGCGCCGCCTCGCCTGCAGATTCGAGTCCTGCAGGGCCGGCGGTAGAGGTTGGCAGTTACCCGTCGGGGAGCGGTTCAGAGTACGCCGATTGTCAACGCGAGGCCGTTCGAGCCAGCGAGGCCCGTGGCTGCGCCGCCACCAAAGACCTCCAACTGGAGCACCTGGTGCTGCAGCACGTAGCCAGCGAACGTGGGGTCCAGCGGCATCGGGAAGGAGCACGTGGTCGCCAAGCCCAGGGGAGCGGCGCTCGGGCCGCCTTGCGAGCAAGGATCGACCCACCGAGAATGCCCCACCACGCATGAGCTCACCCCAACCTGCGCGGCGATACGTTTTGGTCACCGCCTTGCTGGTAGCACTGGGCTCGGCTGTTTGGCTTGTTCTTGCACAGCTTCCGGCTGCCACTCCCGGCGAAGCGCCGCAGCCCACACCCAGCACAACACACGATCCTCAGGCACCCAGGCCAGAGGACCCCGGCGGCTCCAGCGCCAATGTGGACGAAAGTGCCATTGCCAACGCGGCCGATCGGCGCGAAGCGATCTCTCCCCAACCCGCAGAACCGCACGTTGGCACGCCGTCACTGACCGTGCGGACCATCACGTCCGAAGGCGAAGACCTCGTTGGCTGCCGACTCAGCCTGCGATCCGCACGCGCCTTCCGAGGAGAACGCCGGTACGAACAGGCTCTGCACGAAACGAGCGAAGCTCGCCACGTTGCCACCACGATCCCCAAGGGAGACTACGACATCGTGTCTTCGACCCCCAACCTCAGACAACCTGTCGCGAGGCTGACCTGGAACGGAACGGAGTCCCAAAGCCTCACGGTGAACATCGCGTCGCGCCTGGATCTGATCGGCGGGTCCGTGCGCTATCCAGCCGGTCGACCAGCACCAGGCGCCTTGGTCCTCGACGCTGGTGAATCCACACAGGCCTTCTTCTGCGTCGCCGACGCGGCGGGGCGATTCATGTTCTGCCGAAGGAAGGGTCGGCCTACAACGAAGCCAGTCAGATGCAGGTGCCGATCGGCAAAGATGGCAGTTTCGAAGTCGCACTTCCCAGCGGTAACTATCGTTTGTGCGTTTCGGTAGAGGACGGAGGGGACCCAGTGAACATCACCCAAACGGCTCCGGTCCATGTGGCGGCCCGGAGCACGACAGAACTACACCTCCGCCTGCCGCTTCAGCGCCTGCCTCTGCTCGTCGTCGACAATCAAACGGGCAAGCCAATCCCGGGCGCCACCCTGAGCATCGATGAAGAACGGGAGCTCGGGTCCTTCCGAGTGTGGACCGCGGATGAGTCCGGGACGCTCGAGATCTACCCATGCCCAATTGGGGACTTCGGACTCTCCATCCAGGATCGTACGGAGGTGAAGTGGACCTCTGTTCAACGCGTAGCGTTGGGTGGCGCGACTCCGGTAACCCTCAGGGTCCAGCGCTAGGCCGTTCGTAGACGATTGCGGCGCAGCAGGCGACTTGGATGGCGAGTTAGTTCGCCATCCACTCAGTAAGCCCGGCCGACGCTGCAGCGCACCGAATCGCTCATCAGCACGCCGGCCGCATTCGCCCCCGGAACGGGCGCCAGGATCTGCTGCCAGAAGGTGACCCCGAGCAGCGACGCGCTGTTCGGGATAGCTAGCGAGAAGCGGGCCTCG
>JADZDL010000127.1 GCA_020851075.1 Planctomycetota bacterium | reverse complement strand
TGGCGACTGGCTTACCAGTGTCGTCCATCACAATGCCCCCCAGTCGCACGCCTGGAAGGCAAACGACGTCCCCCACATCGAAGTACTGTCCCTCCACAATGCTGGCCCACTCTCCGCCCTTGGGCACGAGATCTTCGCGGAGGATGTTCAGGGCAAAGCGGAACGGCGGAGGCTCAAACTCAAAGGTGAATCGACCGTCCGTCCTGGTGACCTGCGGCTCCGGTTTCTCCCACGTCGGCTCGCGGCCATGAGCTCGGATCCACGCCTCCACCAGTTCGGTGTCGGCGGCCCTTCCTGAGAAGACAACCTTGCAACCTGCAAGTGGAACACCGTGCTCATCCACACAACGCCCGCGCACCGTGGCGTTCCTGGGATTTGCGGCGACGGCAGGTTCCACCGCAGTCCGCTCCACAACGGGCAAAACGGCACCCAACGCACCTTCCTGTGCTTTCGCCCCAACACCCGCACTCACCGCACTCGCCTCCTTCCCCGCATCCACCACCACCGACACCGGCGCCGCCTGCTCACGCAGCGACCACCACAAGAACCCAGCCCCGAGAACCACCAGAACCGCCGCCGCCGACTTCATCCACGCCGTCATCAGCAACACTCCTGGCCACATCGTGGCCGCTGCGGTCCCACTGCCCACCACGCCCTCTTGCCAACCAAACGCCACCAACAGCCCTGCGCGCCAATCCGTGCCTTCGCGTTCCCCAAGCTTCTCGCGCAGCAACCCCAGGCCGCGCTGCAGCCGACTCTTCACCGTCGCCAACGGCACCCCACGCGCGGTGGCGATCTCACGCGGTGCCAGCCCTTCGAAGTAGCGCTGCCAGATCGCTTCGCGGAACGGGGCATCGAGACTCGTCACCGCGGCGACGAGACGGTGCACGAGCTCTTCGCGCGCAAGCGCCGTGCTGTGGTCTTCGACTTCGTTCGCGCGCAACTGCGCGGCCACGGCCTCGCGGCGCAAACGGCGGCGTTCGCTGCGGCGGAGCTTGCGCGCGACGTTGTGCAGGATCGTCGCGAGCCAGCCGCCGACGGCATCTTCATGGCGCGGCGGGCGCTGCACGGCGCGCACCCAGGTCTCCTGCGCGGCATCGTCCGCCGCCGCGTCGTCGCGCAACAACTCCATTGCGAGCCGACGCACGGCGGTGCCGTGCTGGCGCAACTGGAGTGTGAGGTCGAAAGGCGGGGGTGCCATGGGCTACAGCCTATCAATCCCGCTCGCGCCGGATCGGATGCCGATCGCCCTCGGATTCCCGGATCAGTCGCCGATCCGAATGCGCAGCGAACCCGTCAGTGACGCGCCAAACACCGGTCCGCCGTCAAGCACCGCCGATTGCGCGTAAACGTCAACGCCACGGAAGGTGAGCGAAGTTGGGATCGCAAACGACACCGACAGCTCGCCGCGGGCATCTACCACGCCAGCGACAACCGTAGCGATCGTGATCTGCTGATCGCAACCCGGCCCCCACGTCGTCAGGCCAGATTGTAGCCCGTAGCACATCAGCGCGATCGTGTTGGGAGCGCCCTCGAGATGAACGAGCGGCGTGCGACCGGGGACCGGTCGGCCAAAGAGTCGAAGGTCCGGGAGACTGCCGCACGCACTCAGTGAAGCGACGGCTGCGCCGGGAGTCGGCCCGTACAGGGCAGTCGATACCACTTGATGCGCAAGCAAACGCCCGCGCGTCGCGTGGAACGCAATAGCACCGTTCAGCCCAGGCACCATCGTCGGCGGATCCGGAGTCCAATCGACTCCATCCCATGCCCAGACACGATCGTCGTCGACCAACATGATCACTGCGCGTGTCGAGTCGTATGCGAGCGCCGAGCCAATTCCAGGTGGCTGCACAGCCGAAGTGCGCTGCAGCCAGGTGCTGCCGTCCCACTCCCACGTATCCGCATAGGCTGTGGAGAAGTCATGCCCACCGAACAGGACCGCCCGGCCACGCTGCGAATCCGTCGCCATGCCATGATTGCGGCGCGCTGGCGGCGAGATCGGTGGCGACTGGAGGGTCCAGTTCGAGCCATCGTAGGCCCACGTCTCGTTCGAGTTCGTCGCCCCCAGGTTGCCGCCAAACAGCAGCACCTGCCCGCCGTAGCTGGTCATCGCGTGCCCAACGCGCGGCGAAGGATGCTGCGCGGTGAACTGCTTGGTCCAGGCTAGGCCGTCCCAGGTCCAGGTGTCGCCAAGGAAGCCCCAGGGATGGACACTGCCCCCGAATACGACCATCTGGTTGTTTGGGCTTCCAAGCGCCGCCATGGCCGAGCCGGTGCGCACACCAGGGCCGGAGATGCTTCGCGGCTGCCACGAACCGTTCCATGCCCAGGTGTCAGCCCCCGGGTCGACACCGGCCATCAGGATCTCGCGGCGGAACGGGTCGTAGGCCATCGCGCCCGAGTCGCTCGCGGACATCTTGGTGTCCACCCAGATCGGCACCCAGCTGTTGCCATTTGCCTGCCAGACGTTGGCGCGATCGGATCCTTCGACGACATACAGATGGTTGGCATCGTTGTACGACGAAGTCACCTGCTGCGAAGGCAACGCACCCCGTGACAGCCACTGCGTACCATTCCACCCCCAACAGTCCGAGAACGAATTGTAGGTGATATCAAACCCACCAAGTGCCACGACCTGCTGCGTCGCGGGGTCAAAAGCCAACCGGCTGGCGCGAGCACCAGGAGAGCTGGCGGGCGAACGTTGGCTCCACTGCGTTCCATTCCACTCCCATGTGTCGTTCAAACCAAGGAACGAGGTCTGGCTGACGAGATGGCCACCAAAGAGCACCACGCGACCTCGAATCGAGTCGAACGCCATGCCTGCATCGTGGCGTGGGCCCGGACGAACGGGCGGATTCATGGCTACCCAGTTGGTGCCGCTCCAGGCAAACATCGAATCCACGGAGTCACCAGTGCTCTGGTCCCGACCACCAAAGGTGATGATCTGGTTGGTATTGGCGTCATATGCAGCGACCGCCGACGGAGGTGGCCCTCCATTCACAACTCGCTGCCAACCAGCGCCGTAAGACGCATAGGTGCGAACACCGTGTTGCGACCACGGTGACCCCGCCACGAGAATGCTCTGATTGCGAGCTACGTCAAATGCCGAGAGCCCGACGAGAGCCTCCTCGATGCCACTCGGCACGTGCTGCCGCCAACTGGTACCATCAAAACTCCACGCAGCTGCAGGCAAAGACGTGAACCCGACTGCACGCTGATGGACCGGGTCAAAGTGCGCGCTGACGATTCCCGTCGGCGTCGGATCGACGACGACCCAATCTTGTGCTAGCAAGCTGCTCGCAGCGAGGAACGCAGACACGATAGCGGGCGACTTCATGAGACTCCGGAGCACGGGATGCGATGCGCGACAGCAACGATCGTGCCGGATCAGCCGCGTGGGCCCGGATATCGTCAGCCCCCAAATCGTAACCCTGGCGTAACCACTGTGCTGAAGCAACTACAGCACGGCGGCCGCCAGCGGCCCCTGTCGCCGCGGACGCTATTCAGCGCCGGAGCCGCTCACTGCCACTTCATGCTATCGATGAAGTCGAGCGGGCCGCCGCACGACTGCGAATGGCACGAGATGCAGCCCGCGATGATGCCGTTGTAAGTCGCCTGGTTGGGGCTGGCGTCGTACGCCTTCACGAGACCGAGATAGGCGACCGCGCGCGAATCGTAGTTCTCGTTGCGTTCGTCGGGCTTGCTCATCCACGCGCACCGCATGTTGCGATACGTCGGATAGAGGGGCTTCACCGCTTCGCCGGCTTCGAGCAGCGAACGCGCCTCGCGCATGTCGTCGACAAACTGCCGCATGAGCACGGCGAGCTCACTGTCGCCGTTGGGGTTGCGCGCCGACTTGATGAGATTTCCGGGACTGCCGGGCACACCGGCAACGAGCTTCGTCGCGAGCGTGCAATCGTCGTCCGGGGCCGCGGTGGTTGTCTGGGTTGCGACAGCGGGACTGGTCACCGGAGCCGGCTGCTCGCTCTTGGCTGGAGCAGGCGGAGCGACCGGAGCCGTCGGCGCCTTCGAACAACCGAGGACGAGCACACTGAGCACACACAGGCTTGCGAAGATCGGATGCATGGCAGACCCCAAATGCTCAGCGGCCTTCGCAACGCGATCAAGCCGGGCCCGGCGAGTTTGGCGAAATGCCGATCTGTCCGATGCCATCGTGGATGGGCAAGCATTCGCACGATTCAGCGTATTTGCGAGCGACCCATGGCACCGAGAACTTGGCCTGCGCGCACAACTGCCACCATGCAGACGGCGCGGAACGGACTATCCTTGGTAGTCTCCCGCGCCCCCGACCAGCCCCCGACCGACAGTCGAGTCCAAAGCCGTTCTCATGCGAATCGCATCTTCCCCCGTGACCATTCTGGGCGCCGCCTCGATCGCCCTCATCGTCGCCAATTCGGCTCCGTTCTTCGCCACGTCCCCGGACGTGCAGTTTCCCGGCACGCAGCCCCAGCAGGCCTACCTGCTCGGTGGCCTTCCCAACTGCGAAGGTTGCCACGGCTACTACAACCCCGATGTCGAGCCCGTCGAGAACTGGATGGGCAGCATGATGTCGCATGCTGGACGCGATCCCCTGTTCTGGGCCGCCCTGGGCGTTGCCGAAGGCGATTTCCCCGGCGCGGGCGACTTCTGCCTGCGCTGCCACACGCCGCGCGCCTGGCACGAAGGGCGTGCGCTGTCGAGCGATGGCTCGTCGCTCAACCCGCAGACCGACCACAACGGCATCGAATGTGGCATCTGCCACAACATGGTGAACCCCAACACGCAGGAGCACACGGGCGTTCAGTCGGCGCCGTACCTTGCCCACGATGGTGGCTCCCCGCCGCAGGGTTACAACGGCAGTGGCATGATGGTGCTCGCGGGCAACCAGACGCGCTACGGCCCGTACGCTTCGACCACGGCGGGCCACCAGTTTGCGCAGTCGCTATACCACCGCTCACCGGAGCTGTGCGGCACTTGCCACGACGTCAGCAATCCTGTCGTCGGCGACCTCGCACCGGGCAACGGCGCGCAGATTCCGCTCGCTGCCGGCCAATTCAGCGGTGTGCCCGGCACGCCGGTCACCACCAAGGCCGCGTTCCTCAACTTCCCGTTCCAGTACGGCATCGTCGAACGCACGTTCAGTGAGCACATGGCGAGCGCGTTCCCGACCACGCCGGTCTCGAGCTACGCCAGCCTGCCGGCAGACCTGAAGCGCGGCGCGATCAAGCGCGCCAACTCGCAGTCGCAGCTCGCCGGCCAAGGTGGCAACTACGAAGATGGCACGACGCGCTACTTCACGTGCCAGACCTGCCACATGGAACCGGTCGTCGGGGAAGGTACGGCGTTCGGCATCTCGCCGCTGCGCTACGACCAGCCGCTGCACGACCTCACCGGCGGCAACACGTGGGTGCCGGACGCGATCCGTTGGCTCGACGGGCAGAACCGTCTGCGCCTCGGCGGGGGCATCACGCCCAATCAGTCCGCCGCGATGGACCGCGGCATTCTGCGCGCGCGCGCCAACCTGCAGCGCGCGGCGGGACTCGACATCGGAACAAACTCGGTGCGCATCACGAACCTCACCGGCCACAAGCTGATCTCCGGTTATCCCGAAGGTCGCCGCATGTGGCTGCGCACGGTGTGGAAGAACGAGAGTGGCGCCGTACTGCGCCAAGACGGCACCTACGGCAGTTTCACGACCAACGTCAACGGCACCAACTACACGGTCAGCTCGATCACGGACCCGAACGCGCGCGTCTACGAAGCCAAGATGGGCATGAGCCAGGACTGGGCGATGGCACTGCTCGGCCTCGGGGTTTCGCCAGCGCTGCCGCTGTCCTACGACCGGGTGACGGGCGCTGTCACGATGACGCTGATCCAACTCGCGTCGGCCGCGCCGGGCACCGTGCACGAGTCGTTCCACTTCGTGCTCAACAACAAGCTCATCGCCGACAACCGGATTCCGCCGTACGGCTTTGCCTACAACGAAGCTCGCACGCGCAACGCGTTGCCCGTCCCGGCGACGCAATTTGGCAATCCGGGCCCAAATGGCATCTACGAGCACTTTGACGATGTGCCACTGTCGCCGCCCGCCGGCGCCACGCGCGCCGAAGTCGAGTTGATGTACCAGACCGCGAGCTGGGAGTACATCCAGTTCCTGCGCCTCGCCAACCCGGGCACCAACGCGTTCCTGCAGAACACCGGCATCGATGCATTTGATGCGTGGCGCAACACAGGCCAATCGGCGCCCGAACGCATGGCGCTGGCGCGCTGGTGCAACCTGCCGGGCTCCGGCGAAGACCTCGTGCTCGAATCGGGCGTGAACGGCGCCACGCCGGACACGACCTGCGGCAAGCGCCTCGAACCGGGTGACACCGTCGTCTACCGCGCGAGCTCGCCGAACGGCACGTTTGCCACCAGCCTCGGCGCGATCGCCTACGAACTGCACGATGCCTCGTCGCCGCCAGCACCGTTCCTGCCCTCGCTGCACCTCGACCGCGTCGACGCGACGATCCTGCGGATCGGGGCCACGCCGGCGGGCACCACGACCACGCTGTCGATCCCGAGCTGGCTCAACAGCATGATGATCCGCACGCAGGCGATCATGCTGTCGGCATCGGCGCAGAATGGCACCTACGCGGCCAGCAACGCCCTCGACGTCTGGCTGTGACCGGCAGCTGGTAGGCTGAGCTCAGGTAAAGACTGGGCTCGCTGCAGACCGGGCCCGCCGCCCTAAAGGATGTCGAGCACGCCAGTCGAACCGTTCGTGAGCGTGTCGACGGCCGCCGCAAAGTTGCAGTCGATCGTGAGCGGCACGTTCCAGCGCAGTTCTTCCTTGTCGCCGACGCCACCGAGCGCGGCGGCGACGAACGCGCGCGCGAGCTTGGTGAGTTCCTCATCACCCGCCATGGTGACGAGCGGTTCGATCGAACGACGATCGCCGATCTGGCCGATCGCGCCCGCCGCGGCCGCCAGGACCGCCGCGCTGTCGTTGGACTTGACGATGCGCAGCAGCCGCAACGTCGCATCACGATCGCCGAGGTGACCAAGTGCCACCGCGGCCTGCTGCAGCAAGAACGGCCGCCGCGACGAACGATCGAGGATCTCGGATAGGAGAGGCACCGAGGTCTGCTCGCCGAGCAACGCAAGGCTGATGCAGAGGTGGCCCGCCAGGCGCTCGTTGCCTTCACTTTCGCGCAGCATGCGCAACACGGTGGGGCCCGCCGAACGATGCCCGGCGAGGCCGACGGCCACCGCCAGTGCACCCTGCACGGTTGCATTGTGGATGCCCTCCAGATCATCGAGCAGGCGATTGCTGATCACGGTGTCGGCCGCTCCGGCCTTCGCGGCGCGTTCGGCAAGCAGGCCCAGCGCCAATGCGACCCACGGCCGCTCCGTGCTCTTGTTGCTGCGTTCGTAGGCCTGCAGCAGGAAGGTTCGATTCGCATCGCCGCCAACGCGCCCGAGCGAGATCACCGCAAAGTAGCGCGCCAGCCGGTTGTGGCCGCGTTCGTAGTATTGCTGCAGCACCGCCGCGTGCGGCGCATCCTCGGCACACTCGCCCTCCGGCAAACACAGGCCACCGAGCGCCACCGCCGCAGACTGCAGGATCTCGTTGCTGCGGCGTTCCTTCGCGCCGAGCGTCGCCGCAAACAGGGCCTTGCAGCGCTGGTGCAACGGCGACGATCCACGACCGAGCAAGCGCATGATGGCGATCGGCGCGTGCGCCTGCACGACTTCCGCAGTCGGGCCATCCTCGACCTGGAAGAGGCTCAGCAGCTCTTCCACCGCCTGCCACTGCAGACGCTTCTGCGCGCCCTGCTCGCAGCGCAGGAGACCAAGGGCACCAACGGCGGCGATGCGGAGATCACGATCGCGCACGTTCTTGTCCTGCAACAACGCCCACAGCGCGTCGTGCACCTGCTTCTTGCAGGCCAGATCGTCGCTGCGCCGCGCCATCAAACCGAGGCCATACGCCGCGAACGCACGGGTGCGATCCGCGACGACCTTCTGGTCGGACAACTTGCGCCCGGTGGCATCGTCCGTGACCAGCGACAGCAGGATCGGCAATGCCTTCGCACGGCCCGCGATGCCGAGCGCCAGCACGGCAGTCTCGCGCACTACCTGGTCGTCGCGGTCGATGTGCGCCGCGAGGGCCTTCTCGAGTTCAACGCCCGGCCCATCGCGCCCGACCTTGCCAAGGGCAACGAGGCACGCGGTCGCGATATCCCGATTGCGCTCCTTCGCCAGCAAGCCCGCGAGCGTCGGCACGATGCGATCCGTCAGATCAGGCACCGTCGGCGCCAGCACATCGACAGCCACTTCGGGGCGGCGGAAGCCCAGATAGAAGTCGTCCGAGCCCGTGATCGGCGCCTGCTGCACCGCGGTGCCCACCTGCAGGAAAGGCTCCTTGTTGA
Source organism: Planctomycetota bacterium (assembly GCA_020851075.1). Taxonomy (GTDB): domain Bacteria; phylum Planctomycetota; class UBA1135; order UBA1135; family UBA2386; genus JADZDL01. The sequence continues at coordinate 8,390 of JADZDL010000127.1, read as the reverse complement.
ACTCCCACCACGTCTCCCAGGTCGCCTCGGGCGAAAGGTCGAGCGGGCTGCCAGTCACGCCAGCCGGCACCGAACCCGCGGGACCCGGCATCGACGGCCGCGGCGCCGGTGAGGCCGGTCGCGGCGTCACCGGACCAGGAACGGGCGCACCGGGGCCGGCCGGCGGCAAGCCGGGACCGCCGGGCAAACGTGCCGGAACGGGCCCCCGGTATTGCCCACCATGGGCAGAAAGCGCCGCAGTGAGCAGCATTGCGACGACGGCGGCTTTGGACGGAACAAACATCGGCGACCTGCTGCGGATTCCAGGGAGGGGCTTCTGCGCACTGTAGTAGCCGCAGCGAGGCCCGGTAACCCATCGTTGGCGAGTACTCACATGCGCAATGGCACCGGCGGGGTCCGGCTGACGATCTGTTCGCCGTTGGCCGAGACGATCAGCATCGCCACCAGCGCCGTCTGGAGCCGCAATCCGGGCAATAACGGCCAGTGCAACTCGGCTTTGGCAAGGCCATTGCGGGGCACTTCGCCGATCGAACCGGCCCCCAGGGATCCGCGCCAGTCCCCGAGCATCACGACCGGCTCGGCGGGCCGTTGCAGCAGCCACAGCTCACTGCCTTCCTCGCTGCGCGGGATCAGCGCGTGCGGGCGGTCGAGCCGCAGCTGCAACACGTGCAAGTGACCCGCGGCCACCGCGGTTGCGGTCACCAGCCTCGCTTCACCAACCTCGCCGACCAGCGCACTGCTAGCTACCGCCGGCACCGGCGAAGTGCTCGCGAGCGATTGCCAGCGCACGGCATCCCCTGACGACCAGCAACCAAAACCGCCGCGACCGATCGCTCCGTCGAGCACCTGAACGACAAGCACGTCATCCAAGAACGCCTGCACGCGAAATCCCGCGACCTGCAGGGCCAGCTCGTGCGGCTGATCGTCGGCAACCGGCGCCGGTGCACGCGCGAGCACGTAGGCGTCCGCTCCCAGCTGCCGCTCGAGCCGCAGTTCGCGTCGCCCCAGGTCCCACACGAAGCGGTAGTGCTGGTTGCGGTCGATCCAGCGGGCGATGACGCCGAAAGCGCCCGTCGAACCGATCGGCACGCCTCGCGCGATCACGCGACAATCGCGTTCTTCCGGCCCGGGCACGCACGAAGCCTGCCAAGGCACTTTGGCACCCTCCACGCTCGCGGTGACTTCGCGGCGAGCATCGTCCGCGGCGATTTCCTGCATCGCTGCGGCCGCCGCTGGCTCGTTTGCGATCTGGACGACCGCACCCGCCGGGACCTGCAACGGCAACGAACCAGGCTTGCCCAGCGCATTCGCGCCGAAGTGCACTTCGTAGTCGCCCGCCGCCATCATCACAGGTCCTGGTGCAACACCCTCGAGCACTTGCGTCGTCACGCCAACAAGTCGCGTCTTCGCCTCGCTGCCGCGCACAAACCACTCGGCGTGCTGCGCCTCGATCGTCCCCATCACCAACATTGCGGCCATGCTCGCAACATGACGCAGACCCGAAGCGAAGAGCAGATGCATCGGCGCATCATCGCTCGAAACCGCCGCAAACGCGACCGCCCTCAGCCAATCACGCCATTCGCCTTCAGCATGTTGCAGAAGATCGCCCCCTGCTCGCGCGCATCGTCGATCGCCACATGCGTATGCGGCAGCGGCTCCAGCCACTCCTTGGGCAGCGCGTTCTTCACGCAATCGCGGTAATCGCGCTTCAACACGGCCATCGCGTAGGTCTTTACGTCGAGCGCCGAATGGCCGAATGGCGACTCGCCGCAGTATTTCATCAGGTACCAATAGACCCACATGAAATCGAACCCGACCGGCTGGCCGACAAACACCGAGCGACCCGGCAGCTTGCGCACCCACTTTGCATACCGCGGCATCGCGGTGGCCGGATCCTCGGGATTTTCGCGCGCTTTGGCGAGCGCTTCGGGAAAGCCGCCCCACCAGTTCATCGTGCGCGGATGTGGTGAAGCGCCCGGCAACGGCGCGAGGTTGACAGTGAACTCGCCGAGGACCGTCTTGTCGGCGAGGTAGGCAACCGACCCGAAACTGAGCATCGAATGGGGCCCGGGAATCGGCCCATCGGCTTCCACATCGGTGCTCACGTAGATCTCGGCTGGCATTGTCATGGCGGGCCGTGCATCTTGCCGGACAGTTCCGTTCGCCGCACTCCTTCGGATGCGCTTCCACACCTTCCCGTTCGCGTTCGTGCTCGCGACCTCCGCCACCCTGCTCGTGGCCCAAGCGGATGCGCAGACCGAACCAACGGACGGCCCGACCCGCGGCCACCTGCGCGAAATCCGGGTCCGCACGGGCGACGTCTTTGACGAAGCAACCGCCCAGAAGCGTGTGCTCGCGCGACTCGTCAACGCAGTGCACTGGCAAACGCGCGAAGAAGTCGTTCGCCGCGAGATCTGGTTGCAACCCGGCGAACCCATCACGGCCGCGCAAGCCGCCGAACTCGAACGCAATCTGCGCGCAACAGGCCTGTTTGCCGAAGTGTCCGTGCGCCTGCTCGCGACCGGGCGCACCGACGAAGTCGACCTCGAAGTCACCACGCGCGATCGCCTGAGCCTGTTCCTCGGCGCCGGTGCCTCCTACGTCGGCGGCGTCACCGGCCTGCGCGCCACGGTCGGCGAAGGCAACCTGTTGGGTTATGGCGACCGCCTCGCCGCGAGCTTCGCCCAGAACTCCGACGGCGAGTTCCGCGGTGCCGCCGCCTACACGGACCTGCACGTGCTCGATTCGTGGCACACCTCCACGCTGCGCCTGAGCCGCACGGATGAAGGGGATTCGATCGACTTCGATCTGCGGCGCCCGTTCAAGCACCTCGCCGATCCGTTCGGTTACGGCTTTGGTCTGCGCCACGACAACCAGGAGGTCGATTACTACCGCAACGGCGACTCCCTCGCGAGCGTCAGCGACCATCGCCGCGGCATCTTCGGCGACAGCACCTGGGCCAACGGGCCCACCGATCGCCGCCGTTTTGCCGGTTTCGTGTGGAACCTCGAACAGCACGACTACCAGCCCGCAACAGGGCCGCTGGCCCCTGAGATCCGCGTTCCTGGCAATACCCAAAGCGCATTCGCCGGTCTGCAGGCCAATTGGGCGCACATCGATGGTTACCGCAAGGTCTCTGGCATCGACACCATCGACTACGTGCAGGACATCACGCTGGGCCTGTTCTTTGGCACAACGGTCGGCGCGCGCTGGCGGCACGAAGATGGCGCTGGCGGCGATCTCCAGCCCGAACTCGCCGCCAACGCATCCTGGGCCACAGAGCCGATCACCAATTGGTTTGTCGATCTCTCCGCGCGCGGCACCATGCGTTGGGATGATGGCAAACCAGTCGGCTGGGGCACCAACCTCGGTCTGTGGACCTTCCTGCGCACCAGCAAACGCAACACGCTCGGCTACAGCGCAACCCTCGACGCCAAAGAGGAAACGCAGGATCTCCTGATCGAACTCACGCTCGGCGAGGACAACGGACTGCGCGGATATCCGGCGCGCGAGTTTGCCGGCACTTCGCGCCTGCGCATGAACTTCGAGGATCGTTATGACACCGGCATCGAGTTTGCGACGCTGCGACTCGGCGCAGTCGCGTTCTTCGATGCAGGTTGGGTTGGCGACCACGACTCGCTCGGGCACCCCTATCGCTCGGTTGGCGTCGGCCTCCGCCTCGGCAGCAAACCGCTGCTCGGTGATGGGGTATTTCGGCTCGATTTCGCCAACCCGCTCGACGATGTACCGGGCGAAAGTGACGGCTGGAAGGTCTCCGCTTCGGTCGGGCAGGTCTTCACGTTTGGCGGCAACACCAGCTCTTGGTCCTCGCAATAGACGCGGAATCAGGCATTTGGCGACAATCCGGGCCGGGGATTGGCAACCCACGCTCGGCTTGTAGTCTTTCCCCTCGCGAGGAACCGAATGCGCTCCATCCACGAGAGTCCGTTTTCGCCGCTGCAAACGCAGGCGTTCCATAACGTGATGCTTGGTTTCTGGTTGGCCATGCTGTTGGGACGCGACGCTGGAATCTGGGGAGTGGTCTTTCTGGTAGTCGCGATGCTCTTGGGAGTCTGTTTACTAAACCGCCACCGCTTCGGCCGCGGCCCGTTCGCCAAGCTCATCGCGGTGCATCGCGCCGTGCCATGGTTCTTCCCTTCGGCAGTGGTCACGCACCCACTCGACCACCAGTCGGGCAACGAACCCAGCGACGAACTCCGCCTGCGCGACACGCTGCTCCAGCACGGCGTCGGCATTGCGACACTCGATGGCTCGCGCATCTCGACCTGGACCGAGCTCGCGCGCGAACTCGAAGCCGCCTACGGCCCGATGCGATTTCCGAGTGAACCGCGCGCCAAGTGCCTCAGCATCCTGAACACCGCGCTCGGCAAACCCCCGCGCCCCAAAGTCCTGCTCTGGCGTCACGCTTCGCACACGGCGCGCACCAATCCTGCATTGCTCGTCGAGGTCACTTCGCGGTGGACCAACCAGTTGACCTCCGCGTGGTCCCCCTTCCTGCTGCTCTTGGACATGCCGAGAGCCGAAGAACCGCCGATCGAGCGTCCGACGCAACCAATCGTCCGCGCCAAGGGCAGCAGTGACGAAGAACCTGCCATGGCCGAACTCGCCTCAGCGCCGTCGGACTCGTGGTGGAAGCCAAAGCCTGGCGAGATGTCGCCGTGACACAGGTCACGCAGCTGCCTCATCTGTACGGCAATCGCCGCACCAATTGGGATTGGCTTCGGATCCCCCTCGTAATCACTCTGTACTTGCTGTGCGTTTTCGTTCTCGAAGAGACTGACACCTCGAGAGACCTCTTCCGGCTGGCGATCCTCTTTGCTCTGGCCTTCGGATGGTTTCTCCCTAACAAGGTCGAAAGCCCCTACACGGGGCGCCCACTGACCCAGTCGCCCGGCGAGAGTGCTGCGATCAGACTGCAACTCACCGCGCTCGGGTATGAAGTTGTCGAGATCGACGGAACGTCGATCACCAACCTCGACAGCCTCGTCGCCGCGGTGGGCAATGCCCTGGGGCCAATTCAATTCCCCGAGGATCCGTCCAAGCGCCTGCGCACGCTACTTGGCTTCGAAAAGCGCGATCTCATCCCAAACAAGGCCCTGATCTGGAACAACGCCGCGGCTTTCGCCGAGCGCGAACCCAACACGTTTGCCTGGTTCCTCGCCGAATGGCGGAGCATGGCGCGGGGCAATGACAACATGCGCCTCCTGGTCGTCGAGGCTCCGCTGGCGGTCGTCCAGCGCGCCGAGCAGTTCGCAGATTCCGTCACACTGAAGCGGCTGCGGCAACTGATGCAGCATGCACCGACCTTCCGGGTCTGATCTCGCGCAACGTGCTGGCATCTGCCGGCTAACCGACCCGCTTCAACCGTACCACTCGCGAAGTTCCTCGCGGCCGTGCTGCGCTTTCCTCTCCAGCACCCCAACTGCATTGCCGATGCATGGTGCGGAGAGGTCCATGGCAATGACGTTTCACGCCCGCATCGGCAGTCTGACCATCACGCTCGCAATCGCCGGTCTTGCCGCCAGTGCGACGAACGCTCAAACCTACTCCCAGTGGCTGCCAGGCCCGGGTATCGCCGGGGTGCAAGGTGATGTCCATGCAGCCGTTGTGTGGGATCCCGACGGTCCAGGCCCACAGACTGCAAAGCTCGTCCTCGGCGGGTCATTTTACGCATCGGCTGCGAACAACCTCGTGATGGTGGATCTCGCCACCGAACAGTGGTTGTCGCTCGGCGGCAGCCCCGACGGCCCGGTGCGTTCGCTGGTCGTGCAAGCTAATGGGGACCTCGCCGTAGGCGGCTCGTTCGCGACGATTGGCAGCACCGCTGCGAACAACCTCGCACAGTGGAATGGCTCGACCTGGTCAAGCATCGGCGGTGGCGTGTCCTCGAGCACTTCGGCAGCCACTGTCTGGGCGATGGCCACCGCCCCCAATGGTGACCTCATCCTCGGCGGCCAGTTTGATTCAGCGGGTCCAGTCGCCGCCTCCGGTGTTGCACGCTGGAACGGCAGTGCATGGTCGCCGATCGGTTCGGGTATCCAAGAAGCGGAGGGCGTGCGCGCTCTCTCCGTCAACGCCGCGGGCAGGATCTTCGCAGGGGGCTTCCACGACCCCGCAAACGGCAATCTGCTGCAGTGGGATGGCACCACCTGGTCCGGAGTCGGAGGTGGGGTAGGTGGCACAGGCTACGACCGAGTGTCTGCATTCACGTTCCTCGGCAACGACCTGATCGTCGGAGGCTTCTTCGCGATGGCGGGCAACACACCCGCGAGCAATCTCGCGCGATGGAACGGGTCGACCTGGTCTCCGCTCGGCGCGGGATTGTACGGCGAGGTCCGTGGACTCGCGACGATGCCCAACGGCGATGTCATTGCCGTTGGCAACTATCTCTCCCTCAGCAGCTGGGGCCCCGAGGAGAACGTCTGCCTATGGAACGGCACGAGTTGGCTTGGCATCGGACCAGTGCAGTACTTCCCCCCCGGTGGCCATGGGCACGTCAACTGCGTAACACCACTGCCAGGGGCTGGCCTCGCGGTCGGTGGGCACTTCGCCCTGGCCGGCAGTGCCAGGGCACGTTCCGTCGCGCACTGGAATGGGACCACGTGGTCGCGCTTCGGCTGGGAACCGGACTTCGCAGGGCCACTGTTGAGCCTGCCGAACGGCGACGTGATCGTGACCTATCACGACAACCTTGTTGGCCCCGGACTGGCGCGCTGGGATGGAATCGCCTGGGCCCCTGTAGCACCCGCGCTGGATGGCCTGGTCCAGGCAATGCTCCGCCTGCCAAATGGCAACCTCGTCGCGGCAGGGTCCTTTCGACATGCCGGAGTCGTCCGGGCTGGCGGGATCGCAATGTGGGACGGCAGCTCCTGGTCGGCACTCGGCACCGGTGTTGGTCCGATGGAGACCGTGTGCGCACTGGCTTTACTGCCCAATGGCGACATCATCGCAGGCGGCTGGTTCACCACGATCGACGGCCAACTTGCCAATTCGATCGCTCGTTGGGACGGCACGCGCTGGCACGGATTGGGCACTGGCCTGCGCGGTGGAATGGCAACGGTGATGGCACTCGAGGTCCTTCCGAATGGCGATCTGATCGCTGGAGGTCAGTTCTCGAGCGCAGGCGGGATCGCCGCCGCCTCGATAGCACGATGGGACGGCACCACGTGGTCTCCACTCGGTAGTGGATTCCCGATGTACCAGGGCAGACCCGAGGTCTGGGCGATGGTGCAGATGCCCAGCGGAGAGCTCGTCGTCTGCGGCTACTTCAACACTGCAGGAGGCGTCCCCGCAAACTCCATCGCGAGTTGGAACGGCACGAACTGGTCCTCACTGAGTTCTCCGCAGTCCGGGGTGATCAGCACGATGGCCCTGCTGCCCAATGGGCAACTTGCAGTCGGCGGGCAATTCACCATGCCGGACTCTTCGGCCCATCTTGCCTCTTGGGACGGCGTTTCGTGGACATCCGTCGGCACCGGCGCCAACGGCCCCATCTGGCGGATCGCGGCGAGCAGGAATGGCGATCTGGTTGCCGGGGGCAACTTCACCATTGTCGACGGCTCGGTCGCGGGGCAACTCGCCAAGCGCGTTTCCCTCTATCCCGCCACAGCTTCGTCCTACGGCACCGGCTGCACTGGTTCGGCCGGCATGAACGTGCTCACCGCCGACACGCTGCCCTGGATCGGCGGCACCTTTCGCGGCGAAGCGACAGGCTTGCCGAACGCCTCGATCTCAGTCACCGTACGTGGGCTCTCGACGACGTCCTTGCCGTTGCCACTGCTACAACCGAATGCGCCGACCGGCTGCATGCTGAGCGTCGCACCGGATCTGCTCGAGGTGCACGTGCCGACCTCTGGCCGCGCACGCTTCGCATTTGCCATTCCTGCAGCCGCCACGCTGATCGGACAGAGGCTCTACACGCAGGTTGTCACTGGCGAGGTCGGGAGTAGTGGCAGTCTCACGGCGATCACGAGCACAAACGCGCTGTCGCTGGTGATCGGCGCGCTGTAGCGGCTCGACGGCGACGAGGCGAGCCACACTGCACCGCCCTACCCATTCCCAGGCGCTCGCTTGCGCGCCAACTCAAACGCCGCGCGGGCCCGTTCGATCTCGGCGTAGTGCTTCTCGGCCCACTTCCACACGCCGCAAAACGCCTCCCCCAGCCCGCGGCCGAGCTTCGTCAGCGCGTAGTCGACGTGTGGAGGAATGACGGGATGCACGGTTCGCTTGACGAGCCCATCACACTCCATCTGCCGCAGCGTCTGCGTCAGCATCTTCTGGCTGATACCAACGACGAGCCGGCCAAGCTCCTTGAAGCGCACGGTGCCGTGTTCTTCGAGCGCCTCGAGAATCAGCATCGTCCACCGGTC
>JADZDL010000126.1 GCA_020851075.1 Planctomycetota bacterium | reverse complement strand
GTGCCCATACCTGGCTGGAAATACCCGTTCCCTTTCCGAACACGGAAGTCAAGCAGCCAGGGCCGATGATAGTGCATAGCGCGAAAGTAGGTTAGTGCCGGGTCAATTCAATCGAACGCGGTCCCCTTCGGGGGGCCGCGTTGCATGTACGGACCGTGTTCCGATGGTGTGGGATCGTGAGTCTCTGGTGGCTCCACTCCCGGCTTGGGGCGCCTGGTCGGCGGGAATTCATCGACTGAGCTCTTTCCGCCGCCGCGCCGCGAGTGTCCGATTGCCCCAACGCGCCTCATGAAGATCAGCAGCATGTTTGGCCGGGGTAGCCCGGTGGTCTCCTTCGAGTTCTTCCCCCCCAAGACCGAGGAGGGGGTTGAGACCCTCTACCGGACGGTTGAAGAACTGCGGCCGTGTCGACCCTCATTTGTCTCCGTGACCTACGGCGCTGGCGGCAGCACGCGCGACCGGACCCTTGAGTTGGTGACGCGCATTCAGCGCGATCTCGGCATTACCACGATGGCGCACCTCACGTGCGTCGGTAGCACTCGGCAGGAGATCGGCGAAGTTCTGCGCCGCCTCTACGACGGTGGCATTCGCAACGTGCTCGCGCTGCGCGGCGATCCGCCCAAGGGCGAAACGGAGTTCAAACCCGTGCCTGGCGGATTCTCACACGCTTCGGAGCTGGTTGCGTTCATCCGCGAGCACTCGCCGGACTTCTGCATCGGTGCCGCCTGCTATCCCGAAGGCCACGTCGAAACCAAGGACCTCGAAGCGGACTTGAAGCACCTGTGCACGAAGGTCGCGGCGGGCGCTGACTTCCTGGTTTCCCAGCTCTTCTTCGACAACGAAGACTATCGCGCCTTCGTTCGGCGAGCTCGTTCTGCAGGGGTCCTCATCCCTGTTGTGCCCGGACTCATGCCGGTCACGAACGTGAGCCAGACCGAACGCTTTACGCAGATGTGCGGCGCGCGCATTCCCCAGGAACTGCATCGGCGCCTTCGGATCGTGGCCAACGACGCGAGTGCGGTGGTGGCGACAGGGGTGCAGTGGTCTGTGGACCAAGGCCGTTCGCTGCTGCGCGATGGGGCCCCCGGCCTGCACTTCTACACGCTCAATCGGTCGTCGGCGACGCTCGCCGTGCACGCAGCGCTCGGGCTCTAAACCGCGGTAGTCATCGACCGCGGTAAGTGGCAGCGTCTCCCGCCTCCCGCCTCGGGCCTCCAGCCCTGCAGGCCTCATCGCCCGGCTTCGGCAATCAGCTCCTTGAGCCTCACCAGCTCCGCTTTGCCGTTGCCCATCACTCTGCCCACCACCCGACCGTCCTTCCCGATCACAAACGTGGTCGGAATTGCCGTGACCCCGAACGTCTCCTTCATCGCCTTCTCGGTGGTAAACAGCAGTGGGTAGTCCATCGCGAACACCTTCGCGAAGCGGCCATTCAGCTCGATCTCCTCTGCCCGCGTGAGGCCCTGCACCGACTTGCCACCGTGGGGAACCGTGGCCTCGCCCACGAAGTCCATGCCCTTGCCGTAGAACCGTGTGACGCCGACGAGCTTCACGCCACCAGCCTCCTGCTTCGCCAGCTCGATCACGCTCCCGATTCCGCTTCGACACGGCGGGCACCAACTCGCGAAGAAGTCGAGCACGACCACATTGCCGCGCAGGTCGCCGAGGCGGAACTCCGGCTTCTCGTTGGCCACGTGTTCCACGGGCAATTCCGGAACCTCGCCCCCAATGCGCAGCCCGGGAGCTGCAGGTTTCGCGCTCTCGACGGCAACGGCGGGCGAAACTGCCGCTGCCGGAGCGTTCCGGCCTGATTCCGGACCTGCCTCGGGTGTTCCCCCGGGCCCCCCAATCGGCGCAGGCTTCACCACATCGCCCGGCCCGGCATTGGCAACCGCCACGACATCGCGCCCCGAACCTTGCACCGGGGTGCCGGGCACCAGAGGCGTGTAGAGAATCGTCAAGAACTGGTCCTTCAACGCCTCGTCCGCCGTGGCCTTCTGCATGCCGCGCACGAGTGCCAGGCGAAAGCCGGGGCCATCGGCCGGCGCGATGGCCAGCAGGTTCGCCTGACGCGCCACCATCAACAGGTCCGGAAACATCGCCGCCGCCCGTTCGGCCCAACGCTGCAGCTTCTCCTTGTCGACTGTTTGCCGTGTGCTCTCCTCGCGCATCGCGACGAGGTAGATGCGGCCCGCGATCATGCGATGCTCAGCATTCTCGATCTGGTCGTGATGCGCGAAGAACTCATCGAGGCGCGCGGCGCCGCCGATCGCATCGCGCCGGAAGTAGAACGGCAGGGCCCGCACGTAGTCGAGTTTGCCGAGGTCACTGCCCTCGTAGCGTTGCAGGAGGGCGGCGAGGCCCTCCTTCTGCTGCTCGGAGATCGCGGCACCGGGCGCTCGTTCGAACAAGACTTCGAGTTCGCGTTCGAGCTTCGACACATCCACGGTTTGTGCCGACACCGCGCCGACCAGTGCCGCGAGCAGAGAACCCAGAACCGCACCTTGGAGACCACCATTCATGGCGGCAATCCTAGTGCGAACCCCACGGCGGGCGCGATCCCGTTCCGGTGCGGCTCGAGGGGCGTTGTTCAGTGCGGCCGCTTTGGCGCCGGCGGAATGACGTGTTCTGGATGCACGCCATCCCCACGCAGCAGGTCGCGCAGCCGCTCGCACAAGCCGGAATAGCGCTGGCCGTCATCGTCGTTCTTGGTCGCCATCTCAAGAGCCTTGCGCGAACCGACGAGAACCACGAGCTGCTTGCCGCGCGTGATGCCCGTGTAGAGCAGCGAACGCCGCAGCATCATGAAGTGGTCGGTGGTGATCGGCATCACGACCGCGGGATACTCACTGCCCTGCGAACGGTGCACGGAGATCGCGTAGGCGGGCACCAGGTCACCGAGGTCTTCGAAGCGATACTCCTGCTCGCGCTCGGGGAAGCGGATGTAGACCTTCGCGGCCCCCGTGTCGATGTAGGTGATCCTGCCGACGTCGCCGTTCCAGACCTCGCGGTCATAGTCGTTGCGAATCTGCATGACCTTGTCGCCGATGCGATAGTGCTTGCCGCCCCGTTCGATCTCGATCTGGCCAGGATTCAGCAGATCCTGCAGATCGCGGTTCAGCGTGTCGGCGCCGGTTTCGCCGCGATACATGGGGCACAGCACCTGCACGTCGGCGAGTGCATCGAGTCCAAAACGCTTCGGAATGCGCTGCGTGACCATCTCGCGCACGAGCATGCGCGCGTGCGCCGAGTTCCTGGCTTCGACGAAGTAGAAGTCGGTGCCTTCGCCGCCGCTCTCCGGAACTTCGCCATGCAGGATGCCGTGCGCGACGCGCACGATGTCAGAACCTCGCTGCTGGCGGAAGATCTGGGTGAGCGCGGTCACGGCGACGCGGCCCGACGCGATGATGTCGGCGAGCACGTTGCCGGGGCCTACGGAAGGCAGCTGGTTGCGGTCGCCGACGAGCACGAGGCTCATCGTCGGCGGCACCGCGCGCAGCAGCGCGTAGGCCAGTTGGATGTCGAGCATCGACGTCTCGTCGACGACGAGCATCTCGCCTTCGAGCGGGTTCTCCGCGTTGCGCGCGAACCTGGCCGTTCCCGGCGTGAACTCCAGTAGCCGGTGCAGCGTCGATGCGGCGTGTCCCGTGGATTCTTCGAGGCGTTTGGCCGCTCGTCCGGTCGGCGCTGCCAGCAGCAGGCGCAGCTCCTTCTGGGCGAGAACCTGCGCCAACGCGCGCACGATCGTCGTTTTGCCAACGCCTGGCCCGCCCGTGATCACGGACACCGGCTCGGTGAGTGCACGCAGCAACGCGTCCTTCTGGCCTTCGGGCAGCGACATGCCCGAAGCCTGCTCAAACCAGGTGATTGCCGAAGCGGGCTTGACCGGCAGTTTCACGCGGCTGGCAGCGACGAGGCCATCGAGCGCGCGCGCCACTCCATCTTCGGCGGCGGCGAGCAGGCGCGGATACACGATGGGGCGCGGGTCCTCATGCAGCAGCACCGGGCCCGGGGGCAGTTGTCGCACGATGCGCCCGGTCTTCGCGATCTCCGGCAGTCGGTCGCGCAACAGGGCCTCCTGGCACATGAGCAGTTCCGCGGTGCGCTGCACGAGTTCGTCTTCAGGCAGGTAGCAGTGTCCTTCCTTGGCCGATTGCGCGAGCGAATACTCGAGGGCTGCGTCGAGGCGTTCGGGTGCTTCGGGCGCGATGCCCATCTGGCCGGCGAGGCGATCGGCGATGCGGAAGCCGATGCCCACCACGTCATCGGCGAGGCGGTACGGGTTGGCCTGCACCAGCGCGGAAGCGTTGGCGCCGTAGCGCCGCACGATGCGCGCGGCGAGGCCTGGTCCGAGCCCGTAGGTGCGCAGGAACACGAGCACGTTCTGCAGGTCCTTCTGCGCCTTAACTGCCTGGTTCAGGTCCTGGATCCGACGATCGCCGAGGCCGTGCACCCGCCGCAGTTGCTCCGGATCGTCCTCGATGAGGCGAAGGGTGTCGGCACCAAAGACCTTGACGATCTTCTTGGCGGTGGCAGGGCCGATGCCGCGCACGAGGCCCGAAGCGAGGTAGGCCTCGATGCCCTCCACGGTCGAGGGGGCGATGGGTTCGAACGTCTCGACCTTGACCTGGACGCCGAAGCGGGGGTGGCTCGACTCTTTGCCAGATATCTTAAGTCTTTGCTGTTCAGTTAGTTGTGCTATCGGGCCGACTACCGTGACTGGCTTGCCGGTGGCCTCGTCGAGCAGGCGCACCACCGCCCACCCCGTGTCCGGGTTACGGAACGTGAAGCGCTCGATCGTGCCCTGCAGGGACACGTCGCGTTCTGGTGTGGCGGCGGACATTGAGAGATCGGGGCGGTTTCCGGCATTGCCCTCGGGGCGCGATTCGCTATCCTTCCTCGCCCTTTCTCCCCGTTCGGGGGGCGACGCAGCATACGTGCGGTCGTTCCTCGGTGCCATCGTGGTGCGTCGACGGGTGCCTACAGTCTGTCCTCGGTTCGACCGATCCTCCCTCCCACATGATTCGCGTCCAGGTCCGCCCGAATGAGCCGCTCGAGGCTGCACTGCGTCGGTTCAAGCGCCAGTGCAACTACGCCGGTATCTTCCGCCTCGCCAAGAAGCACGCCTACCACGAGAAGTCGAGCGACAAGCGTCGCCGCGAAGGCCGTGAGCGCCTCCGCAACATCCTCATGGCCGAGCGCAAGCGCGGTGGTGGCAGCCCGGGCCGTTCGAACAAGAAGCGTCGTGCTCGTCCGGGTCGCCCGAACGATCGTCGCAACAACGAAGGTCCGGACTTTGATCCGTTGACCGCGGACACGACCGTTCAGAAGAGCGACTCGTAAACCGGCTTCGGCATGCTGCCGAAGTATCCGGGTTCGGGGCCGCGAGACCTGAGCAAGCCGCTCGAGGAACTTAAGATCCTCGTCGACGCGCGCCTTGATGGCCATCGCGTCGACCTGGCGCTCGCGGCTGTACTCACCTGGCGTTCGCGCGCGAGCATTCACCGTCTTATCGACGGTGGTTATGTCATGCTCGAAGGCCGCAAGCCCGCGGCTTCGCGGCGCGTTCGCACCGGCGAGACGATCGTCGTCGAGATTCCACCGAATCCGACCGCCAACCCCGATCCCGGCGCCAACGTCGATTTCCCGATCGTCTACGAAGACCAGTGGATGATCGCGGTCGACAAGCCTCCGGGCCTCGCTGTGCATCCCTCGGGGCGCCGGCTCGATGGCACGCTGATCAGTGCGCTACATCGCCGCTATCGCAACCCCGCGGAGCCTGCGCACGATGTGGTGCCGAGGTTGCTGCACCGCATCGACGTCGAGACCTCCGGGATTGTCGCGGTCGGGCTCGACGAGCAGTTCCATCATCTGGTGGCGCGTCAGTTTGAAGATCGGCTCGTGCAGAAGACCTACCTCGCCGTCGTGCATGGCCGCCCGCGTGAGGCGGAAGGGCTCGTCGACCTGGCGATCGTGCCCGACAAAGCGTCGGCCGTGCGCCTCAAACTCACGACGAGCAAGGACGGTTCCGGCCTGCCGGCGGTGACCGGATACCAGGTGCTGCGCAGCAATGCCGACTATTCGCTGCTGCTCGTGCTGCCGAAGACGGGGCGAACGCACCAGATCCGCGTGCACATGGCGGCCATCGGTTGCCCGCTGGTCGGCGACAAGCTCTATGGCGGCAACGAGCAGATCTTCCTGCATCAGCTCGCGGGCACGCTGGCCGAAGAGCATCGCGAGGAGCTTGTGCTCGATCGCCACGCCCTGCATTCGCACTCGCTCACGTTCTTCCACCCAAAGCTCGGTCGCGATCTGCGGCTCGAAGCCCCGCTGCCGGCCGACATGGCGCAGCTGGTGCCCGAGTAGGTCCGAGTCGGTGTCTCATTCCTGCGGCTGCTCTTCGAAGACCTCGAGCACTCGATCGAGGAACGAGAGTTCGTCGGGCGAGCACGAACTCCAGTCGAGGCCGACGGAGTAGAAGTTGCTCGTGCCCTTGCGCTCGACGCGCGTGGCCTGCGTGCGCAGTTCGTGGATCTCGTCATCGAGTGCGATGCGCAGGATCACGGTCTGGCCGCGCATCGGCGGTTGTCCGGTGCTGAGGCCGATGCCGCTGCGGGAGACATCCTGGACCGCGCACAGGGCCTGGTTGTTGGGATTCAGGACCCCACCGGTCTCCAGGGTGGCGGTGGCGGCAACCCGCACCCGCGGTCCGCGACGGCGCTCGTCGTCATTCAGCATCGCCAGCCTATCGGCATCCGAAGTTCGGAATCCGTAGGTCTACGGCTGAATTGCTGTGGCAGATCCACCGGGAAGCCGAGTGGCCCCGGAATCGCGCGTCGAGAAGTGCAACAGTCAGAGTCGCAGCGAATACGGCATCACGAGCCGGTAGCGATCGGTTGCGCGCATCGGATCGAGACTTTGGTGCTCGTCGGCGATGAGCGCCTTGCCATGGCGCAAGGCGGAGGC
>JADZDL010000125.1 GCA_020851075.1 Planctomycetota bacterium | reverse complement strand
GTTTGCCAACCGCCTCGCCAGCCTGCGGCAGGGCCTGCGCACGACGTTGCACGAACTGGCCGTTCGCCGCGCGCGCGCGGATCTCTGGGTGCACACGCTGGCGAGCCTCGCGATGTTTGGTGCCTATGTCTACCTCGGGCACCAGGTGCTGCTGGGGGTGTTGTCCATCGGCGGCCTCGTGCTGCATGCGCAAGCGGTGCAGCGCGCCCAGAATGGGCTGCGCGACGTGCTCACAGCGGGGGCCGCCATTGGCGAAGATCGGCTGTTCCTGCGGCCGTTCGTCGATCTGCTCGCGATCCAACCCGGGCTGGTCCAAGGTGCGCCGGTGGTGGACTCACCCATCGCGCCCCAGGCTGTGGCCCCCCCGCCGGCGGCACGTTCGAAGGTGCCCTCGCGAGCACCGGGAATCGAGGCTCGTGGCCTCAGCTTCGTGTATCCCCTGGCGGCCGCGGCGGCGTTGCGCGAGATCGACTTCTGGATCGCGCCCGGCGAGCGCATTGCCATCGTCGGCGGCAACGGGTCCGGCAAGTCGACCCTCGTGAAACTGCTCTGCCGGCTCTACGACCCCACCACCGGCACGTTGTCCAGCGACGGCACAGACCTGCGCCAGATGGCCCCGGAAGCGTGGCAAAGCCGGGTTTCCGTGCTGTTCCAGGATGCGAACGCGTTCGAACTCACGCTGCGCGAGAACCTGCTGCTCGGCACCAAGGAGACCGCGCTAGCAGCCGCCGACGAAGCGCGCTTGTGGCGCGCGCTCGCCATGGTCTCGCTCGAGGCGCGCGTGCGCGCGCTGCCGCTTGGCCTCGCGACCCCGTTGTCGCGTCGTCTGCCTGGCGGCGTCGAATGGAGCGGCGGTGAACTGCGACGGCTCCTGCTCGCGCGCACCTTGGCGCAACCGGCGGAACTGCTGGTGCTCGACGAGCCGTGTGCGCAGCTCGACGGCATCGTGGCCGAGCAGGTCGCCGCGGACCTGCGCCAGCGCCCACGCGATCAGACCATCGTGGTCGTCGACCACCGCAGCGCCGCGGTGCGGTGTGTCGATCGTGTGATCCTGCTCGAAGCGGGCCGGATCGTGGCCGTGGGCACGCCCGCCGAGCTGCGCGCTGGCGAAGCGAGGTTTCGGGCGCTGTTTCCGGACGGCTGATCGCAGACCGCTGACCTCTGGCCCTGCGCAACTTTGCCGGACTGCTGCCAACGCAGTCCCTGTTCTTGCAGTATGTTCCGCGCCCCGTGCGGCGGCTGCCGCGCCCCTACCCTGGAACCTCCGGGAGCGTTCGCTTGAGAAGCCTCGCCTGCCTGCTGATCCGTGCCGTGCTCTCTGTGTCCGCGCTGGTGCTGCCGTTTGGCGTGCCTGCGCAACAGCCGGTTCCCGTCGTGCCAGCCCAGCCGGTGCAAGTGCCACCGGCGCCAGTTGTGGTCCCCGGGACACCCGTTGCGGCACCCGCGGCGGTAGTCCCCGAGTCCGCTGCAACGCCGCAAGAGCCCAGGCCAGCCAGTGCCCAGGAACCCGCTGGCGAGCAGGGTAATGGCGACAAGAAGGACGAGAAGAAGGACGACAAGCAGCCCCCCCGCCGCGGCATCGCGATCGACGACATGCTCGTGCACACGCATTGTGCCAGATGCCACGTGCTCGACTCAAAGCAGCTGATGACGCGCATCAGCTACGTGCGCAAGTCGCCGGAGGGTTGGGCGGAGACCATCAAGCGCATGATCCGCCTGCACGGCCTGCAGGTGAGCCCCACCGACGCCAAACAGCTCGTGCGTTCGTTGGCCAACAGCAACGGGCTCGCGCGCAGCGAAGCCGAGCGTGGCCTCTACGAGAGTGAACGGCGCGTCCACTGGTCGGAAGAACAGCAGGATCAGGACTTCCGTCGCGCCTGCGCCGAATGCCATCCGTTGGGCCGCGTGCTGCTGCAGCAGCGTGATCCCGAAGAGTGGCAATTGCTGCGCGCCACCCACGTGGCGATGTTCCCGCTCGCGCGCGGCCAGATGGGCGGCGGTCCGCCCGAAGACCAGTCGCGGCGCGGTGGCGGTGGTCCGCCGCGTGGTGCGGGTGCGGCGCCTGCCACCGCCAACGCCAACGCCAATTCGCGCGGCCGCGGCAATGCGGGCAGCGGGGATGGCAACCAGCAGGGGCCGACCCAGAGTGTCGGGGACCGGGTGCTCGCCAAACTGTCCGAGGAGCAACCCCTGTTTTCGCCGGCCTGGGAGAAGTGGACAAAGAACCGCCGCGAAGTCCCCCTCGCCGGGTTCTGGACGGTCACGGGCCACGAAACCGGCCGCGGCGACCTGTCGGGCACGATCGAACTGAAGCGCACCGACGCCGATGAGTACGAGGCGGTCTGGAACCTTGCGTTTGCCGACGGCACCGTGGTGCAGCGGCAAGGCAAGGGCCTGCTCTACGCCGGGTATTCGTGGCGCGGTCGCAGCAGCGATCCGGAGGCCAGCGGCGGCACCCAGTGGCGCGAAGTGTTGCTGCTCGACGATGCGTGGCAGTCCTTGCGCGGGCGCATGTTCACGGGTGCCTACGACGAAATCGGTTGCGATGTGACCCTGCACCGCGACCTGGGTCGCCCGCGCGTTCTCTCGCTCGCGGATGCGGCCGTGCCGGTGCCGAGCACGGGGCACGTGCTCACCGTGCGCGGCGAGTCGTTCCCGGCCACGATCGGCCTCGCCGATCTGTTTGTGGGCCAGGGCATCACCGTGACCAGCATCGAGCGTCGTTCCGACCGCGAACTGCGCGTCACGCTTGACGTCGCGAACGGCACCGAGCTAGGCCCGCGCACGGTTGCGTATGGCAGCGAACCAGGTGCGGTTGCCCTCCAGCTCTACGACACCGTCGACTACGTGCGCATTACCCCGCTGCAGGGGCTGGCGCGCATCGGCGGCGCGCGCATGCCAAAACAACTCGAGCGCTTCGAAGCGTTCGCGGTGCATCGTGGTCCCGACGGCAAACCCTACACCGAGGACGACGTTGACCTGTTCCAGGTCCGCCCGCGTTGGGCGCTCGAGGAGTTCCGCGTCTACGAGAATGACGACGACGTGCGCTACGTCGGCGCGATCGATGCGGCGACGGGGGTGTTCACGCCCAACGTCGACGGGCCGAATCCGCAGCGGCGTTGGAGCGGCAACAACGTTGGCGACGTGTTCGTGACCGCGGTGGTCGAACTCGACGTCGCCGTGCGGCCGCCCGAACCCAAGCCCGTGCCGAAGTTGAAGGACGAACCGACGACTCCAGCGGCGAGCGAGCAAGCGGCGACCGAGCCACCGGCAACCGCAGCCGCCGCCGGGCCACTGCCGCGCGAACGCAAGACGTTCCGCGCCCGCAGCCACCTGCTCGTGACGGTGCCGCTCTACACGCGCTGGATGTCGCTCGATTGGGAGGACCGCTAGATGCACCTGCGCACGGTGCTGCACAGGCGCTTTCGCACCGAG
Source organism: Planctomycetota bacterium (assembly GCA_020851075.1). Lineage (GTDB taxonomy): Bacteria > Planctomycetota > UBA1135 > UBA1135 > UBA2386 > JADZDL01. The sequence continues at coordinate 23,541 of JADZDL010000125.1, read as the reverse complement.
ACCGGGCACGAGTTTGTCTACGTGGCGTCGTCGGCCGCGATCCTGGGCCTCGATCCGCTCGCGAGTTCGATCGTCGATGCGTTTGCGGAGCCGGCGGGGCGCGATGCCGAGGCCTGGCTCGCCGATCATCCGGAGCGAGCGGACGCCGAGACGGCGCTGCATGACCTCACCGATCTGGGCGTCATCCGCCCCACCGACGAAGCGCAGGCACCGCGCGCGCAATTGCCGCCGATGCCGTTCCCGATCAGCACGCTGGTGCTCAACGTCACCAACAAGTGCAACCTGTCGTGCACGTATTGTTATGAGTATGGCGACGACCGGTTGACGGCCGGCAAGGGCAGCGAAGGCACCGGCAAAGCGCGCATGTCCGATGACACGGCGCGCCAGTCGATCGACTTCCTGCTGCGCAACGCGGGCGACCGTCCGCAGGTCTCGATCACGTTCTTCGGCGGCGAGACGCTGCTGAACTTTCCGGCCATTCGCGCGGCGGTTCTCTACGCGGAAGAACGCGGTGCCGTGCATCGGAAGCGTGTGCACTACTCGTTGACCACGAACGCCACCCTGCTCACCGACGAGGTGGTCGACTTCCTGACCACGCATCGGTTCGGCATCACGGTCTCGATCGACGGCGACGCGAGCCAGCAGGATCGCCATCGTACGTTCCGCGGCGGCAGTGGTTCGTTCGCGACGATTGCGCCGCGCATCCAGCACCTCGTGGCGCAGAACAAAGCCAAGAAGGGCCGCGCGCTCGGTGCTCGCGTCACGCTCACCGCGGGTGCCGCACCCGTGCGCGAGACCTACGATTTCCTCACCAAGGAACTCGGCTTCGACGAAGTCGGGTTTGCGCCGGTCACCGCGGGCCTTGGTCGAACCTACGCGCTCGGCGAACAAGGCTACGAGAAGCTGCTGCGCGAGTTTGGCGAACTGGCCGAAGACTACGTCGCTGCGGCTGTGAGCGGGCAATCGCATGGTTTTGCCAACCTTGGCGATCTGCTGCGCGAGCTGCACCAGGGCATCAACAAGGCGCATCCGTGTGGGGCCGGTCTTGGCTTGCTTGGCGTATCCACCGAAGGCGAGCTCGGCCTCTGCCATCGGTTCGTCGAATCGAAGAGTCACGCGGTCGGTGATGTCACGAATGGCATCGACGAAGGTGTTCGCACCGCGTTCCTGACCAAAGCGCACGTCGACCAGAAGACCGACTGCACGCAGTGCTTCGCGCGGCCCCTGTGCGCGGGCGGCTGCTACCACGAAGCGCACGTTCGTTACGGCGATGCAACGCGCGCCAACCTGCACTACTGCGAGTGGATCCGCGGTTTCGTCGACCTCGGCCTGTCCACCTACGCCCGCATCCTGACCCAGAATCCCAAGTTCTTCGCGAGGTTCGAATCGTCATGAGCTCGAATGCCAACGAGGTTCCCGCTCCCCACCGCCCGCGCGCGCGGGTGTTCCCGGCCAATCGGAAGGCGCGCCAACTCGCCGCGCTCGTGCTCGCGCAGCGCGGTTCGGCGCGGGCGCTGACGCAGGATCCACCGCCGACACAATACCCGTACGGCTGCACGACGATCTTCGCACCCGGTTGGGAGGTCGATTCGAGCAATGGCACGCACGGCTTGTGCCAGCCAATCGAACGCGATCTCTACGACTGCTACCACACGTGCTACTGGCCCGCCCAGGTGCCCGACGGTGTCACGAACGCGCCGACCTGGACGCAGTCGTGTGGCGCTCCCATGCAGGATTGGAAGTCGATCGACCTGGTGTTCCCGTAATGAACCTCCGCACGCTGTCTTTCGTGTTGCTGCTGCCTTGCTGCAGCGTCGTGCTCGCCGCCGTGGGCCCTATTGCCGTGGGCCCTATTGCCGTTAGCTCTGCGCAGCAGCATCCGCCGGTGCCGACGCCGGCCCCCACGCCGGCTGCTACGCCAGCTGCCACGCCAGTGCCCACACCAGCGCCCGAAGCGGCCGCGCCGGCGGGCAATCGGCGCCAGCAGGGTCAGGGTCCTGGCCAACAGGGTCCTGGCCGGGGCGAAGATCGCGAATTGCGCGAACTGCCCGCGTTCACGCCGCAGGCGGCACCGACGCTCGCCGCACTGCAGGGCAAACAGTACTTCTGGTTTGGCATGTACCCGGACTTCATCGTCCAGTACGACCCCACCACCGACGCGATCACGAAGAAGGTCAAACTGCAGAACGGCATGTTCTGGAGCACGACGCTGACCCAGGATCGGAAGCGGCTGCTCGTCGTCACCGACCAGCAGCGTACCATCGAAGTCGTCGACTTCGCGGCTGGCACCGTGCAGAGCACGCACCTGTTTGCCGAAGAGGGCTTCATCCTGCGCATTCGCGAAGTCCGGGAACTGCCCGGCGGCGTGTTCTGGCTCGTGCGCACCGACCGCGTGAAGAAGCAGATCGACCGCTACTCGTTCGAAGCGTCGCAGTGGCTGCTCTACGACAGCAAGGAGAAGAAGGTCACCAAGAAGGTGGCCAAGCTGCCCGATGCGCTCGACCGCGGCGCGCAACTGACTCCCGATGGTGCTCTGTGGCAGAGTTCGGATGATGACGGCAACCTGCTCCTGCTCGATGGCCAGAAGCTCACCGAAGTCGGGCGCATCGATCTGAAGACCCCTCGCTTCTTCGGCGCTGGTTCGATCCGCCTCATGGGCACGGACCTGCTCGATCGCCGCGATCCCAACCGCATGCGCATGCTCTTTACGAGCAGCGATCCGGTCGAGAAGGCCCGCACGACCTGGGGCGTCGTCGAACTCGACCTGCAGCAACGCCGCATCGTCGACGTTCAGGAGTTTGGCCCGCAGGTGAGTGCCTGGGGCTTGCGTGTGGCGACGAAGAAGCCCGTGGCGGCCGCGATGACGGGCAACTGGGGCGGCGGCAGCGACAGCGATCCGAAGTCGCGCCTGTTCTTGTATGACCTGCGCACGGGTCAGAAGATCGTCGAAGCCTACGAGGAGTTCCGGCCGCGTCGTTCGCTCGTCGCGATCTCCCCGGACGGCGACAAGGTCTACATCGGCACGGCCGGCAGCGACTTCGAAGTGTTCGACAGCAACTTGAAGCGCTTGAAGACGGTCGAACTCGAAGGCGAGATCTGGGGCCGCATCTTCGTCATCGACGGATGACGAGTTCGCCGCGCCTGCGCGTGGTCGTGCTCGACAGTGGCATCGACAAGAACCACCCCCTCGTGCGCGGTCGGGCCGAAGTGGTCGCGGGTGGTGTGTTTGGTCCTGGCGCCGAGTCCGCGGATGCCTGCGAGGACCAACTCGGGCATGGCACCGCCGTCGCCGCGACGTTGCTGCAGTTCGTGCAGGGCATCGAGATCGTGAGCCTGCGCGTTTTTCTGGACCAACCAGTCTGCGACTTTGCGGTGATCCTCACGGCGCTGCGCACGGCGTTGTCCTTCGCGCCGCAGGTGATCAACCTGAGCCTTGGCACGACGTCGCTGCGCTACCGCAAGGAACTGCATGCACTGCTCGCGAGTGCGCAGGAGGCTGGCACCCGGCTCGTCGCTCCCGCCACGTACGGCGGCATGGCCTGCGACCCCGGCAATCTGCCGGGCGTCGAAGCCGTGGTCGGCGATCCCAACGTGATGCCGGCCCTGCCCGAACTGCGCCCGCATGCGGGGCGCCTGCTGTGGTTTGCTTCGCCCCTGCCGCCGCGCGATGCGGATGGCGTTCGCCGCCTCGTCGCACGCGGCGACAGCCTCGCCGTCGCGGCCGTCAGTGGCTGGTTGCTCCAGAAGGCGCGCCCTTGAGCCAGCCTTGCTGGTGCAGCACAACCGCCGCCGCATACACGACCTGCGGCGGCAGCACGAACAAACGTGCATCGTGCCCCGCAAACGCCGTGGCCTCGGCCAGGGTGCGCGGCTGGGCAAACGCGCGCAGCACGGGCACCACCGGCACATAGCCGATGTGGGACATGGCGTCGCCGGTCGTCGTGTGGCGTGCCCCAGCCACGGGCGCAAACTGATCGCCGGCGCGCACGAACACCTCCGACTCCACCACCTCCGCGGCCACCTGCAGCCGTTCGCGCGGCACCGGTGGAGGTGGGCTGGCAGCCACCAGTCGGCGGCGCCAGAACGGCGCCTCGACAAAGCGCGTCTCGCGCGCGAGGAACGCTTGCGACGTCTGCGCATGGGCGGCGAACAGGCCACGTTCCCAACGTGCATGCTGTTCGCGCAGCGTTGGCCACCACGCCGGATGGTCGCGGGCGGTGCGCAGCACGGCCGCTGCGTGGTCCGCCGCGGCGAGCGCCTTCTCGACACCCTGGCTGGCGAGCGGATCGATCGTCGCCGCCGCGTCGCCGCACAGCAGCACGTTCGCCGTGGTCTCCACCACCCTCGCCGTGGCGCGGGTGGCATGCACCAGACGCGGGTCGCGCAATTGCGCCACGGGGCCACGCGCCGCGGCCAGGGCCGCCGCCAGCAGCGGTCGCGCGCCGCACTCGGCGACCTCCTGCATGCAGCACAGCAGCGTTGCCGCGCCACCACCTTCGCCATCGCCGATCCACCACCACCATCCCTGCGGAACGGCTTCGACCACGGCCGTGTGGCTGGCCGTCTCGGACGTGCCGCAGAGCGAGAACGCCGCAGTCTCCGGCCCGCGATGGCGTTCCTGCAGCGGCACGAGGTCGCTGCGCGGGCGCCGTCCGGTGGCGAGCACGAGGCGATCGCACGCGATTGTGTGCGATCGGCCATCGGCAGCGACGAAGGTGAGCGCCTCCCCCGAAGCGTCGATCGTCTGCACCCGCGCGCCATCGATGCGCACGACACCTTCCGCATTCGCGGCGATACGCAGCGCTTCGTCAAACGCACCGCGCTGCAGGAGCAGTCCATTCTGCCCCGGTTCGCGCCAGACCAGTTCGTCGCTGCCCCAGATCGCGCCGTGCTGGAACGCATCGGGCAGTGCCGCCGCGGCTGCAAACTGCCAGAGTCCCGCGCGCTGAAGCCCGGCCTCCGCCGCGGCCAACAAGGTCTCGCGCGGCGCCGAGGGGCGATGCCGTCCATCGTCGAGCAGCAGCACGCTGGCCCCCGAACGCGCCATGAGCCAGGCGAGTGCGGACCCGGCTGGGCCCCCACCGACGATTGCGACTTCGTAGCGCGTCATGCTCGCTCAGTCCCCGGTGCTTGCCGGCAAGGTCGCCTTCTTCAAGAAGAGCACCGCAAAGCACGTCGTATCGATGGCGAGGCCACTGGGGCGCTCCGTGGCGAAAGTGCCGTTGCGGGCCTGGTTGGCCATCAGTTGCAGGGCACCTTCGTAGTACCAATCACGCCCTTGCACCTGGGCTATGCCAGCGAGTTCGCAGGTGCGTTCAAGGCCATAGAGATAGTAGTACCAATTGTCATCGGCGCGGTCGATGTAACCAGGATTGCTGCGCACATGAAACTCGGCAGCGAGCCACGCAAACCCTGCCTGGATGGCGGCGTCGACCTTTGGCATCACGTCGGCTTTGCCGAGCCCCGCGCCCACCATGCCAGCCCGTGCGAGCACGAGACCGGTGATGCCGGCAGTGGTCATCGATCCATACGCAGGGCGATCGGGAGTGATGTAGGCAAAACCACGCGTGGGCACGAGTTTGCCGCCGGCGCGCGTGGTCTTCCCGCCCGCCGCACTGCTGGCAAGATCGCGATAGCTGGCGATCTGCAAGCGCAGTTCGCGATGGAAGTCATCGCATTGCACCTCGAGGCAATGCACCGCCGCGGCGCGCCACACACTGGCTGATACTTCCAGTTGGCACAGCTGCGCGGACTAGAGCCCTAACAGGCCGTACTGGTTCACGGAGTTGTCGAAGCGTGGCCCGGGCACGTAGTTGAAGCGCAGGCGGTAGCCGGCGTCGGCACGGGTATCGACGTTGGTCAACAACGTCGCCAGCCATCTGGTTGCCAGCGCACGATCCGCCGCGGGCAACACCCGCGGTTTGGGTGCCGCAAGCACGCCAGAACGCAGCAGCTCGACTTCGCCGGGTGGCGCGTACCGGGCCGCCATCGCCATCAACGCGACGCCGAGCGAATAGGTATCGACGAGTTCGCGTTTGCCGAGTTCTTCGAATCCGCCGACGATCACGGGATCGTCGGGCGGCACTTCGGCATGCAACAGCGTGAGCAACGCCAGCGCGAGCCGACCGCTGCCGTAGGTGCGTTCGCCGTTGGGTTGGTCTTTGAGGTAGGGACGGTCGCGGTTCTGCAGTTGCCCCTGGATCCACCTCGCCCCCTCACGAATGGCCTTGGCGACCGCCGCCCGAAACTCGGCATCCTGGTTGTCGTGGACCTTGGTCAACTTCCACTCGTCGCGCACGACGAGTTTGCGGAACGTGTTCTTGCCGTCGGCAAACACGAGCACGAGCTCGGCGTCATAGGAACGCACCACGCCGGCTACGGCATCGAAGTGGCGTTGGCAGCGCAGTGTGCCCGTAGCGGCGTGGACGCAAAGCGGCCGGACAAAACGCTGCAGCATCGCCTTGGACTCGCCGGGACGCAGTTCGGGGTCCGCGGACGTGACCTCGAGTTCGAACGTCTGCGTACCGTCGGCGGCCGCGGGGTCCACTTTGCCCTGCAGCAGAAGGTCACCAAACGGCACGATGCGCGCATACCGCAGCTTCGTGGTGCCCTTCAAGCGAAGGTCGAAGCCGACCGCCCGCAGCACATCGCGCAGATCCCGGGGTTCGTCCCCTACCGCGCGCTGGTCGGCCGCGAGTTCGCCTTGGCACAGCCACGGAGCTGGCAGCAGGCGCGGCAGGAACGTCACCGGCACGTCGGCTTTCGCCTCCGCCACCGTGGCCGCTGGCCGGGTCGGGGCGGTCACCGTTTTCGCCGAAGTCGTGCGCTGGTACTCCGCGGCGCCGCGGGCTGGCAATTGCCAGGTGAGAGACGCGGCCGCATCCTGGGCGAGGACCGGGAACGCAAGCACGCATGACAAGACCAGCCGGCGCATACGCCGGTTGTAGCGGATTGTGGCCCCACCGCCAGCAAGGGCCACCGGGGGGAGGCCAGGACCTTTGATTAACCTTTGCTACGGCCCTTGCCCGTGGCGGCGACCGGGGCCGCTGCGGCGAGTCGCTGCATCTGCTCGACGAGGGCCACCTGCAAGCTCGTAAAGCCCGCGTAGTGGACCGTGCGCGCCGGCACATTTGCCGTGCGAGCCAGTTCCAGGGCCGGTTCGGTGGTCTCGTGCCGGTTCCAGTGCAGCAGCAGCAGCACATCCACGCCGGTGCGCAGGCGGTCGCCGATCATGCCGACGATCTTGTGCGGCGAAGTGTAGTTCGTCTCCATCCACTCGCCCAGAAACCCCCAGTCCTCGGCGAGCTTCTGCAGGCGCGGGTGGTGGCGGCGTTGGCGTTCGTTGCCACCGACTACGAGGATATTCGGTTTGCGGCCCAGGACCTTGGTGAGGGCCACCACGGCTTCGCGACCACTGTCCTGCGTGCCCGGCTCCTGGTCGTTCATCTCCAGCAGCTTCTCGATCGCCGCCAGATCGTCCTTGGCGAGTTCCGGATAGACGCACGCGACTTCGAGCAGCAACCCGTGCGCCTGCTGCAAGGCTTCGACGTCCTTGCGCGCGCGCAGCGAACGTGCGATGCCAACCTGCAGGGAGGCGCGGTCGTAATCGCGGCCCTCGAGTTCTTCCATGACCGCCGCGAGCTCGACCTTGATCTCGAGATGGTCGAGGGCCTGGCCGACGAACTCCTCGTTGCGGAGCAGCTTCTCGAGCACGTCAAACTTGCCGCGCTGCACGAGCAGTTCGCGCATCTCGGCGTAACAGGCGCGGGCCTGATCGCGTTCGCCGAGCATGTTGTGGGCTTGCAGCACCACACGTAGCGCATCGATGCGCTGGTCGAGGTTGACGGCGACCTCCAGCACGCGCCGCGCGGCCAACGACGCCGGTTCGGCCTCGCCAAGCGAAAGGTACTCGAGGGCGAGGAACAGCAGCTGGTCCGGCGACGAACCGCGGCCGACATCGACGGCATCGAGGAAGCGCAGTGCGAGCTTGCGGTCGATCTTCTTCAGCGCTTCGTGCACCGCGTAGAAGGTCTCGAGGTCGGGCTTCACGGTCTCGAGCGCCTGCTCCATGAGCTTCAGGGCGCGGCTCGTCTCCGTCACATCCCCCGCGGTGAGCAGCGACGCGGCGGCAAAGAAGCGCGCGCGATCGCGCAGTTGCACGTCGCGGCCTTCGAGGCGCCGCAGGCCGGCGATGGCGCGTTCGAAGCCGCGCGCCGCGGCGACGAGATCACCCGCTTCGTAGGCAAGCAGGCTGCGCAGGTAGACGGCTTCGGGAGCCGCCTGGTCGGGATCCTCGGCCACGTGCTGGAGGCGACGCAAGGCGAGTTCGCGTTCCGGGCGGTCCTGGTGCGGTTCGCACGACACCACATCGTGTTGGCGAAGTTCGGCGAGCGCGGCCACGAGCGAAGCCGAACTGGCGAGGCGCTGGTGCCCGGCGGCCAGCTTCTCGGCCAGTTCGGCGGCTTCGATGGCCATCTTCCATTCGCTGGCCGCCAGCAGACGTTCGGCGAGGGCGCGGTGGTACCGCGCGCGCACATCGGCGGGCAGACGGTCAAAGCCGGCCATGCCGAGCACCTTGCCAAGGATTGAAGCCGTACTCTCCTGATCATCGGCGTCGATACGCGTCTCGAGCCGGCCGATCAGATCCGTCACCGCGGCATCGACGATGGTGTCCAGTTCGGCGGCTGGCTCCGCCGCCAGATACTGGATCGCCCGCACGGCGATCTTGAGGTCGCCCGACCAGAACAACGAACGCACGACGATCGGCAGCACGTTGCCGGCGATCGTCGTGTCACCCAACAGGTCGAGCAGCTTCTGCGGGTCCTGCAGCGTCTCGGCGATCTTGTCGCGTTCGCCTTTGCGATCGTGCGCCCGCAGGCGGCCAAACAGGCTCCAGCGCCGCTGCGTGATGTCGCCCGCCGGTTCTGGCACCTCGATGCCAAGCAGCGTGCGCGCATACCCGAGCAGGAAGGCCCCCGCCGGTCGCGGCCCGGCCAGCTGCGCGTAGTCGAGCACCTGTTGGCGCACCACTTCGGGCTTCTGATCGCCCTTTTCGGCGAGGTGTACCTGGTGCAGAAGAAGGCGATCGAGCGCAGTTTCCCAAGCCATCAGCAAGTCTCCGCCGCGCCTATCGGATCGGGCGCGGCGATGGCTGGGCGAGAGTTTGGAACCGCCGTTGGGAACGTCACTCCATGAGCGAACGCGCATCCTGCGGCAGGACCACGACGAGGCCCACCAGCGTCTGGCCGGCGCCGCGCGGCTGCAGGGCCGCCAGCAGCAGGTCGCCAGTGCGCAGTTCGGCGGCAGCTTCGGCGGAAGTCTCCAGCCAGTGGTTGCCGCCCTCGTCGGAGCGCACTCCGAACCCGCGTGGGCCGGTGTCTTCGACTTCGAGGAAGCCGGGTCGCATCCGCGCCGTGGTCATTGTCGTGAGCAGGGCACCGGCGCGATCGATGCGTTCGACCTCGTTGAGCAGTCCGCCGCGGCATTCCTGCAGCGTGCTCGCCACCTGCAATTCAAACGTCGTCTCCGCCCACGCGTAGAACTGCTGCAAGGCTGCAAACGCCGTGCGAACGGCCACCGCGCGCTGGCCCGGCAGGCCGCCGAGGTAGACATGCAGCAGGAGCCGCATGAGGTCCTCGCTGGTCACAAGTTCGAGGTCGGTGCGCGCGAGCGCGGAGTTTCGCTGCAGGTCGGCCCAGCCGAGCAACGTCTGCGCAATTGGCCCCTCCTCGATGCCGTTCTCCCAGAGGAACTCCTGCACGAGCGGGCCGAGATCGCCACCCGGATCGGGGCCAGCCGGCTCGGTCTCTTCGTCGCCATCGTCTTGCAGATCGAACGGGTTCTCCCCGGAATCGCTCGTGCCAGGCTCGAGGCCGGCGAGCCGCTCCAGGTGGGCAAACAGGTCGTCGACGTCGACCTTCTGGCGCAGCCCTTCATCGAGGGTGCGCACGAGCCGTTCGCCGAGCGTCTCGCCGGGCACCTGCCCCGGATCGAGCAGGCTCGCCGTCGGTTCCTCGGCAGCTTCCGCATCGGGTTTCGTCGCCCCCACGACTTCGGGGTGGTAGGCATTCCAGATCTGCAACATGACTTCGCGCACGCGGTCGAGATCGACCGCCGTGTCGAAGGCGAGCTCCTCGAGCAGGGGGCCCATGATGGGCCCCGGCCGCAGCACGTTGGCGAGCTGTTCGCTGATGCCAACCGCCGTGAGCTTGCTGTTGCCCTGCCGCAGCAGCTGTTCGAGACTCGCTTCGAGCCGTTCTATGGGCACGATCGGAATCGTGGTGGCCGTCGGGCTCGGCGTCTGGTCGGTGCGGCGCAGCAGCAGGTGTTCGAGTTCGATCTGCCGCAGGCGACGATCGAGTTCGAGGCGGGCGACGTCGCGGCGGAACGCTTCGGCGAGGTCCTTGCCGGGTCGGAACACGGCCGCTCCCGTGGAAGGTGTCCACCGCTCTTCCGTCTGGGTGAACAAACGCCCGACCAGGAGGTCGCCGGGTTGCAGCGAACCGGGAGGAACGGCGAGGTCGTACATGGCCTCGTCCTGCAGGTCGCGCGCTTCGACGCCGAGGTCGGAGACGCTCAACACCGAGAACACGCCGCACACCGAACCCACGAGATCCCCCACATGCTCGGCATACTGCGGCATCTCGATCGGCACGAGGCCGAGCACTTCACTTTCGCGCTCGAGGGCATACCACTCGGCAAAGCGCAGCTCCGCCGAGTCGGCGGCGCCGAGCACGACTGGTTTGGAAGTCCCGTCGGTACCGAAGAACTGGCGGCGCGCCCGCTGCAGCTCCGGTTGCAGTCGCGCATCCTGTTCCAGCAGGCGGGCCAGATTGGCCACGGCGATCTCCGTCGCCCGAGCTTCGTTTCGCGTCATCGCCCGGAAGGGTGACAGGCCGACGCCCGGAAAGCAATGCGCAGCATCCTCTCGTCGCCGAGGCTGCGATGCGGCACAATGCGCCGCGTGTTCGGCCAACAACCCGGTCCCGTCCAGCAGGAAGTCGCCACCCAGAGCGCGGAGCTCGTACATGAGCTGCAGACGCTCGGTTGGGTGGATCACACGGCACTGGCCGTAGTTCTCGTGTTCTGCGTGATCGGCCTCTTCAAGGGCCTGATCTGGCAGGTCTCGCGCGTGGCGATCCTCGTGGTCGCCTACGTTGTCGCGGGTCGGTTTGGTGAGCCGCTCGGCCAACTGCTTGCCCGCACGCCAGCCGTTGGCGGGCAAGCTGGGGCCGGTGCCATCGACACTCCGGACACCACGCTCTACCTCGCCTACGTGCTGCTGTTCGTGGCCGTGCTCGTGGTGCTGAGCCTGCTCGCGCTGCTGCTGCAGAAACTCGCGGCGAAGGCTGGCCTCGGTTTCTTCGACCGCCTCGGCGGTGGCGTGATCGGTGTCGCCACGGGCGCCTGCGTGGTCCTGTTCGGGCTATTCGTCGTGCACATGTTCTTCCAGGGCAGCAAGATCGCGGCGGCCGCCGAATCGTCCTATTCGCTGCGCCTGTCGCGCCGTGCCATCGACTTCCTGGGCGAAGCGGTGCCCGATGACCTGCGCCACGTGCTGGCTCTGGTGCCCCTGCGCGCCAAAGCTCCCGTCGAGCCGGCCGGAGAACCAGGCCTGCACTTCCCCGGTTTGCCGGGCACGGGTGGCAACGCCCCGAGCGAGCCAGTCGCGCCGACCGAGCCGGTGCCGCCAAAACGCGGCTGAGAACTCGCCTCGGCTGCCCGCCCCGGCCAGCGGTGTCCCTCCCGAGGCGCCCGCACGGCAATCGTTGCCCAAGCCTATTGCGACCTTGCGTTCGCGTGCGCGAAGGCCGATCCTGTTCGCCCTTACTGCTTGGGGGCGCCCGCCCCGTTGTGCGGGCTGAGATGCACCCCTGGAACCTGATCCGGATCATGCCGGCGTAGGAAACAGCAGCCATGAGCCACGCTCCCGATCGTTCGTCCGCCTCTGCCAGCAACCCTGGCACTCCGTCTCCAGGGAAGGGCCTGCGCCCGCTGCAGGAGTCGTTCCCCAACTCCAACAAGGTCACCACGGGCGACCTGCAGGTCCCGCAGCGCGAGATCCTGCTCACCAACGGCGAGACGCTGCGCGTCTACGACACGACGGGCCCGCAAGGCCACGCGCCGAAGGACGGCCTGCCCAAGCGCCGGCAGCCCTGGATCGACGCCCGCCTCGCGCGCGGCGACCAGAACTTCTCGCAGATGCATTACGCGCGGCGTGGCATCGTCACCGAGGAGATGCGCTTCGTCGCGATCCGCGAAAACTGCGATCCGGAGTTCGTTCGCAGTGAGATTGCGCGCGGCCGCGCGATCATCCCGGCCAACATCAAGCACCCGGAAATCGAGCCGATGATCATCGGCCGCAACTTCCTCGTGAAGATCAACAGCAACATCGGCAACTCGGCGCTCGGCAGTTCGATCGACGAAGAGGTCGAGAAGCTGCAGTGGTCGATCCGCTGGGGCGCCGACACGGTGATGGACCTCAGCACCGGCAAGAACCTGCACGACACGCGCGAGTGGATCCTGCGCAACAGCCCGGTCCCGATCGGCACGGTGCCGATCTACGAAGCGCTCGAACGCGTCGAAGGCCGCGTCGAGGACCTCAACCTCAAGCTCTACCTCGAGGTGCTTGAAGAGCAGGCCTCGCAGGGCGTCGACTACTTCACGATCCACGCCGGTGTGCTGCTGCGCTACGTGCCGCTGACGGCCGAACGCGTGACGGGCATCGTCTCGCGCGGTGGTTCGATCATGGCGAAGTGGTGCCTGCACCACCACGAGGAGAACTTCCTCTACACGGGCTTCCGCGAGATCTGCAAGCTCATGCAGCGCTACGACGTGTCGTTCTCACTCGGCGACGGGCTGCGCCCCGGCAGCATCAAGGACGCCAACGACGCGGCCCAGTTCGGCGAACTCGACACGCTCGGCGAGCTCACGAAGATCGCGTGGGAATACGACGTACAGACGATGATCGAGGGCCCCGGCCACGTGCCGATGCACCTGATCCAGGAGAACATGGATCGGCAGCTCAAGGTCTGCCACGAAGCGCCGTTCTACACGTTGGGCCCGCTCACGACCGATATCGCGCCGGGTTACGACCACATCACGTCGGGCATCGGGGCGGCGATGATCGGCAGCATGGGCACGGCGATGCTCTGCTACGTGACGCCAAAGGAACACCTGGGCCTACCCAACCGCGACGATGTGAAGCAGGGTGTGATCACCTACAAGATCGCCGCCCATGCCGCCGACCTCGCGAAGGGGCACAAAGGTGTGCAGGATCGCGACGACGCGCTGAGCCGCGCGCGCTTCGAGTTCCGTTGGGAAGACCAGTTCAATCTGGCGCTCGATCCCGAGACGGCGCGCAGTTACCACGACGCGACGTTGCCGCAGGATGGCGCCAAGGTGGCGCACTTCTGCTCGATGTGCGGCCCGCGCTTCTGCTCGATGAAGATCACCGAGGAAGTGCGCGAGTACGCGAAGAAGGGCATTCAGCAGAAGAAGGCTGAGTTCGCCGAGCGCGGTGGTGTGATCCAGTAGCCAGTGCTACTGGCGCGCGCTCACAGCAACCGCAACTGCGAACGTTTGTGCCGCACGATTTCCCCTTCGTGCAGGAACACCACGTCCTCGGCGATATTCGTGGCGAGATCGGCGATGCGTTCGACCTGGCGCGAGGTCGACAGCGTGAGCACGGCCGCATCGATGTCGGCACCGTTCTTGTGCATGCGTTCCTGCAACAGGTCAAACATGCGGCGCTGGGCGGTATCGACGGCGAGGTCGTCTTCGAGCACCTGCCGGGCCAGCGAGGCGTCTTCCTGCACGAGGCACTCGAGCGCCTTGCGCGTCATGCCCTTGGCCATCGTCACCATCTGCGGGAACTCCTGCGGCACTGCGAACGGCGGCAACGCGCTGATCTGCACCGCGCGCGCGGCGATGCTCTCGGCGGCGTCACCCATGCGTTCGAGATCGTTGTCGACCTTGAGCGCCGTCACGACGAATCGCAGGTCGCCGGCGACCGGTTGATGCAGCGCGAGGATCTTCAGGCACTCCTCTTCGATGCGGACTTCGGCGTGGTCGACTTCGCGGTCCCCGTCGATGACGCGGCGCGCGAGCGCGGTGTCGCGCGTCAAGAACGCCTGGGTGGCGCTCTGGATCGATCGTTCGACCATCGCGCCGAGTTCGAGCAGCTTGTTCTTCAGTTCCTCGAGATCACGATGCAGATGACGGCTCATGGGTTGCCCTCGCTGGAGTGTGGCAGCGGCAGCTTCACCCAGAAAGTGCTGCCCTGCCCGATGGTGCTGCGGACCCCGACGTCACCGCCGAGGGAGCGCACCGTATTCTTGACGATGGAGAGGCCGAGGCCCGTGCCGCCGAGTTCGCGCGAACGGGCGCGATCGACGCGGTAGAAGCGCTCGAAGACCCGTTCCTGGTCTTCGTTGGACAGCCCGATGCCGGTGTCGATGACCTCGAACTGCACGTGGTCCGACTGCACTTCGACGTGCACGCTGACCTTCCCGCCCTCCGGCGTGTAATTGATTGCGTTGTCGATGAGGTTGCCGACCACCTGGCGAACGCCCTCGCGGTCGGCGCGTAGCAGCAAGAGATCTTTGGGCAGGCGCGCTTCCAGGTGGACGCGACGCTTCTCGGCGATCGGCGCAAGATCGCGCAGCGACTCGCGCACGACGCCGAGGAAGTCGCACGGCTCGGCACCGTCTTCGCTGCCCTTCGTTTCATCGAGCCGCGACAACGTCAACAGGTCGACGACGAGAGCGGCCAGCCGTTCGGCCTGACGCGCGACGCGTTCGAGAAACCGATGCCGCGTCGGCAGCGGCATGTCCGGGTCGTCGAGCAACGTCTCCACGAAACCCTGGATTGCGGCGAGTGGCGTCTTCAGTTCGTGCGACACGTTGGCCACGAAATCGCGCCGCAGCGACTCCAGGCGCCGGATGCGGCTTTCGTCGTCGATCGCGACCACGTAACCGAGGCCCGGCAGCTTGCGCAGGCGCACGACGAACGAACGGCCGCCGTCGCTGCTGCCATCGTTCATGTCAAAGTCGACCGCCATCGCCGCATCCTGCACCGTGGCGCTGCGCAGCGCGTCGAGCGCCTCATGCAGCTGCGGCCAGGGCACGAGATCGCGCAGATCGCGACCGCGGCCACCATTGGGTGGCAGCGCGACGAGTTCCTGGCCGGCGGGATTGCAGGCGACGATGCGCTGCTGTTCGTCGAGCACCACAAGCCCCCCACCAGCGCCCGAGAGGCTCGCGACGAGCCGTTCGAGTTCGAGGTTGCAGTCGGTCAAAGCCCGCTCGGCAAGCCCACGGGAAGCCCGCGCCGCCAGCGCCTGAGCCTCGGCACGCTTCCACAGCACCGCGAAGACGATCGCAGCGGTCACGGCGAGACCCAGGGCCACCACGAGAGCGGTCACGAACGCGCGCTACCTCGCCGCCTCGGCAAACCGGTAGCCAACGCCGCGCACCGTCTCGATGAGGCTCTGGTGGTCGCCGAGCTTCTGCCGCAAGGCGCGCACGTGCACGTCGATGTTGCGGTCGGTCACGATCGCATCCTCGCCGATCACGCGGCTCAGCAGGTGCGCGCGCGGGAATACGCGCCCCGGGTGCGAAGCCAGGAAGTGCAGCAGCCGCATCTCCGTTGGCGTGAGGTTCACGAGCGCTTCTTCGACGCGCGCTTCGTGGCGGCCGAGATCGATCGTGAGCGAACCACGCACCACACGTTCGCCGCCGCCGCTCTCTTCGCGCAGCGGTCCGCGCCGCAGCACGACCTTGACGCGCGCGATGAGTTCGCGCGTGCTGAACGGCTTGCAGATGTAGTCATCGGCCCCGATGCCGAGACCGAGCACGATGTCACTCTCTTCGCTCTTTGCCGTCACCATGATGATCGGGATGGCTTTGGTGACCGGGTCGGATTTGACCTGGCGGCACACCTCCACCCCGTCCATGCCGGGCAGCATGAGGTCGAGAATTACGAGATCCGGGTTGTCGGTCCGGATCCGGCTCAACCCCTGCTCGCCGTTGCGACAGGCGATGACCTTGTGACCCTCGCGCTCGAGGTTGTACTGAATGACTTCGAGGATGTCGGGTTCATCCTCGATTACCATTACTTTGGGCTTGGCCAATGCGATCACTTCGCTCGTCTTCGCGTTAAAAAAAGGAACCGCGAGGAGACTAGGTAGTCTTTACGAAGGAATTGTGAAGGCTAGTTCAAACTTCGGCCTCGCGCACGCCACCCCGGGTGCCAAACACGATCTCGAGCCCCATGGCATGGGCCGCAACCGCGGGGCGACCGCGCAAGTTCAGGTCTGAAGGGCGCATGCGTTCGAGCAATTCGGCCCCGGCCAGCGGGAATGGCAACGCCCCGGAGGGCGGCTGGAACAGCACCCGCACGGTGGTCTTGCGGCTCGTCTGGCTGCAGAGGTCGAGCACGACGGTGCCATGCACGCCCGCCGGCACCACTGCCAACAAGGACCGAACGGCCTCGACGATCATCGTGCAGAAGTCCGGCGGATCGACGGCGACGGCTGGCGCTCCCGACTCGTCGGCACTGCAGCGAAGTTCGAGCATATGCCGGGCTTCGCGAACCGGCACCCGCAGCAGTTCGCCGAGTTGCTGCAGCAGGTCATTGGCGGCCGCTGGCAAGGCCGCGGGATCACCGAGCAGGCAGCGCAGCACGCGCAGCGTGTGCGAACCACGTTCGGCGGCGTGCAGGATCGCGGCGCGTTCGCGGCTAGGGTCGCCGGCGCCGTTCCAGGCCTGGGCGTTGCCTTGCACCGTGAACAGGATGTTGCCCAACTGGTGCAGCAAGCCGGGGGCTAAGAAGGCGAGCGTCTCGGGTCGAACAGGTTGCAAGCGCGGGTCTCGTACGGATAAGGACGCCTGGGCGCGTCGCTGGTTGGTCGGCGGGTTCTGCGGTCAGTTGGCGGGAGCCGTGGACTTTGCGCCGCCGACCTCCCCCAGCACAGCCTCGATGGGATCCTGAACCCGCCCGTCGCGCAACAACGTGAGCGCAATCCGGTGTCCCGGATCGCCGCGAACGATGTGTTCGTGCAGGACCGTAGCATCTTCCACGGCCTGTCCGTCGACGCGCAAAACGACATCGCCCGCGCGCACCCCGGCGCGCGCAGCGGGTTGCCCTTCGGCCACCTTGATCACGACGGCGCCGTGCAGACGCTGGCCATCGTCGGTCACGCCGCCGCGCGACGCGAACTCGATGCCGAGGTAACCGCGGCGAACGCGGCCATCGAGGCTCTTCCCCATCGCATCGAGGGTCCACTTGACGGTGCGACTCGGCACGGCAAACGAGATGCCCTGGGCCGCTGCCGCCGCCTGCGTCGTCACGCCGACGACGCGGCCATGCAGGTCGAGCACAGGACAGCCGGAGCTACCCGGGTTGACGGGGGCGCTGAACTGCAGGAAGTCGTTCGTCAGCGCAAAGTCCGAATGCGGCAGGTGGCGTCCAACGTAGCTGACGACGCCCGCCGTGACGGTCTGCGAGAACCCAAACGGATTGCCGACGGCCACGATCCAATCGCCGGCGCGCAGTTCTTCGCTGCGGCCCATTTCGAGCACCGTGAGGTCGAGGGGAGCTTGCACGAGCCGCACGAGGGCCAGGTCCGTCGCCGCATCTTCGCCGATGACCTCGGCACCATAACGACCCCGTCCCGGCACAAGCACTTCGATCTCGCTCGCGCCCATGACAACGTGGCGGCTCGTCAGCACGAGGCCACGCGCGTTCACGACAAAGCCTGACCCGTTGCGATAGCCAGCTTCTGTGGTGGCGACCGGCCGACCCGTGCCCGCCGGCGTCGTCGGCTCGACGGTGGCATCCGTGATCACTTCCGAACCCACCGCCGGAGCGCTCAAGGCCGGCATGCGCGAACGCAGCGTCACCACGCCGGGTGCCACCTTGGCGGCCACGTCCGCAAACGACGTCGGCGGCGTTGCCAGCGGCTGGTCCGCACCAGACCAGACCGTCTCGTTACTGCGCGGCAACCATCGGCCCAAGGCAAGCCCTGCCGATAGGCAACCGATGCCGACGAGCAGCGAGCCGATTGCCGTATGCCGGGGGCGGGTCATGCGCCGTGTAGTCTATCGGGTGTCAGCTGGGGCACCAGGGGGCTACCCGGGCTGGTGGGCAGCAGGCCCCAAGCCTGGAGGGCCCAATGACCGGCTGCCCCATCGTCCGTGGGGCCGCCTACCCACCGGCAGGCCGAACGGCCCCCTAGAAGGCGGTCCCTGGCTAGCAGCCTGACAGCCCCTACTCGTACCGCCACAGTCGCACCCCGGTCACGTCCTTCCCCGCGGCGACATCGATCTCAACCTGCCCCGATGTCGCCTTGACCATCCGATCGAACGCGAGCGTGTACAAACCGGGTGCAACGTCGCCGAACGCGAACGTGCCGCTGGCGTCCGTGCGCGCATAGCGATCGCCGAGATACAACGCGAGCAGCCCCCACGTTGGCGGCGTCGCCGCAAAGTTCTCCAGGTCCTCGTTCGTGCCGCGCAGGCTGACGATCGCTCCGGCCACCGGGTTGCCACGCCCATCGAGCACGACGCCCGATACCACTTGTGGCGGTGCGAGCTTCAGCGTGCCGAGATCCACGACTCCCTGCGCATCGGGTCTTGGCAGTGCAAACACCGACGTCGCAAAACCATCGCGACGCAGCAGCAACACCCCGAGGCAACGATGGTCAAAACCCTCGCACACGAACCGGCCAACCGCGTCGGTGCGCGCGGGAAGCCACGGAATCTGGTTGCTCTGCACGCCTATGACGGCCGCGTACACACCTTCGCACGGCTTGCCATCCGAGTCGACGATCGTGCCGGTCACATCGACGCCGCGTTCGAGTGTGAAGTCGACCGTCACCGCCGTCGTCGGTGGGCGTTCTCGATCGAACGTCGCGGGCACGAAGCCGCGAGCCTGGCACACGAGGCGCGTTGACCGGCCGGGTTCGCCGTGCCCCCGCATCGTGTAGGTGCCGTCCGCGGCGGTCACCACCGCCTTGTGCAGCGTCCAGCCCTCCCCGACGCGAGCCCCGGCGATCGGCTTGCCGGTCGAGAACTCCGTCACGGTCCCCGTCAGCACCACACCGGGCGAACATACAAACTCCTGTTCGAGAGCCATCCCTGGCTGCAGCACGCCCTGGAACCACTCGGGCGACATGGCCTCGTCCGGGGCGATATCACACGTGAACGCCCCCGCGGGTAGCCGCTCGAAAGCGAAGTTGCCCTGCGGGTCCGTTCGACCTTGGAACAACTCCGTCTGCTTCTCATCCCAGGCGCGCAGCTCGCCCGCCACTCCGGCGCCGGACCCGGCCACCACGAGTCGGCCGCGGAACGTGCAGGGCGGCGCGAGTTCGATGCGCAGTTCGTCTCCTGGCACCAGTTCGTCGCGGCGCCAGATCGCGTGACTCGGATGATCGACGTCGACGCGCAGCACGAGACCACGCGGCAGTTGCAGGCCAAAGCGCCCCGACTTGTCGACCTTGGTCTTCGCGAGCGGGCGCCACGAATTGCGCAACTCAAGGTCGAGGCAGGTAAAACCCCGCCCCTCAGCGCGATAGACGACGACCTCGGCGTCGCGAACCGCCTGGCCCTCGGCGTCGACGACAACGCCAACGAGGGGAGCCATCGGTTGCTGGGCCGAAAGACCGCAGCACAGGCACAACCATGCGAGCAAGACACGCATCCAGGACCTCGTTCTCGTTCGGGGGAGAGGGTCGGCACATTGTATGGGATACCGCGACGGAGATCTGCCCACGGCTACTGCCGGGGCCTCTGCCGCCAAACCGCCCCCCATCACATGCCGATCAGCAGGCCCGCCGCGTCGCTGACCACGGCTCCGAGCGGGTTGAAGCCTGGATCGAGCACCAAGGCCTGCTGGTAGACCTGGAGCCAGAGCAGACCCGGGTCGTTCGGGACGGTGAAGTTCCAGCTCGCAGTGTTGTTGGAGCCAAACACAAACTGCGTGGCCTCGCTGCTGACCATGCCCCAGCACCCCGGGGCGCCGTACGGCGCGAGGTTGTGCGGCAGCGGCCCAAACACGGAGGTCGTTCGGCTGAAACCCGTGAGCACGATGGCTGCCGAAGCCGGCAGGTGGTCCGCAGTGACTCCAAGGCTCGTGCCGAGCTGCGGCCGGCCGGAGGCCGACAAGGTCGGTGTGCCCAGCGAGCCGGGGCACCCGAGGCCGAGGAAGCCGTGCCCGGCATACCCGCTGTCGGTGGCCCTCGAGTAGTGCAGCGCGCCGGTCCAAACCCGGTTGTCGGTGAAGGACGAGCCGAACAGCCCGTTTGAGCTGATCCCCGGGGCAGCGGTCGGATTCGGATTCAACGTCAGGTCTGCATTGGCGAACGGGCCGAGCGGACCACTCGCAAAGGCGATGCGCGACGAGCCGGCCGGGTTGTGCAGGTAGAAGGCCAGGCCGTAGTCCCCTTGCGGCAGGTAGACGTAGTCCTGCAGCGAGACGAGGGAGTTCGGCCCCGTGGTGTTGAACACACCGAGCGAAATCCCGCTGCCCTGCCCAACCAGCCGCCAGGCCGAGGGCGTCGCGTGTCGCCCGACGTAGCTGCCTTCCGTCACGTAGACCGACAGCTGGAACGGACCGCTGAACCCATAGGGCCGCACCGACAAGGCGCAGAGGTTGATGCCCGAGGGGTTGTGCACCCGGACGTCCAACAGGTTGCCGACTTCGGAGGTACTCGTCAGCACGAAGTTCACCACCGAGGCCGCCGTCAGTGTCGCCGGCGCCAGCGCGAGGTCCTGGAACGTCGAGAACGGCCCGCGGCAGTCGCGCATGACGTGGAGTTGGACCCGGGTGCCGAGGCAGGACGAAGGAAACGCCCAGACCGGGTTCTGCAAGGTCGAGTCCACCACACCATCGGCGTCGAAGTCCCAGGCCCAGCTGGTCGCCGCCGGGTTTGTGGTGTCCGTGAACAGGTAGACACCGAGGCCTAGTTGGCTGTGCGTGAAGGACGCCACCGTGTCGGTGCCAACCCGCACGAAGGCCTGGCGCACCATCGTCCGCGACCCGTGCAGCGTGTCCTGCACCGTGAGGGACACGTCGTAGGTGCCGCAGGTCTGGTAGTTCCAGCTCGGGTGCTGGCTCGTGCTGTCGATCACCTGATCGCCGTCGAAGTCCCAAGCGTACGAGGTGATGCCGGCGGGATCACTGCTCTGGCTCTGGTCGGTGAATTGCACGAGCAGGGGCGTAGTCCCCGCAGTCGGGGTCGCGGTGAAGCCCGCGTACAGGTCCACCGGTTGCCACGGAAACTCCACCACCACGGAATTGCCCAACAACAGTGACCCGGTGGTCGCCGTACGGCTCGTCTGCGATACGAGGCGTACACAGCCGTTCCCCGTCAGCAGTTGGGAGTCGAGCGGACAGGAGTCGACGCCGACGAACGAGCCGTCGTGATCCAACTCCAGGACGAGGTCGCCGAGGTTGGGGTTGTAGTCGAACGGTGTCTGCAGCGGGATGTCCACGAACCACGAACCAGGGTTGCTCTGGCTCGGCACCGGGTTCACGACGACCGGCCCGCTGTAGACGACGGTGAGGTCCTGGCCGTGGTTGTTCGCGAAATTGGTGGTCGCCGCGAGGTGGTCGCGCGGACTCGTCGACATGCGGATGCCGACGTTGGGATACGAGCCTCCCGCGCAAGTGAAGTTGGCCTGCGAACGAAAGCGCAGGCTCGTGAGGCGCACCGCACTCGACACGCCCTGCACCGTGAATTGGGGAGCGTCGTAGAGGTACTGGACCCGTAGCCCGGTCGCGTTCGTGAACTGGAAGGGGTACGGCGACGCATTGTTGCCATCGACCAGCTGCGTGCCGACAGGCACGTGGATCGTGCCCTGGGCGTCGAGGCAGAGCGACATGCTGCAGAGGGATGCCAACAAGAAGAGCGGGGATCGCATCGTTGCTCCGGGAATGGGACCTGCACGTCGCGCCCTGGACTTCCCCGGACACGCGGCGCCAACGTTGCGCGAAGTCGACGGCACTGTCAACGCCCCCAACGGGTCCCCACGAGTGCACGCTGGATCCCGACGCCTCGGTCCGCGACCTGCACATGGGCAACATGGCCCCGCAGCAAGCAGGAGGCTATCGCGCAGTGACGAGGTCGGCGGAGTTCGCGGCTTCATCCTCGAGCTGCCGCAGCCGGTTCACCACGGTCACGCTGAGGTCCGAGAGCTTCTCGTAGTCGTCGTGGGCGGTCTGCAGGTCCTGCTTGACCACTGCCGCCGCGATTGCGCGGGCCAGTCGGTGGAACTCCGCGTGCTCGTCGTGCAGCGTGCGGAACGCGGTGAGATGTCCCCAACGGGCCTTGCCATCCGTGTCGTACCACTTGCCCAGGGCGCACTGGTGATGGTCCGAGACATCGCGCTCGGTGATGGTGGTCTTGCCGGCCAGGACCTCGGCAAGGCGTTTCTTCCACCCGATGTGCCCGGCTTGGAAACCGAGCAGGTCAAAACCGTCGGTTCGTTTGCTGAAGCTGCGCACGGCCTCGAGCAATGCGGCGCCCAGCTGGCCCAAGTTGGCGCTAGCACCCTCAAGTCGCCCCGCGGTGCGCGCGTTGCGTTGCGCCTCCCCACTGACGTCGGCGATCGACTGCGCGATCTCGTGGCTGGCCTGTGCGCATTGCGCAACGCCATCCGACACGACGTTCGAGGAACTCGCGGACTGGGCGACATTGGCGGCGATCTCCTTCGTCGCGATGCTCTGTTGGTCCACGGCAGCGGCAATGGACCGGGCCGTGCCGTTGACCTGCGTGATCGCCTTGCCGATGTGGCCCATGTTGGTGACCGCTTCGCGGCTGGCGGCCTGGATGTGGGCGATGCGTCGCTGGATATCGCTGGTGGCTTCGGCGGTCTGACGCGCCAGCTCCTTCACCTCCGAGGCAACGACCGCGAAGCCCCGGCCCGCCTCACCCGCGCGAGCTGCTTCGATCGTCGCATTCAGGGCCAGCAGGTTGGTTTGCTCGGCGATGTCCTCAATCACCTGGATGACCTTGCCGATCTCCTCGGCAGCGCTGTCGAGTTCGGTGATGCTCTGGTTGCTGCGCTGGGCCAGTTCTTCGGCCTCCTTGGCGACGGATGCCGAACGCTCCGTGTTCTTGGCGACGTCGGCGATGCTGGCGGTCATCTCCTCGACGGCGGCCGCCACCGTGCGGAAGTTCATCGACAGGGTGTTGGTGGATTCGGACATCTGCGCGAGGCTGGCCGACATCTGTTCGGACGCCGAGGCAACGCTGATGGCCTTGTTGTTGGTCTGGCTGGAGCTGCGGACGAGTTCTGCGGAGGTGCCCGCCAGGCTGGCGGCCTCGCCAGCGAGTTCGGCGGCGTGCTTGCCCGTCGTTCGCACGAACTGCGCCTCTCGGGTCGCGATGTCCTGGAGGGTGCTCTGCATTTCCCCCGCCGTGTCAAACGCCGGACTGTTCCTGCAGCTGTCCAATTGCCCGCCGGCGATGGCCCGCGCCGTGTGGAGGGTTGCGGCCCTCTCCTTCGTCACGCGCACCGCGTTCCAGCCGCCAATGGC